>JAQYWI010000010.1 GCA_030145015.1 Desulfobacterales bacterium
CTACGCTCCATCTTTTATAAAAATGATCGTTCGACCCAGTCGTTCGACCCAGAGGCTCTCGACGGGAGGCTCTCGACGGGAGGCTCTCGACGGGAGGCTCTCGACGGGTAGAATTCCATAACTTTAGGCATTTTAGATCATTTTTAATTTTAGCTCATTTGCACTAATAACCACTAACAAATAGCGAACAACCTGCCTTGATCCGGATTAATGATATAGTCGATAAGGTTACTGATTACGCTGCTGATGCCGACCTGGATATCATTGAACGGGCGTATATTTATTCCGCGCGGGTTCACGAAGGCCAGGTGCGACTTTCAGGGGAACCCTACCTGTCTCACCCCCTTGAGGTGGCCGGGATTCTCGCTGATATGAAATTGGACCCGGAAAGCGTTGCCGCCGGCATCCTGCATGACGTCATCGAGGATACGCCCGCTACCCCGAAAGAAATTAAAACGCTGTTTGGCCCGGAAGTCATGCATATCGTATCCGGCGTCTCCAAACTCGGCAGCCTTTCCTTTGGCAGTTCCCGGGCCCGTCAGGCCGAAAGCATCCGCAAGATGTTCCTGGCTATGGCGGACGATATTCGGGTCATTCTTATCAAATTGGCCGACCGGCTGCACAATATGCGGACCTTGCAATTTCACAATTCCGACAAAAGAAGGGAAATTGCCCGGGAAACCCTCGACATTTATGCACCCATCGCCGCTCGCCTCGGAATTTATTGGATGAAAAATGAACTCGAAGAATCCTCCTTTAAGTACGTCCTGCCGGACGAATATGCCAGAATCGTAAACGCTGTCAGCAAATCCAAGATTGAGCGTGAAAAATACGTCAAAACGGTGAAAGGCTACATCAAAAAGGTGATGGGTGAAGCCAAGTTAACGTGCGAGGTGCTGGGTCGCAGCAAAAATTTTTACAGCATTTATAACAAAATGATTTCCCAAGACCTTCCCTTTGAGGAAATCTATGACATCACTGCCTTTAGGATCATTCTTGCTACGGTGCCACAGTGCTACGAGGCGCTGGGCCACATCCATTCACTATGGAAGCCGATCGATCATAAGTTTAAAGACTACATCGGGCGCCCGAAGACGAATATGTACCAGTCCCTGCATACGACGGTGATTGGACCGGTTGGGGAGCGCATTGAGATTCAGATCCGCACATGGGAGATGGATAAAGTCGCCACAGCCGGTATCGCCGCCCACTGGGGTTATAAAGAAGGCAAGCACCTCGATGAAAATGTCAGCCGAAAATTTGCCTGGATCCAGAACCTTGTAGAAAACCAGGAAAATTTCATGGATCCAGGCGAATTCATGGAGAATGTCCGCATCGATCTCTTTCCCGATGAAGTGTACGTTTTCAGCCCTCGCGGCGAGGTGAAAACATTGCCGCGTGGCGCCACACCGGTCGATTTTGCCTATATGATTCATACTGAAGTCGGCAATCAATGTACCGGAGCAAAAGTCAACGGACGGATGGTGCCGCTGCCTTATGGGCTAAAAACCGGCGACATCGTTGAAATCGTCACTTCCAAGAACCATCACCCGAGTAAGGATTGGCTGAACTTTGCCAAAACGGTAAAAGCACGCTCAAAAATCAGACACTGGATAAAAATTCAGGAGACCGAACGAAGCCTCACCCTGGGCCGGGAGATGTGCGAAAAGGCCTTTCGAAAGGAAAAGCTGAATTTTAACACTTTGGTCAAATCGGAAAAGATGATGAAGGTCGTCGAGCAATTCGGATTCAGGGCCGTCGATGACCTGATCGCCAATGTGGGCTATGGCAAGATTACACCGCTGCAGGTGCTGCGCAAGTTCGCTCCCAAGGTCGATGAAGCGGGAGTCGATGAATCGATTTTCAACAAATTGATGGAGCGGGTCCGAAAGAAGAAACCCAAAACCGGGGTGCTGGTAAAAGGGGTGGATGACATTCTGATTAAGTTTGGCAAATGCTGTCAACCGGTTCCCGGAGATTCCATTATCGGATACATTACACGGGGATACGGCGTTACCATTCACCGCACAAACTGTGTGAACGCGCTAAGGATGAATCCTGAAAGGCAAATTGAGGTGGAATGGAATCAGGAAGTCACTGAAACCTATCCGGTAAAAATCCGAATCATTTCCCAGGATCGGGTTGGATTACTGGCCGATGTGGTAGGCAATATCAGCAAATTCGGCGCGAATATCCTGAATGCAAAAACAGAGACCCGGGAAAACAAGATGGTTGACAGCTTTTTTACCATTGGCGTGGAGGATACCGCCCATTTAGAAAAGATTGTATCCGCTGTTAAAAAGGTTAAACATGTTCAGGAGGTGAAGCGGGTCGGTTAGGGCGCCTTGACAACAACGCCTGATTTAATGCAACTGGTGCAGACCATCATTTTCTTAACCCGTCCGCTGGAGAGGGTCCGCACCCTCTGCAGGTTCGGATTAAAGCGGCGTTTGTTCAAATTATGCGCATGGCTGACATTATGTCCAACCATGGGTTTTTTGCCACATATTTCACAGACTTTTGACATTCTGAGTTCTCCTTATCAATCCTATACTCCGCGTTCAAATCGATATTTCTAAATCAATTTCAATTAAAGACTGGGCTAATACACCATAAAAAAGCGTCTGTAAAGCCTTTTTTACTCTGACGTTTCTTCCGCGATAGCTGCCTCACACCTGGCAATGTATTCAAGTGCTTGTTGGTGATAGCCCACATCCGGGTAGTCTGAGATGAGCGACATGAATCGACGTAATGCGGCTTTATAGTGTTTGGTCCTGTAATAGAACTCACCGATATAATACGTATTTCCGGCCAGGCTTTTTAGGGCTTTGCTGATGTGTTCCTCTGATCTGCGAGCGTATTGATCTTCAGGAAACTGTTTTTGTAAGCGTTGAAACGCTTCAAACGCCTTGCGGGCTGATGTCTGATCGCGGTCCGTAGTATCGATTTGATCGAAATAACACCTGCCGATCTGGTATATGACATAGGGTATGGCTTCGTTGCGTGGGTGCAGCCTTTCAAAATTTTCATATTCAAATATGGCTTCTTCGTATTCCTCACGCTGATAATGCGCATCGGCGATCTTCAATTCTGCCAAGATGGCATATTTTGAAAAGGGATAAAAGTCTTTAATCTTCTGAAATTTTTCGATCGCCTTGAGATATTTCCCATTCTCATAGGCATCCATTCCATCCCATGCGAGTTCTTGGGCACTGTCCCCCTCGTCAGTTCCCAAAATTTTATCGATGCTGTTCTGAAGTGAACTACAACCGGTTAACACCAGCCATATAATCAGGCATCCAATGGCTATTCGCCCCATGGGTTTCAACCTTCAAGTTTTCCTGAAGTAGCGCAACGCTAAGCGCCTACCTGTCTCAAACCTTACACAACTTTGTTTAACGCTTCTTCCAATTTTGATTTCGCCACCATTCCGGTGATTTGATCTGCCACATCGCCATTTTTGAAAAATATGAGCGTGGGTATCGCTTTTATACCATATTTACTCGGGGTGACAGGGCTGTTGTCAACATTACATTTGGCAAACTTCACCTTTTCGCCGAAAGCGTTCGCAAGATCTTCAACCATGGGCGCAATTGCTTTGCACGGACCGCACCAGGGGGCCCAAAAATCCACCATCACCGGCTTATCTGCCTGCAAAACTTCTGTTTCAAAATTTCCGTCATCGACTTCCACGATGCCTTCCGCCATAATTTTTTATCCTTTCCTTATCGAAATTAATCAATTATTCAATAATAGTTATAAGCGGTTATATTGTCAACCTCGACCGCTCCCCGGCGATCTGCCGTGTGCGCTGCAGGATGTCTTCAGGCCGGCACCGTCATCCGCCGCCCTTTTTATTATGAAAATTGAAAACGGTTATAGTGAAAGTTGAAATCGGTGTCAATTGGTGATTTAAAACTTTAGCATTGATTTGGATTAAAGTTTTTGGCAACTTTATGATTTAGCGCAATAGCCAAAGCGCCTCGAAAACAGCGGATTTAAATTTGCTTTTGTGTTTACTTTAAGCTATCTCAAAACTAGCAGTTCATCTTGGAAGACAGAGAAAAAAAGTTCCAAAGGTGCTGCAAAGTTAAAAGTGCCTAAAATGCCTAAAATGAGCTAAAGTGCCTAAAGTTATGGCGTCGCTCGCGCTCCATCTTTTAAAAAAATTGATCGTTCGACCCAGCCGTTAGACCCTGTCGTTAGACCCTGAGGCTCTCGAAGGGAGGCTCTCGACGGGCAGAATTCCTTAACTTTAGTCACTTTAGTTCACTTGTCACTTTAGCGCACTTGCTGTTATAAGCACGTTTTATCGGTCTAAAACGTTACCATCGGGTGTTAAATGCATTTTTGAGATAGCTTCTAGTTATAAAATTCTGAAAATCCAGGTGGTGGAAAGGCTTTGAAGGTGGGAGAAAAAATTCGTATCGGGGCCCTTATTTCCGGGGGCGGATCAAACCTGCAGGCCATTATCGATGCCTGTAAAAAAGGTAACGTCAGCGGGCAATTGACTTTTATCGGATCTGATAACACCAAAGCCGATGGCCTTAAAAGGGCCGCAAAATACAATATACCATCCTTTGTCGTTGATTACCCTGCGATTATTCGCAAGTTTAAGGAGGACCCATCCAGGATAAGCCTGCCGGGTGATTTTGACATTGAGGAACTTATTTCAAAGCAATCTCTTGTTCATGGCAGGCGTGATGCGAACAGGGTGAAATACTTTTTAACTACACGAGCGATTGTCGAGGCGAAACTGCTAAAGGAGATGGAACGCTATCCCGTTGACCTGCTGGTGCTGGCGGGTTTCATGCGAAATCTGTCCCCTTATTTCATAGATCGAATCAATCTGGATCGCAACAATCCCCGTATCATGAACATTCATCCGGCCTTGCTTCCGGCATTTCCCGGCGTAGACGGATACGGCGACACCTTTCGTTATGGTTGTAGGGTAGGCGGATGTACGGTTCATTTTATTGATTACGGTGAAGATACCGGGCCGATAATCGGTCAGCGGGCCTTTCCGATTTCCGATGAAGATACGATTGATTCAATCCGAAAAAAAGGCCTGGAGCTGGAATGGGAGCTTTATCCGAAATGTATCCAGATGTTTGCTGAAGGCCGTTTAAAAACGGTTAAAAAGACATTTACGCTGGATAACGGACAAAAGATTCGGCGCACCATTGTTGAAATTTTGCCGAAGGCTAGATAGTCTGTATGTCCTTTGCAAGATAAAAGGTGTCAGGTTTCGGGTGTCAGGATCAAAAAATTAGTAATGAGTGCTGAGGCCTGAGGACTGAGGACTGAGCAACAAATTTTGCCTGACGCCTGAAGCTCAACCCCAGAGGCCTGAACACTGACACCTGACACCTGAAACCCTCTTATTCCTGATGCTTATCTACGCGCTGTATAAATAACGAATAACACCACTAAAGGTAGGACCTGGCACCCACATAACGCGCGCTGTAATATTTACTGGACAGAGAAGCGGTTTGGATTTGGCGCCCCTTGCCGGGTGCATGCAAAAATTTATCCCCGCCCGTATAAATACCAACGTGCGAAACCTTGGTACCCCCCCTTGTGGCGAAGAATACCAGGTCACCTTTTCGCAGCTGGCGACGATTAATCGATAATCCCACCTTCCATTGTTGTCTGGATGACCGCGGCAGATCCAATCCGTTAATTCGATAAACAACCATGGTCAATCCACTGCAATCAAATCCCGTCCGGGGGGATTTGCCGCCCCACCGATACGGTACACCGACATAGCGCCTGGCGGTTGTGACAATCGCTTCTCTGAGTTCCACATTGCCGTCGCGCTGATCTTTTGCAGCGGCATAGTCTTGCGGATCAACAATATAATAGGCTTCGATGATTCTTTTGCTTACAAGGTCCTCGGCTCGCTTGCGGGCAGCGGTCCGGGTTTCATAGTTTGCGAAGCGCACCTTAAACAGTCCTGAACTGTGTAAAAAATGATAGGCATTAACTCCGCGCTGCTGCAACGATGCGGTCAGGCGGACGGCATTGTCGATATTGGAGAAGGCACCGACTTGAATGCTAAAGCCCATCGGGGGCAGGTAGGACTTTTTTTCCGCAGAAGATGTGTCGGGCCGGATGGCCGGCCCGCCGCAACCGGTTGCCAGAAGCAGCCAGGCGCATATAATTAAGACAATGTGCCCTTTGAGCGCGGATGTTGTATCTGATTGCGTTCGATGGACCATAATAAAATAAGGGTTTCAGGTGTCAGGTTTCGGGTGTCAGCCGGTTGTCGAGGACGAGTACGAGGACGATATTTCATTCTCCTCATTTTACTCGTCCCCGGGTGCCGTCGGACAATACACCTGACACCCGACACCTGAAACCTCCTTATTGTGACACCCCCAATAAGACCTTTACAATAACCGGAAAGGCAATGAAGGTTCCCAGGGAGCTTCCTATATTGGTAAATATCACAACCAGAAGGATTCGGGTTACATTGTTTTTCCAAAACCCTTTAATCGACAGGATATCATCCGGCAGGTTCTCTAAGTCTTTGACTTTGGGCTTTCTTGAAAAGGCCTCCACAAGACCTGACACCCAGCCTGCTGCGATCATGGGATTTAGCGATGTCAGTGGTGCAGCCAGTATGGAAGTTAATACCGTGGCTGGATGGGCCAGCGCTATGATGGCTCCAGCCCCGGCCAACAGGCCGTTAGCCAAAATCCACCAGACGATCATGTCTGTTCCGGCCTTGGCGCCGCCATAAAAAAAACCGGCGACAAACAGCCCGACGATTACCGCCGGAATCAACCATTTAACAATACCGATTGATTTGCTTTTGGGGGGTAACTGTTCCAGTGTCCAGGTGTCGATGTCGGCTTTCCAGTATTTCTTGATTCCGGGAATATGGCCGGCTCCCACAACGGCCACGACTTTTTTTCCGGGGGCGGTTCGAATTTTTTCAGCCAGATATTGATCCCTTTCATCGATCAGGATGGTTTTTAAAGCCGGAAGCGATTTGCCAACTTCAGATAGAAGCGCTTCCAGGACATCTTGCTGCTTCATCTTTTCAATATCTTCTTCTTTGATCTCGTCAACTTGGCCCAGCGAAAGCATCAGTTGAAACATTAGTTTTATTTTGCTCCAAAATCCCATAATCCGCCAGGTTCTGGAAAGGGTGGTGCGGATGTCCCTGTCGGCAAGATGGATTTGGGCGCCCACGGTTTCGGCGGTTTCTATAGCTGTTATCATCTCTTGCCCCGGCTTGATGTCAAGTTGCCTGGCAATTCGTTTTTGAAATGATGCCAGCAGTAGATTCGACAGGAGCAGAAATGATTTTTTTTCTTTAATAACTTTGACGATATCCGTATCCTGCCAGCGATCCTTTTGTCGGATTGCCTGGTATCTGGACTGACAAAGTTCGACACAGACGGTATCCGGATTTTCTTCTTCAACTACCTTTTTGACCAGCTGGGCGCTCTCTTTGGATACGTGCGCGGTACCTACGAGAATGAATTCCTTTGCGTCAAAGTCAAGGCGGTGGATTAAATTAGGGTTGTTTGCCATCAGCATTCAGTATATATTCCGATCAGTGCCCATGCGCTAATAAAAACGACAAGCGTATGGAAACCGGTTAGTGATTTGAACCGGACTATAGTATATTCCGCGCGGCAAGGCAACAGCCAAGAAACCTTTCGATGGGAGTTGCATAGTGATTCGGGCGGCGCGCATTTAGCCGATACCGTCTGAGAAAGGTTGTGCAGGGAACTGTGCCATGGTCATTTACGACGATATTTTTTCATGGGAAGGCTGGGGCGGCGAGCTGCGTCTGGCAAGCGGTGAATGCCGGCTGCGCATATATGACCTGGAACAGGAGCAAGCTGAGAGCCTGTCGCATCTAAGGCCGGTCATCGTTGTTGTTTCCGATATTCCGCAAAGCCGAATGTCGGTGCGCAGCTGTACCGGCCATATCGCCACCAATGTTACCCGGCAGTTCAATATTAAACCGCATCGTATGTTGTTTATCGAATACTATCCCGAGACGGCTTACGGAGAACAGAACGAACATATCATTTCTGAAAAATATGATGTTGTGGATTTTACCTGGCATGAGGACCGGGCGATCGAGCCCAAATGGCGGACCCTGAAGCCGCCGCTGCTGGATGTGATAAAAAGTATTGTGGAAAAGCATTAAAGGTGGGAGATTCTGGATTGAAAGATTTTTATTGCGCTTGCTCTTCTTGAGCTTTTTTTAGTTCCTCTTCGGCGAAGCGCGCTTCTTCTGCAGCCTGTGCGGCATCTTCAATAGCCTTTCTGGCGCGATCTTGAGCCGCTTGCGCGCGCTGAGCTTCTCTTTCAATTTTTTTTCTAAATTGTTTTCTTTTTTCTTTGGTTGATGACAGTCGCCTGATATATGTTTCAGCATCTCTGGTAATTTGGTTTGCTTGCTCGACAGCTTCTTTGGCGCGTTTATCCGCCTGTCGGGCCTGCCTTTTTGCTGCATCGACACCGCCTGTTTTTTTTTCTTGCTCCCATTCTTCTGTACGCTTTTTTTTACGATTTTGAAGTTCCTGGATCTCAGCGGCGGTTTTTTCCTCATACTCTAAAGTGTCTTTAATTTTGGACTTTGGAGGTGGCGGGGTGTCGGTTACATGCAAATTTCCGTTTTCATCGGTCCATGTGTAGACCTCTCCGGCGATGAGACTCGAATTTAAAAAGCCCGCCAACAAAATGCATGCGGTCATGATTAAAGATTTCATTTACCCCTCCGGTAAATTAAAGTATATTCTCAAATCCGTCAGGTGTCAAATGTCAGATAACAGAGAACCGAGGTCAGATGACAGCCTGCGACGAGCCCATCGGCCGTGAGCTCAGGGCCGAACGGCTCAGCCGAGTCGAAGACAGAAAACAGTCTACCCCTTGTCCTCTGTATCTTCCTGACACCTGAAACCCGACACCTGAAACCTGATATGATCTAAAATAAAACCGTGTTTTGTAAATTACTTGCGGGACGCAACACTTTAACCCGCCTAACATTTACAGCAGGAGGTGAAAAATGGCATTAGAAATATACAGCACGGCATTTTCGGAAGGCGAAATGATACCAACCCGATATACCTGCGACGGGCCGGATGTTTCCCCGGATTTATCATGGAGCGCTGTCCCCGAAACCGCCAAAAGCCTGGCACTGATTTGCGATGATCCGGATGCGCCTATGGGCACATGGGTGCACTGGGTGCTGTTTAATATTCCGTCCAGCGCAAGCGGATTGCCGGCTGAAATACCGTCGGATGCCGCTCTGGAAAACGGCGCCCGAAATGGTACAAATGATTTTGGCAGACTGGGTTACGGCGGACCCTGTCCGCCCGGAGGTACGCATCGATATTATTTTAAGTTTTATGCTCTGGATGCCGAGCTCAATCTGGACAGTGGCGTTACCAAGGCCGAGCTGCTCGAAGCCATGCAAGGTCATATCCTGGCTGAAGGCCAGCTGATGGGAAAGTACAAACGTTAGGGCAATTTATTCGCTTTTAAAGAATAATTTTTAATCGGTCGGGGAAAACCAGAACATCAATCGCCGGCAATTAATTCGCTAACGTTTGTTGATCGTCCTGACGTCGTCAGGACTAGATGAGCGTTTCACTTTAAGAGCGCTACGCTTGAGGCTATAAACCCAAAGATATTTGTTGAGTTGAAAATATTTTTAGCCTTGAACCTAAAGTTCCGAAGGAACGCTCCTATAGTCCCGTAGGGGCGCTCCTGAAAGCCCGTTGGGCTGCTCTTCGAGGCCATGGGCCGCTCTTTACTGATTCCAGAACTCCCGCAGACCATCGGCCAGCTGCCGGGCATCCTGCACCCTGATCGGATCCCATTCTTCGCGCAGCAAGGATTTATATTGAAAGCGGGAATAGCGTTGATCGATTAATAGGACCACTCCGCGATCATTTTCCGTGCGGATCACGCGACCAGCAGCCTGCAGCACCCGGTTTATGCCCGGGTAAATATAGGCATACTCATACCCTGCGCCCAGGGCATTGGTAAAATATTCCTTGATCAATTCTCTTTCCAGGCTGATACCGGGCAGCCCCACCCCGACGACCACCGCCCCCATAAGACGGTTGCCAACCAGATCGATGCCTTCACCAAAAATTCCGCCCATAACTGCAAATCCAAGCAGGGTTTGTGGGTTGTTCTGAGAAAAACGCCTTAAAAACATATCTCTTTCAGATTCCGCCATGCCGGGTTTTTGCAGGATGGTTTCAGTTTGCGGGCAGCGGGCTGTATATGACTGATAGATTTTGCGCATGTATACATAGGAAGGAAAATAAAGCAGATAGTTTCCCTTTTTTTGCTCGATCAGGGTGGAAATGATCCGGGTTACCTGCTCTGCGGTTTGATCCCGGTGGCGATAATAGGTCGAAATTTGATCTGAAATGAACAGGCCCAGATTTTTTCCGGGAAAGGGTGAATGCAGAATCAAGTGATGGGCGCTTTGATCACAGCCCAATATTTTTTTGAAATAATCCATCGGGGTCATGGTGGCTGAAAAAAATATCGCCGCCTGACATCGGTCCAGGGCTTTTTCGAGATGGATCGAAGGATCAATACAGAACAGCTTGAGCTTCAGATCCTTACCTATTTTTTCATAACAGGTTGTGTAGCATTCATCATACTGGTCGGCAACTCTGATGAATCCGGATACGGCAAAATACAGATCCAGTAAACTCTCGCGAAACGCTGTTTTAATATTTTGAACAAGCCAGCGCTCGGTGATAAAAAGAAATCCTTTAAGCAGCGGAATCAGGTCATCCGGCGGGTCTTTTTCTGCCAGCGGATTGCCTGATTGGGTTTTCCAAACCGAGTGCTTCGCACCCGGTTCCACCCGCAACGATTGGGGCACTTCGCGCCCCTGTCTTTTCCCGCCGATGGCGGTAAAATCCAAGCCACCCGCTTTTCGGGTGGTCGTTGACTCTGCACATTTTTTTCTGGCCTTTACCAGCCACGCGTTGATCCGTCCGAGGCTTTTGAAGATATGCGGCAGTTTATCTTTTAACTGCCGGCGAACATCCAAAACCGGTTGTTTGAAGATCTCCGCCGAAAACATTTCCCGGGAGCGGTCGACCAGATTATGGGCTTCATCGATTAAAAAGATATAGTCGCCGTTTTCCTCCTGGAAAAATCGGCGCAAATATACCCGCGGGTCAAAGACATAATTGTAATCACAGATGATGCCGTCCGCCCAGCGAGAAAGGTCCAGGGAAAACTCAAACGGGCACACGCGATAGGCCCGGGCCGTTTCGGCAATCTGCTCGCGGGTAAAAGCATCCCTGGCGAAGATGGCTTTGACGGCGTCGTTGATGCGGTCAAAGTGACCCCGGGCATATTCGCACTCTTCCGGATTGCAGGCACTTTCGGGGCAAAAACAGATTTTGTCCTTTGCCGTCAGGGTGACTGATTTTAATCGGAGGCCTTTGGCCCGTAATTCATCCAGGGCCTTTTCCGCCACGATCCGTCCGGTGGTCCGGGCGGTGAGATAAAAAATTTTTTGGCTCACCCTTGCGGCAATGGATTTAACTGCCGGATAGAGCACAGCGATGGTTTTGCCAATACCGGTCGTCGCTTCAACGAGCAATTGACTGTGATCGCGCATCGCACAGTACGCTTCTTTAGCCATTTTGTCCTGACCGGGTCGGTACGCCACAAAAGGAAAGTCCAAATCCTGGATGGATTCATCGCGCCGCCGGGACCAATCGATGATCGTTACGGCCCATTCCAGATAACGGGCGATGAGATCGTCAAAAAAAATCTCCAGCTCTGGAATGCCGAACCTTTGTTTGAGCGTACGGACTTCACCGCTATCGATCTGGTAATAGGTCAGCTGGGCCGTAATTTCTTCCAGGCCCTGTTGGCGCCCATAAATATAGGCGTATGTTTTGACCTGCGCCCAATGGATCGGTGGCTGATTTTTTTCAAAATAATCCGGATTTCGTGTGGTGGTTTTTATTTCTTCAATGATGGTTCGGTCCGGTTCGGCATAAACGCCGTCGATGCGCCCGCCGATAATGAGGCGAAACCGATCCGTTTCAACCTGGTGGGAAATCGAAACTTCGGGCTGATAGGTATCGGGACGTGAATTTTGAATTTTTTGATGCGCCCGGATCCCTTCGACCGGACGGATTGAACCCTGAAACTCAAACAGCAGGTCGCCTGACCGGAAGACATGTTCGATGAGTTCCCGCACCGCAATTTTCAGTTCGCTTTTCAATTTATTACAAATCCAACCTGAGATGGGAAGTTAACGTACTCTGGGGGATTATCTGAAGATAGACAACAAATCAAGGAAGAATCATTTAATTTGGGAAAGAGGCCGTGTTGGCGGAAGGGTGTAAAGGGATGCATGGTGTTGCGGGTCAAGAGCGAAAGCAAAGAAAACGCGCTACTCGTAACCCGCAACACGCAACTTCAGAGTTTGACAAACGGATTATTCCTTAACCACAAAATGTACCCGCCTGTTTTTTGCCCGGGCCTTTTCGGTTTTTCCGGTATCGACCGGGCGTTCTTTGCCGAAACTGACCGGTATGAGTCGGACCCTTTCGATGCCTTCGCGGATTAAAAACGACTTTACGGCGCCTGCGCGGCGATCCCCAAAAGCAATATTGGTTTCCCTGGAACCGCGTTCATCGGTGTGCCCTTCGATGATGACCGAGATCTCCGGGTATTTTTTTAAAAATTCGGCCTTGCGTTTTAAAATTGGACGGACTTCAGGCTGCAAGCGGTAGCTTCCCCTCTTAAAATAGATATCTTCATACATAAATTTGATCCGGGCAGCCCGCAGCTCTTTTTCCTGAGCTTCCGTTCTCGGAGCTTCCTTTAGTTCAACTTCTGTTACGGGTTCATTCTCGAACGCTTTCGCGAGGCTTGAATCCGCCTGTTCGATTTTTACGCTGGATTCCTTCTTTACAACAGTGCCTTCTTTTGAGCAGGCCGATAAAGTCATCAGGCTCGGAATCATCAACAAGAGGACTAAACCCGATCGTAATGTTTGTTGCATGTTTTTCTCCTTGTAAAAACGGGCCGGTTATCGAATGGCAGTAACATGCCATAGTATTTGTGGTAATGGTTATGTTCTTAAATTACTTAGATTATAGTATATAATTGCGTGAAAGTAAATTATAAACATTTCGGAAAATCTACAACTGGTTGAAATTGAAGCGTTTCGAGTTTCGCGTGGCGGGTTACGGGTTAAAATATTGCAAACGAAACGCTGCAGTGCATGACTCGCAACTCGTAACCCGTAACACGCAACGAGAGAACGAACCCATCACGCCGGTATTCCAAAATTAAATCAAATTGAAAGCGCCCACCATAAATTACGTCCTTTTGAATTTTAGAGCCCTGACGCCTATATCGGCTTTTATTTAAAAAAAATAATAAAAAACTCTTGACAGACCATTTTTTCGTGTTATAGTTCACGCTATGAACCAAGTAGCGGAAAAAGATGTCCTCGATACTGTTTTAGAGGTTCCCGATTATCAATTAAAACAATTTCAGGAACTTATAATGAGATTATTTCAATGTTGCCAGGAGCGCATGCAGTATCAGTGTGAGCGCTTTGGACTGCCGGATGCGGAATTTAGATGCCTGATGCTCTTTGGTACTGAACGTTATCTGACGGCCAAAGGCATTGCCCATAAAATGAACGTGGTCAAAAGCCGGGTCTCAAAAATTGTCGACGGATTGATCAAGAAAAAATTAATTCAGCGCATCAAAGATCCGGAGGACTCCCGGATCAGTTTGCTCAGCCTGTCAGCTGACGGACAAGAAAAAATAAATAATATCAATAAGTTTCTTCAGAATATACATTACGAGGTACTGGTCCAGATGGCTCCCGATCAGCGTAAGGCGGTATTGACGAATCTGGATATTCTCAAAGCTTCCATGGAGGCCGTCAAAGAGATGATGGTCTAAAGTTGATTATTATTTGAGCAAAAGGTTCATAGTATAAACCAGTTGTGATTTTAACGGCCTAAATCAAATTGCCAAAAAAATATTTTACACCCTAACAAAGGAGACAAGTCATGGATATGCAAAATATTGAAAATCAATTTACAGAATTAAAATCTCAATTAGATGCTCTGAGCAAAAAAACGCCGGAAGACAAGCTTTCGATGGTGGTCTTCAGCGGGGATCTTGACAAAGTTATCGCCGCTTTTATTATTGCCACCGGAGCCGTTGCCATGGGGATGGAGGCGGTCATGTTTTTCACCTTCTGGGGAACCCCGGTTCTCAGAGACGCTAAGAAGAGCGTGGGCGGCAAGGACACCTTCGGTAAAATGTTCGGCACGATGCTGCCCAAAGGGATGGGCCAGGTGAAGCTTTCTAAGATGAACATGGGCGGCATGGGTACGGCCATGATGAAATCGCTTATGAAAAAGAAGAACGTGGCGTCTTTGGAGCAATTTCTGGAAATGGCGGAAGAATTAGGCGTCCAGATCTTCATCTGTGAGATGTCCATGGATCTGATGGGATTTAAACGCGAGGAAATGATCGACTACAAGAATTTAGAGTTCTGCGGTGTCGCTAAATTTTTAGAAGAGGCCGCCAACAGCAAAGTTCAACTTTTTATTTAGAACCCATCTCAAAAATGCATCTCACGCTCAATGGCTGCGTTGCGATTCGCTTTAAAATGCTCACGCACTTCGTGTACGCTCCGCTTTAAAACCGAATCGACGCCTTGCCCTTGAACATGATCTACGATTTTTGAAATGGGTTCTATCAACCCTAGGATTTAAAAATTTTTTAACAACTAAGACAGGCCGGTGAATCCGGGATAGGAGGAACAAAATGAGTGATGATATTAAAGCTGATAAAGTATTTGATTTGAAAGGTTTGCCATGCCCGATGCCGGTTGTAAAAGTCAGCAAAGGCATTAAAGAGGTTGAGATCGGTCAGGTGATAGAGGCGCAGTCAACGGATCCCGGCTCATTGACCGACTTTCCGGCCTGGGCCAGGACCAGCGGAAACGAAATATTAAAAACCGAACAGGATGATGACGTTATAAGGTTCTATATCAAACGCAACGTCTAGAACGATCATTATAAATTTTTTTTTATTTGAATCTAACGGGAGGTAGCTTTGGAAACGCTGTACTATATCATCCTGGTGCCGATGGTCTATGTGGCCTTTGCCACTTTTTTTATCGGCACCGCGGTCCGGCTGATAAAAATCTTTCGAAAACCCAAGCATCCAGCCACGCTTCAGATTTATCCGGAGAAAAAACCCAGATGGCTATGGGCCTTGCATGACACGTTTCTGTTTCCCACCGTACGCAGACACAAACCGCTGCTGTGGGTATTTTTGATGGCCTTTCACATTTGCATATTGCTGCTGATAATCGGTCATCTGGAGTTGTTTGGTGAAATCGAAACGCTCCAATTAATTCCCCATGAGATTTTTCTGGGCCAGGGGCTTGTCGGATTGATCGCTTCGATTGCATTACTCTATTTCCTATTTCGCCGCTTTATTTCACCGGTGCGGGAACTTTCGGTTCCGGAAGATTATTATCTTTTAATCCTGTTATTTCTGGTGGTTCTTTTTGGCAGCCAGATGGATTGGGCGCGAAGGTGGTACTTATACGAGGAGTTAAGCGTTGATCATTATCGGGAATACCTTTCCAGCCTCTTATATTTTAGGCCTAATTTGCCGGTCGAGGTAACCGATACGGGTCATTCGTTTATGCTGGTGTTGCATGTATTTTTTGCCAATTTATTTTTAATGTTTTTCCCGTTCAGCCAGCTGATGCACTCGTTCTTATCGTTGCCGATGAACAAGCTTAGGCGCGGATAGGAATTAGGTGTCAGTGTTCAGGTGTCAGGTGTCAGAAGGCAGCCTGCGACGAGCTCAGTCGAGTCGAAGTCGAACGACAGAAGACAGATGAAAAGATCCGGAAGAAGAATGACACTGTCTGTCCTCCAGCATCTGTTTGCTGACACCCGAATCCGCCTCCGGCGGAACACCTGAAACCAATAAGTTGGATAGAAACAATCAGTAGAGAAAAATTTGTTTTTATTAAAGACGCCTAAACTACGTTATTAGAGGTTGAGATGATGGATACGAAAACACGTGATGATTTGCTCAAACTTTTTCAAGGCAAATTAAATGAAGCCATGCAGTTTTATCTGGAAACCTGCACCCGCTGCGGCGTATGCACCGAGGCCTGTCATGTACATGCCTCCATGGGGCAGGTCAAATATATTGCAGCGTACCGGGGAGAAATTGTCCGGCGGCTTTATAAGAAATATTTCAAAGGTCGCGGAAAAGTTTGGCCGTCAGTGGGTGAGGCCAAAGAGCTCAGCGAGATGGCCCTCGATGAACTCTATGACGCGGCTTACTCCTGCACGGGCTGTCGGCGCTGCATGGTGTATTGTCCGTTCGGGATTGACACCCAGATGCTGATGTCCATCGCCAAGCTGTTGCTGGTTGGCGCCGAATCCGAACCTGAAATCCTCACGCTGCTGGCGGACACCTCTATTGAAAAGGGAAAATCCATAGATTTGTTCAAAGAGAATTTTATGGCAGGTATCAAACGACTTGAGGGCCAAGTGGTTGCAAAATGGAAAATGGAAGCCGGAGAGACCGCCATTCCGGTGGATGTGGAGGGTGCGGACCTGCTTTATGTTGCTCTGGCCGGAGCCCATTCGATCATTCCGGCGGCCGCTATTTTCAATGCAGCCGGCGAAAACTGGACCCTGAGCTTCTTTGAGGCCGTTAACTTCGGTGCCTTTGTGGGAGATCCCACCAAGACCAAGCTGATCCTGGATCGGATTATCAATGAGGCCAAACGACTCAAGGTAAAAGAAGTTGTTATCTGCGAGTGCGGAACGGCCTTCCGGGTCATGAAGCAGCTTAGCGGCAAACAGCCCTTCAAAGTCAGCTCGATTACCGAAGTTCATGCGCGCTATATCCGGGAAGGGCGTATCAAGCTCGATAAAAACAAGCTGGACGGAGGCGTCACCTACCATGATCCCTGTCAGATCGCGCGCAACGCCGGCGTGATGGATGAACCGCGCTATATTCTGAATCACTTAACTGATGATTTCAGAGAACTCACGGATGATCCACGCTACAACTGGTGCTGTGGCGGTGGAGGTGGACTGGTTGCCATGGGGGAAGACACCCTGGATTTTCGCATGAAATCATCCAGAGTCAAGGCCGATCAGGTCAACGACACCGGTGCCCGCATTTTGGCCACCGCATGTGAGAACTGCCATGCCCAGCTGGACAATTTAAACACGCATTACGAAATGGGGGTTGAGGTTAAGTTTTTGAGTTCCATGATTGCCGATGCTTTAATACAGGACATACAGGAGGTACAGCCCTAAAATACCCGGCCTCTGATTAAAAACGCTGCATTTTACCAACTTGAACACGACTTTTTCCCATCCGACTCCAGCAAAGTCCAGGCCAAATTTTTAGATGAATAAATCAAGATAAGGTGGGTGGATTTATAAACGGACATCTTATTTTTGGGCATCTTTATATTGACAATACATACTACAAAGTGGGATAAAAATGTGGTACAATGTGACATAAAGACGTATCTCAATTTAAATATTTATTTCGTGGGGCAACTTAATACCTGAATTTTGCAAGATTCAGGTAAAACAGGACATTCAGTCAAAGGGGAGTAAAAAATGAAAACCGTCGCTGTGCTTATTAACGATAAGGAGAAGCAATATGAAGGGCTGCGCTCGAGTCTGGGAATGCTGCTTTATAATACCTGGGTGCAGATGTTCGTGGTGAATGAAGAAATTGCCAACATGGATGAAGCCTATCACGATAATATTGAGTTCCTTGATGAGATGGAGGGGGAACGCTTTTCAAACAACAAAACCAATGTTGAAAAATACGGTTTCAAATACGCATCCATTGAAGAGATCGGAGAAATGCTCCAAAAAGCCGACCTCGTTATTCCTTTTTAAGGAGGCATCTAAAATGAAAATACTTCATATTCTTAGAACCCGGCCTGAGGCTACTGTTGAAAAATTAATTCAATCGGCGACCAACGGAGACCGATCAAAGGTGACCGCGCTTTATGAATTCCAAAACGACGGAGATTGGTCGAAGCTCGTGGATGAAATTTTTTCCAACGACAAGGTTATAAGCTGGTGGTAACCCGCTTGCTTTAGATACAGATTTACGACTCGGAAACGAGAAGAAGGGAAGACGCGTTATGGCTGAAAAATTAGGTATCCTGGTCAGCTCAGATAAGCACCTTGATTATGTGATCAATTTAACCAGGGCCGCGCATAAAAAAGGCAAAGAGGTTGAAATATTTTTTACCGGGAAAGGTGTGCTTCTGACCCAATCTTCGGATTTTAAAAAACTGGTCGGCAAAGCCAAGATGACGCTGTGTGATGTGAGCTTCAGAGCGTTGAAACTCGAGGGCGATGTCCCCGGGCTGGGATTTAAGGATTTTGCCACCCAGGCCAAGAATGCAGACCTCATCGAAAAAAGTGACCGGTACGTGGTCCTGTAGGTCATGTTTTTAGAACCCATCTCAAAAATGTCTTTTGGCCCAATATCTTTGTTGGTGCCGCGTTTAAAATCCTCGACATACAACAGTATGCCTCCGGTTTTAAACTCGGCCCCGCCGCGATCTTGAACCAAAATCCTATTTTTGAGATGGGTTCTATCAAGTGGAAAAATTATGGATGTGAGATGGGAAAAGAAAATAGTTGAAGTTGGGAAAAATGGCAGAGGGCGCAGTCTCGTTGCTGTTCTGGTTGAAGATTATCCAGAAGCGGAAGAAAGCAAGATGCGCTTTATCGAGCAACTTGGCAGCATCAAAGAGCGAATTTTAGATTCCAAAGCGCGGGATATGAGAGCATTCCATCAAGGGCTGTTTTGGGCCCGTGTCGATAAAAAATTAGACCACCTCACGCTAAAACCGGAACAAAGAAAAGAAATCGAATCAAAGATTTCAGAAACCGTTCCCAGGCCCAATGGTGATTGGGCGCTGTGGAGCGTTACCTGCATACCGCGTTATGATCCTTAAGAATAATTTGAAGTGGTTTCAAAACCTCAGATCTTCTAAAAAAGGGGGTCCTTGAAAAAAGGAACCCCCTTTTTGTTTCGCTTACCTGCGAATAATTCTCTCTGCGGCAGCATCTAAATCGGTGAACTCGGCAAAGCGCCCGTTCAAAGCAAAAGCGGCCGGCCGGCCTCATTCGTGTGAGGCCGGCCGGCCGTTTCGTTAACAGCTTCCTTCTTTCCAGCAATCCGCTGAATGAATTAATCCTTAAAAATTTGATCCTTCAATCACTTGCAAGAGCCATTTTGCATGATCCACTGCAGTCCGTCACATTCACCCAGGTCACATGCTCTCCTGAAATCATTGCAGGCCTGATCGATGGCTTGCATTTGAAAGTAAACCAGGCCCCGATTCATATGGGCCTTGGAATATTTCGGTTTGATCTTAATACTTTCATCAAAATCAGCCCGTGCTTTTTCGTACTGATCCAGCTCGTAGTAAGCATTACCGCGGTTGTTGAACGCCTCGGCATATCCCGGCTTCATCCGGATGGATTGGCTGAAATCCTTAATGGCGTCTTGATATTGTTTCAAATTATAAAAGGCCAGTCCTCTGTTGTTGTATGCTTCAGCGACCTTCGGGCTGACGGCAATAGCCCTGTCCCAGTAGCTTTTGGCTTTGTTGGGATCGGCGTATTGTCCGTCTTGCCACAGCGCCGTCGCTCTGGCATTCCAATCGACATTTTTTTCAGTCTGGGCGTTTTTAGCCCTGCGTTTAGCAAGATTTATCGGAGCGCCCTTCTTTTTAAACCCGGGCGTTGTGACCTGTTTTTGATCCTGTTGCATCAGCAGCGAAGGATCCCCTGTAAAATCACTGACAAGTTTGTACATCTGGCCCATCATGGCGGCGCCGAAGACAACAACCAGAACAAGCGGAGCCACCTCGATGACAGTCCATATTATCATGAGTTTGGTCATTGCCAGGCTTCGGCTTTTGATCCAGCCCCAGATAAATGTCCATAATCCGCAAGTGATAATCCCGAGAATTCCCTGTAGCGCACCGCCGTGTTTAAATTGTTTGATGAGAACAATGACAAAAAGAATAAAACCGATGAGCAATAAAACCTGGATCAAAATACCGATACCCATTTCTAACATAGCTTACCTCATTTTTGTTTGATTTTCCGATAGGTGTTTCGCGGCACAAAATTTTTAAATCAGATTAAATATTCGCAAAATCCAATACACCATAAAGCTAAACCCAAATAGCGCCACAATGCCGGTGTGTCTTTCAAAATTTGCTATCTGATAAGCAGCGATCTGTCGCAACCTGGCGGGCAGGATACTGCCGATAGCCAGAAAAATGCCGATGCCCAAGACTATCGGGGCAAATGCATGCAAGTCAAATGAAGCCTGCCAGTGCCCCTGAATCAACAACACCATCGCGCGTGTCAAACCGCACCCGGGACAGATCACACCCAGGGTTGATCTCACCGGGCATTGCCATGCGGTTATACCCATGGCCGTTAAGGCCACCTGCGCCAGGGCCACGCTGGCCAGCAGGACGATGATCCCTCGACTTTGCAGCAACGGCCCCAGGACGGGTGCGAACAGTCCGCCCCTGATGCGAGTGATATTGACGGTATCCGCCTTAACAGGGGATCTTACCTTGACGATTAAATTGTTGCTGGCAGCCATTCGTTTGCTTGAGATCATTGCAAAACAGGGTTAAAGACACGCTATTTTTATTATCGGCATCTATCTGAAAATCTTTATTAATAAAAGACGGTTCGGGTGCGATGGCGCGCGATGGATTTGTAGGCGGGCTGCTGGCCGCGATTCCAGAGTAAAAAATCAAGTTCCATGGCGGTGACCGCATGCCCGGTTGCATTGAGCGCAGCCTTTAATCCCTCGACGGCATGCAGGGCGCAGGCTCTGATTTCAATTTCCTCAACCGAGCCGGCCGGGATCAACTTTCCCGCATCGATATGTGAGATTAGCACTTCCGGGTAAATTAAAATATTATCCACCCGCAGGACATGCGGTACCAGATTGTCCGCGAAAATGGTTAGATTCTTCAGATCGTCAAAGCGTCCCAGCCCCTGGCCTTCAAATGCCAGCGAAAGGTCTGCAGCAACCAGCTGGGCGCGCTTAAAAAACGGGACTTCAATTTGGTCGTACAGATGAACATCATCAAAATATGGCATTCGAATAAGCAGTTGCATCAGGCGCTCGGCTGATGCGTCGGCGGTCTTAATCAACTCCCTGAAACTGCCGTTAAAATCTTCCTGTACGTAGCCACCAAGGTCATTTAAGGCTTTCGCAAAAAGCTGCATCAGCTCCCCAACGGGTCTGCTATCCGGGTCCTGTTCGAAAATCATTGTGCAGTCTTGCGGGCTCAGTTGTCTTAATGCTTCGGCCGAAAGCGGTCCTTTTTCGTTAAAATGGTCATTGAGGCAACCGGCTACCGTATAATAACCGGACCTGCCCGGGCGCTTGTTCATATGCGGGAAATAGCCGGATCCAAAATTAATGGTATCCAGAATCAGGAAAAAGGCAGCCGTATCATCGCCGCGTCCCAGATAATGACATGCAGGGTCATGTTCGGGACGGGCGGCTTTTGCAATGGGTAAAGATTGAGCATAGGAAGAAATTAAATCATAATTGATTTGAACGTGCGTGGCGCGCCCCGCCACTGTCTTGCAGGCGGAACGGACCTGTTTCAGCAGATGCGCCCCCATCAGTCGATGCGTTCCTGTTATGCGTTTTTAAATCACAGCTTAATAATTTTTGTAAACCGGACCTTATGATCACCCGGCCGGTTGTAATCCCGGGTTACCGGAAAGCCGTCAATTTCATCATCACCCGGGTCGAGCTGAAATCCGATGCGTTCGTGGAATTCAATCGAACTTCTATTCACCGGAGACGTACACGCCCGGACAACCGTTCTGTCATGTGTTCGGCAGATTTCAAAAAAGCGCTCATATAATGTTTTGCCGATACCTTTTTTGCGAAAATCCGGGTGGACGCCCATAAAATGAACGTAGGCTTGGTTTTTTAGTTTTAGAGCCGGAGATAAAAACCCAATTAGAAAGCCGATCATGCGGCTGTTGTTTTCGGCCACAAAGGAGGTATCGTTAAAATGATTCAAAAACAGTTTCGGCAGCATGGCCGTAAGGTCGCGCCCGCCCCACCAATCCTGCAAAGCGCCAATAATTGTTTCATGATCTAATGGATCGGCTTTTCGAATTTTGATGTCTTCCGCCATGACGAAATCCGCCCTAAGATTCTAATCGTGCCATCGACCGGTCGTGCAGTCTGAAAAATAGGGGCACGGCAACCATGGCACCCACCAGGGCCAGAAACATATCCCATTGAGCGTCCCAGATGTCGCCCTGGGAACCTAAAAAAGCCGTGCCGACATCAGAGGCCACCATCAGTGCGATCCACCACTCCAGAAGTTCCCAGAAGGCGGCAATGGCCAGAACGATGCTAAAGACAATAAAATAAAACCAGCCGCCCTTTTGTAGAGGTGTAACCCGCAAAAGGACCTCCCGGATGATGAAAACCGGAAACACACCCAGCGCCACATGCCCCACGCGGTCATAGTGGTTTCGGCTGAATCCGAAAACCTCCATGGCCCAGTTTCCCAAAGGGGTTTTGGCATAGGTGTAATAGCCGCCGTAGATCAAAATAAACATATGAAAAAATACGCACCAGTAAACCATGTGGGACATCGGAAATCGACGATAGAGCGCAATAAGCACGGCGATGCCGGCCAGGCCGGGGCCCACCTCCAGCAGCCAGCTCAATTGCCCCGCCGGCGGAGCAATTACCGTAGCGATGCATACCAGAACCAGGATGAATAAAAGAATTAACGGCGTGCGGTAATATGAAAACGGTACAGGCGTCATTTGTCCTCCGAATCGCTTTTTCCGGATTCATATTTTAACCAATGCCCGGGCTCAGATAAGGGCAGCGCTTTGCCGGTCTCCAGATAATGGTTCATGGTAGCTTCCCAGAATTTCATGTCTTTTACAAAATTTTCCTCTGTAAAATTCTCGATAAACTTATTTCCAGCCTCGGTCAGGGCGGTGATGGCATAGGTGATGTGAACGCGGGAGGTATGCTTGCCGTCCTCTTCGATCCGAACCGATACATGGGCGACTCTTGACCCCGGGGTCATGCGGGCAAACTCAGTCTCACAGGCTTGATCATCTCTTCTGGTAATTAACCAGATGGTGTCTTTCTCGCCTTCACTTCTGGAGATGAAAACACACCCCGGTTCAGCAAAGCCGGAATGCGAAAAAATCAGATCGTAATCCCAGCCGTCGAGCCATTCGGCTTCTTTCACCGGACAGATTAAAGCATGAACCCTGGATGGCTCGGCGTTAATGGTTTGAATGTAATTCCGGGTGACTCTGTTTGCTTTAAAATCTGAAGTTTCGGCTGGATTCATGGGATCCTCCTGCTCCTCATAGGCTCATCGTCATGATCCGGTAGTCGGCATCGAAGAAGCCTACCTTTTGGTATGCACTGATCGCCTGTGCATTGTTTTTGTGCACGTAGAGTCTTAATTCTAAGGCGCCTTCCTCCTGGGCGGTATCTTTCAGGGCTTGAATGAGCCTTTGCATCAACCCTTTTCCGCGAAATTCAGGCAGGATATACATGTTTTGAATCCACCAGTAATAACCCGAATTCCAGTCGCTCCATTCTTTGACGATCGAAACACTTCCAATGACGCCGGTGTTATTTTTTTCAAGAACCCAATACATTGCAATGGAATCATCCTTCAGGGCGGTTGTAACGCCCTGACGCACTCGCTCTGAATCTTTTTTAACGCCTTCTGCTTCTTTAGCTTCCGCCACCGCGAATGAAACCAAGCTCTCAAGGTCAGCCGATTTTGCTCTTCTAATATCAAGTGCCATGGGTTGTACGGCCTCTATTTAATGGTTTGCAATAATTAAAACCTCTTGCAGGCTTTTTATAACTTTCACCTCATTTTTCGATGAAAAATGATCTGGAGAATCTATTCCGCTAGGCGCGCTTCGGTAATCCAAAGCAGTGTTGTCCGTGCCCTGAACTGGTCTTGCTAAGAATATCGGACGGATTCCTGCTGCCATGGCTCCGGCAACATCTTCATTGGTGTCTCCGACATAGACCGCTTCATTTTTCGAAAGCCCGGTCTGCTCCAGTGCAAAGGAAAAAATAGCAGGGTTTGGCTTTTTAACTCCCACGTCCCCGGATATAATAATCGTGTCAAAGAAAGACTCTAATTTGTAATCGGCTAAAATGTCCCGGACATGCGGGGGATGATCAAAATTGCTCACCAGGCCGATTGTTTTATTTTGTTTTAAAGCGGTCAGAACCGGGATTGTTTCAGGATCAATGTTTATATGAATTTGCCATGCCTCGGCAATCGTATCAGCGATGTGACGGAGTTCCTCTTGGCCGGGTTGGAGGTTCTGTCTTGCGCATAAAGATTTAATACGGCATTCAAGGGGGGTTAAATGATCCCCACCTTCGACAGATTCGTCGGTACTGAAAAACCCATCGCATTCTTTTGAAAAGGTCTCCCTGGAAATAGTTAAACCCTGCTTCTTTAGCAGATCATAAAATGTCGCCAGCCAATCAGACCAGGCCTGTTTCATATTTCCATAAACCAGTAAAGTCCCGTATAAATCAAAGAAGATTCCCTGCAACCTCATATCGTGCACCACGCTACTGTAGTTTTTAACGCTGAAGGTCATTTGCCGTGCCGAAGCTTAACAGATCGAAGAACTCAGCCGGCGGCGTCCTTCAGGATTTCCCATACACCTCCACCTTGGAGGTACTGAAATAATTGCCGATTGCAGTGTTAATTGTAATGCCTGTGATTATGGCTATTTGGCCTTCAAAATGAGTCGTTAAATCATTCACCAGCTCCGGCAAATCACGATCAATCCGCTGCATTAGATATTTAGTTGCATCTATTATGTCCGGACTTTTACCATTTTCGGCACATTTTTTGAGGTAAGGCAACATCAGCTGCTCAACGGTCTCCCGTTGGCGGTCTAAAGAATCGGCAGGTTTCTGGCTTATGATATCATAGCCTTCTTCAACTACCCTGACTAACAAACCACATGCACTTGTGACATGCGATTGTCCGCTACGCAGAATTTTTCCCCATTCTCCCCGGTCATATCCGATGTGCGGGCCCGCTACAAGGAGCAGATTTTTTTTCCCGGCCACCTCCGGGACGTGATGAGAAACCGCGATTAACCCGGCTCTACCGCCGTGACAATATCCTGCTAAACCTCCGAATTTAAAACGCTCGCCCCAGTATTGTTCCAATAACTTGTATTCGGTTTCGTTGATTTCATCGCAGCAGCCGCCTTCTGCAAAACGCGTATTTTCCGGATTGAAGCCATATTGCTCTTCAAGATGGATACCTTGCTTTGCAAAAAAAATTCTCCCTATTTCTGCATTGGGAAAATGGATACGGATTTCATTTCTTAAGTGCTCTGGGTTCATTGTCAATTACCCGATCATCGTTTTAAAACTTTTAGTCCATAGGGGTAAACCGATGAGCAAATTCCACAGTTGTGCCCTTTTTTAATCTTTTTTGGCCGACGCCTTCCCGCAAACCGATCTATCCGCTGAGTTTGACGGCTGTGCCGTAAACTAAAAGTTCGGCTGCACTTCCCACGACGCTCGTCGTCATATAACGAACATTGATGATGGCCTCCGCACCCATCTTTGCAGCCTGGGCCATCATCCGATTCGTAGCCATCTCCCTTGCCTTTCCCATCATTTCTGTGTATTCGGTCAATTCGCCACCGACAATCAACCTGATTATGGCGGATAGATCCTTACCGAGCCAGATGGCAAATACCGTATGGCCCTGGACAAGACCCAGAATCTCAGAAATATCTCGACCCGGTAATGTGGCGGAGTTCAATAGCAAAACCGAAGTATCGGCCACAGCTGCCGGTGTCTCCACTTCTGATATCCTGTTTCTTTTTTGTTCGAGAGCGACTGTCAACAGAACCAGAATAATACCGCCTAAAAGGCAAAAGACCGCTGCCTTGAGCCACCAGGGAATGACCGGATCATCTGCAACGATTACGTGCCAGGGTATCCCGGCAAACACTGCAAAAAAGAGCCCCAGCACAAAGGCCAGCGAACCAATGTGTCGAAGTATCTTCATGGCTTCTCCCTTCATACCATTGTTATGCACCCAAGTGTATCACCGGCTTAGCTTTGAGCTGGCAAGCCGATTTAAGCTGACACCGGACTCCGCTGCCTGGATAGCAAGTTTTCGATGAACTTCAGGTGGAATCCGCACCATAAATTTGCCGCTATACTGTTTACCTGCAATAGGGTCGGGTACGGTTTCACCGCTACCCTGCATATCTTTTACAATATCAGCAACAAGCTTCCGTATACCTTTCAAGGCCGCTTCCGGCGTTTTAGATAACCAGCTCAAGCTGTTAAATTCTGCGCACAATCCAACATATTCGTTATCATCTTCCGACCAAGTTACTCGATATGTATAATGGTCATTTTTCAGAGACATGATCGTCCTCCAATTTTTCAATAGCAATAAGCACCTGTTTTACCGGGTATGCTTTGGCCTTTCCTTTATAATTTTGGATATTTATTCTTGGGTCGCCTTGCCATGGTGTTTTGTAAATTCGATGGCTGCTACTTGCTTGACGAGCCTTTCCAAAGTAAAAATCACATACGCTGCACAAATCACTGCAGCGAACACCTTTGGGATTCCGCTTCATTTGCGACAGGATATCGTCAATTTTAGCCATGATAATATAGTATCACTATTGATACCGTTGTCAAGTGGATATTTTGGAGTTAAATAGGGGTGGGTTGTAGGGGGACATAACGCCGGGCATTAGTGTTTACACATATTATTTTCCGCTGTGCCTCCTCCGTTTACATTCTCGCATGTGATAATATATAGAGGTCTATCGCAATGGACTCTATAAAAAAGAAAACGGCAATAAGCGGTAATAGGATAGATAATGCGCTAACCTGGTGCCTTCTTAAAAGCTTAATAAATAGTATGATTTCGGTGATAATCCAGGACAGATTCAGAAGCGGAACCAATACAAACAGAAATAGGAGAAGGGTGAATCCTGAATCCATACGATTAAATCCGAAAATCAAATCAAATTTGGCGCCGACAAAAAGGATCAACGGCAATTGGGTTAGGAAAATCACTATTCCTCTAAAAATATTCAATTTCAGCTCCATACCGGGGTTAATAGGCCCGATCGAGGTGGAGAATGTCTATTTTTTGGGTGATCGAGTTTCGGCCGAACGTGGCATAATAGACGGCGATCTCGCGCCCAAAAGGACCCCAGGCGTAATCCGAAGTCAGAACGCGCTCGTGGTCTGTTCGCTGTTTGTTGAAATCTGTGAGCCGGAAAATATCCCCCGTATTCATCTGGCGTGCCCATAGCTCCAGTCGCAGCGTTTTTGCGGTATCCGGCGGGTGCTTCCAATCGAAACTGCGGCTTGAGTTGAACGTTATAAGTGAACCATTTGGTGAAGGCTCTCCATGCTCCTCCCAGGTGCCGGGTGACCTTGTGATATTGACACGCTGGCTTCCATCCCAGCGGGCGCGGTAGATGTCATCGACAAAAGGGCGTCCACTTTTGGTGTGGGAAAACCAAATTACATCTGCCCTGAGCGCATGAGATTCGAAAAAGCCGCCTTCCCCGCGGTAGAGAACAAACCGATGGGTAAGTTTAGCTTTTCCCGAAAAGTCGCGTTTGAAGTTAGCAACAGCGAGATGCCAACCGTCCCATGGATTTTCCTTACCGGGCGTTTTATGAAAAAGTCGCTGACGGATCTTTTTGCCGGTTGATTCACGCACGCTCCAGAACAGGCGGTCGCCGGTATCTGAAAAATGGGGATGCAGGGATGCACCTAAATATTCGGTTTCTACAAGCCGTTGCGCCCATTTCCCGTTTGCAGCGACGAGCCATAAATCATTGTGAATCCCCCAGGCAACAAACTCAAACCGACTTCCTTTGTAAAACTTTCCTTGAACCTGGACTACCAAAAATTCGCCGCCTGGATGCCACGCGGGCTGCCCTCGAATTCCTTTTGGCAAGCCCTGTATATTGCAAGTGACACATCGCTCTCCGCTTCCGTCCGGGCGAATCACAAAAACTTCACTGGTATCGGTGCCCGTCATGCGATCAAAAGCGATTAGATTGTTTGAAGCACACCAATCGACGCGGCCGCCATTCGCTGTCAAAGTCCGGCGAGAAACCACTATGTTACCTAACTCATCTGCAGTGGCGCTATTTGTCACAGCCTCTTGATGTGACAAACACCCGATTACAATGGCGGCAAGCAAGCCTAACATAAAAACTAACCGCTTCACCATTCCGCACCTCCAATTCCGCTGTCCAACGTTTGAACTCAATTGCTGCCAGCAGTATGGCGCTCAAACTTATGTGCGACTATTTAATGTAATAACCAGAGACTCGCCATTTCCATTTTTATCAACATAGGATGGAGATAACCTGCGTGTGACCAGCTGAGCTGTCATCACTTCTGGTTCGCTGACTGGTTAGGTAGCAGCCTATTCGACACTGAGCATAAGGTTCCACTGGTCGGCGAAAGCGCCAATGTCAAGTGAGGATCCACCCACCTCGGTTCCTACGAGCAAAAAGGCATTCGCTCCCTGAGGAAGCCCTTTAAACGGAGGAGCGCCGCCCCGGGCGCGAAGACTTTTGGCACCGAGTACATAGCGCCGCTGTCCTGTCGATAAAGGCGCGGAGTAGTAAAAGCTGCTGCCATCGTGTTGAATGTGAAGCGCGATTGTATCTGGAGGAGAATCAGGGTTGTCGCGCTCGCCAGGAAAAAGGAATCCCTTTGCATCAAAAATAATGGTATCGGTGGCCTGGATTTTCTGGAACCCGCCGTCAGGGAACTTGCGAACTTGGATGACAATAGCCTCCGATTCTGCTGCGGCCAGACCCGGATAACCCACGAAGGCAAAAAAGCTGGAAACGAGTATAATAAGCAATCGGTACATTGTTTTTCCTCCCCTAATGCCCAACTAGTGAGTGGGTTGCATTTTTGCGTGTATATTGGGCGACGGCTGCAAAAATGCGACTATATTATTAATTTTTTAAGAGCTAAATACTACAGCGACCTATGTATAATTTTAGTGCAACAACCATGATTTAATCAATATAAAATCTGTAACGGACTGAAAAAACTACTATATCAGATCATAGAAAAGATGCATCTGAAGTACTATTCCATAAACTAATTGACTTTTTAACGAATCAACTAATTGATGATATTATTTAGAGGCCGATAATTTTGTGAATTTTGTCCCGTCGATCGCGGGAGATGGGGATGCGGCGGTTGATAGGAGGGTCAAGGCGAAGGTCCCAGTCCCGGGAGCTGCGCGGGGTGAGCGCCCGAACGCGGTTCAGATTGACAATGTATTCCCGATGGCATTGCACGAAGGCCGGGGCAGGCAGCTTTTTAGCCAGCTCATGCAATCGCTGCACGGAACGGTAAGGTTTTTTGCGTTTGGTTCTGATTAGTGTGTCGCCTTCTTTGGCTTCGAGATAAAAAATGGCGTCCACCTCGATCAGATCAATCGAGCCGTCTGCACGTTTGACCGGCAGTCTGAGCATGGTTCCCTCAATCGTCTTCATGGTTATGCCTCCCTGTTAAGTACGCTCCGTATTTGTCCCCTGGCGGGAAGTCGTTGTTTAAAATAGAATTCGGCGATAGGAATCAACTTAAAAAATGTGCTTTTAGTTATTAAAATTTTCTCTTTTTTCTTCCAACCGCTTATCGAGATTTTTCAGCATTTCGATGGTTTTTTGCAGTTTTTGATTGGATTCTTCGAGCTTGCGGTTTTTTTCTCTGAGTTTAATTTCTTCCGATGTCAATTTGCGGTTGGATTCTTTTATTGCCAGCTTGGTCTTTTTTGATTTGTCAAGCTGGCTTTGCAGCTGTCGAATCTGCGTGCTCTGGCTGGCGATCTCCCTTGATAAACGGTCGATTTCTTTTAATGCTGCCATCCAGTTTTGAGTCTCATCCGCTTTGGTGAAATCCTCAAAAGCGGAATACGCTTTTAGATGCTCAAGCGCCTTTTGATAGTTTCTGCGGGGATTTTTGTGATTTGAGTATAACCGTGCAAGCTCCAGATGGGCCTTTTTTGATTTGTTGGGGGTTGAATTTTGCTGAACAACCTGATTCAGCTCAACAATTCCCTGGGAGTATTGCTCACCTGCAACCGAAGGGCCCGGTGCTGGTGAAGTATCCTCTCCGGAATTCGTCAGGTGGGCACAACCGCTGAATACCAAGATGACTGTCATGAATACAGCCGGATTGATTTTTGACATTAATTTGCTCATCTATTTTCCTTTTGATCCGCGCTTCCGATCCGGCAGGCTAATTAATTTTCGATCTTTTCTGCCCTTGCTACTATCATCCCCGCGCTTATCCACCATAAAGGTGCTTCCGGATATCGTTTTGGCGTGCTCTTTCATTTCCGCAGCCACCTCAGCATACTGGAGGTGATTTTTAAATTTGCGCTTTACATTCGTTACCACGGCAATAGAGAGGGTCGCCAGCGGGAATTTGACTTCCTGGCCCTGGCGGTTTTGGCCGACAATGTGGCCGCGTTGCCTGTCTTCTTCATCTTAGAATCCAGGAATCGTCTTATCAAAGTTATCAATCACCTCCTGGCAGATCTGCGGATAAAGGTCCGGGGTGGTGATCAGTATATAATCATCACCGCCGATGTGGCCGATAAAATCATCTTCAGTTCCATATTTGGCAGCCGCTTCGCTGATAATGCCGGCAGTAGCCTGGATAACATCGTTGCCTTTTGTATATCCGTAGTGGTCATTGTAGGCTTTAAAATTATCGATATCCATCAGGCAAAAGGCAATGGAGGTCTTGGCGGCGATGCGCTTGTTCATTACATTTTCAATGGCAATGCCTCCGGGCAGGCGTGTCAGAGGGCTGGTGTCCAGATACATTTCTTCCAGCTGCTTTAAGCGCTTGGCCATGGTGATAAATGCCTCGGCCAGGTCTCCCAGCTCATCCTTGTTGCGGATATCGGGTCGATGATCGAATTTGCCTTCGGCGATCATTCCGGTGGCGTGTTTGAGTTTTTTAATGGCCCCTGAGATATTCTGAGTGATGACCATGGCCGCAATTAAAGAAAAAAGAAGGCCCAGGCCGCATAAAATCGCCGAAGCTTTAAATGCAATTCGACCGATGGTTGCTGTCAGACCGGTTTTTTCATTCTGATCCCGGATGGCTTTGTCTTTCATGTGTTTGATGACGGCAATGATTTTTTCCTGCTGGACTTTAATATTCTTTTCAAATGCTTTGGCTATGGGTGAATCAGGGTCTTCGATCCATCCCAGCGCTTCTGAGAGGATATACTGATATTCCGTTTGCAGGTTGACGATTCGATCGACGGGATACGCCCCGTGGCCGGGCAAGGCCCGGATTTCTTTGATCAGCTGCTTAAATTCTTTATCCTTCTCCTTAAACCGCTTCAATTTATCGGGGGTCTTTAAAATAAGGTATTGCTGGGCATAAAACTCCTGAGCTAAGATGACCTCAATCATTTTCTCGGAAGTATTGATCACCGGCAGGACTGTATTCGAGATGCTGCTGTTAATTTCATTAAGCCGGTTTAAATTGAACAGCGCGTAGACGGATATGCCGACCAGCAGGACCAGCAGCACGCTGTATCCCAGCATGAGCTTTCTGGCAATTCTTAAACGGTAAAAATGGGAAATGACAAATCCGGTCAGAAGATCGATGATTTTCCATTCAGATTGTTTCGATTTGTTACGGCCAGCCATTAAAATTCCCTTTTTGTCTCGATGAGTTAGAAAATTTCTTTTTCAGTTTACTCTTATCTGGGGTTGTTATCGGCTGGGTAAAGGGCGAACTTGAGGAATAATTCAGGAGCTGTCTAAATCCAGAATCAGGCGGATTGCTACGCCAATATATAGGCGGGATTTCACATTTATTTCGGTGGGGTTACCTGCAGCTGCTGACCGGGATAAATGGACGCTTTGACTCCGAGTTTATTGTACTCGCGCAAATGGTCTACAGACAGATTATAGCGCCGGCTGATGCTATAGAGGGTATCACCTTGCTTGACCGTGTGCATTTGGGCTTTGGTTTCTTTTTTTTCGGCCGGGAGCTGTTTTGGGGTTTCGGCCTTCTGGACGGCTTGTGAGGCAGTTTGGGGCGGTGGGGCATTGATCTCTTTTACCATATTATTCATTCGGGCCGTCATATTGGCTTCTAACTGGTCCAGGCGCTCGGTCAGTAAGATGAGCTGGTTTCCCGAGCCGCCGGTTTGGGATAAGGCGCCTTCGCCTGCCATTGACCCCAGGCGGCCCTCCAATTGCTCCAGCCTGGATTCCAGTGCCAGCAACTGGGCTTTTTCGGCAAGGCTATATGTTCTGGCAATCAGCACTACGCAAAGAACAATCAGAATCATGAAACCGCCGACGGCAACATAGATGGGTTTAAAAGCATGCTCGCCTGAAGTGCCGCTGCCGGACCCGTAATAGGTATCTTCCTGGGATTCCAATGCCTCCTGGCTCTGGTAGTCGCTACTTAACACGAAATCTTTATCACTGCCGTTTTCGGATCGTGCCATTTTCTGTATCCTATTTTTTTTTGTGTAGAGGTTTTAGGATGTTGGTCTATTTTAACCTTTCAGGTTAAAATAATTTTATTTGAGTTAAAAGGCAACAAAAAAATAATTAGAAAACCTGGATCCTATCCAGGTTTTTTGTGCTCATCGGTATTTTTCAACCGCCACCTGGCAAACACCAAAACCGCCAGCATCGTCACCAGGAAATACCATGGAAACCAGGCGATTGATTTGATAAACACCATGTTTTCCAATTGAGCGCCCACCCAGCCGGGCTGCGCTGCAGCGACCTGAAACCGGAGCTGGGCCAGCAGCAGGGAATATAACACCCCGATTACCCCGTATGCCAGGTTAAATGACAACCCTTTAAAACTTAACACGGTGGCCCTCTGGTGGGAACTGGTGATACGGTTTAAATAATCGCTCTGAAAAAAATTCTGTAGGTACATGACGGCGGTCACAACGATCATCGGTATTAATCCGACAATCGGCCAGAAAAATGTCATGCCGATCAGCCCGATAAAAGTAAAACCGGCCATGATTCCCAGGTTAAATGCGGGAGAATGCTTTTGCACCAGGCTCCGGGCCAGGCGCGGCATAATCAATCCGAGCACAGCGAGTGCCGAGCCGATCAAACCGAAAGTGGCTTCGGGCAGATCAACGAGGCGGTAATACTGACTCCTTAGCGTAGTGATCATCCGAATGCAGTTGTCGAACTGCAGACCGGCCAGAATAATCACCAGGGCAAACGGCGTTTTTAGGATCCACTTGCCGGCCGCAAGGGTTAGTTTAAAGGCCTCTGTAATGGTGGTATCCCGGCCGGCATTCATTTGATAATTTCGGCGGCCGGTTTCCCGCATCAGCAAAACGGAAAGCAAGGTCAGGATGGCCATCAGCAACGTCAGGAAGGGTGGAATGCGCAGGGTAATGTCCTGGGTGAAATGGACGTTAAACCCCAGCCAGTCGGCCACGCGCTGCATCAGGTTGGGGTCGTAAACCGCCGCCCCCAGACTCATGGTGATGATAAAAGCGACGGATCGAAGCTGCATTTGTTTTTCCAGTACCCGAGGCCAGTCTTTGATATCGCCCTCTTCTTTGAGCGTATCGTAAGCGATCGCTTCATCTGCGCCGCTGGCGGATGCTTCGGCAGCACCGCTTAAAATTCGATTGACCAGAAAAATGGAAAATAAAAGCCCGGGATTGCCCCGGGGCGCAAAACACAGCAGGATTATTTCAATGACCATCAAAACGCCGGCAGCAACCAGTAAGTTTTTGCGACCCACTGTATCGGCCAGCGCGCCGGATGGCACTTCCAGCATTACGATGGTAGCGGCCCAGGCGGCATTGAGCAGGGCGAACTGCTCCAGGGTCAACCCGTAGTCTAAAAACAAAATGGTAAATACCGGATAATAAAAGCGGCAGTTAAAGAAAATCCGAAAGGCAATAAACAGGCGGATGTTTCGAATTTTAAACGGAGATGTCTTAGCGGATGTTTCCAATGAGCCTAATCAGTTTCATTTTGGGGGCAGCACACATGCGCTTTTGGCAATAATTGAACCTTCAGTGCGATGCCTATCAATGGAATAATGGAATAATGGTTGGTCTTGGGTTGCGCTGCTCACATCTTTTAAACCCAGCATTCCATGTTTCCATCATTCCAACATTCCGGTTTGACAAAGCCGTTATAATTTGTTCCATTTCATAGTTTGTTAGTTAAGGCTTTGTAACATCTGGTTCCAGATCGATGCGTATCAGCGGCGCCGGACGTTTTTCGGAGGTCACATAGATCGATTTTCCGTAAAACCCAAAACAGGCGGCCTCCTGCTGGTTTAATTGTGTAAAATGCAGACGTTGCGGTTGTTTATCAAATGCATTTGACCCGTCTTCATCCGGCCTGCGGGGAAAAAGATAGACGCTGTTATATGTCAACACCAAAGCTGAAAGACCGTCGGGGGACAGGTCCATATCCGTCGGCCAGTTAAAGTGAGGAAGCGTTGTCACGCGTTGCGCGACAGCGATTGCGTCATCATCAACCGGCTGCAGGGGCAATTCATAGAGCACCGGCGGCAGGCTGCGTTTGCTAAGCAGCAAAACACGCTGATGGGCCGCATCCACGGCCACAGCTTCACAGTCTCGGGGCCCATCCTCATAGGTAAAGCGAATGTGCCAGGCGATGCTGACAGGCGTATCTTCGCTTAACCCGGTTTTTGTTATGGACGGTTCTTCGACCACATAGAGGGAACTGGTTTCGCGCTGTTCCCAGTTATCGCCCACATCCGCAATCAGGAGGTAGGCGGTATCCTGCAGCTGAAATGAGGCCAGCGCCTCCCAGTCATAATTGCCGGCGCCGTCAATCCGGAAGGTACCCAGATCCGCTCCATCGATTCCGACGGCGTAGAGCATCGCATCATTACCACCGTCGTTTATCACCCATAATACGGTAGGGTAAATCCGTGATGATGCCAGGCCGCTGGCTTCATTGATTTGCGGATTTGCCAGATTGCCCACCGATACGGCTTCGCCGAAACGCCGCGGTGGCGTGGCTTTGGTGATCAGCCCTTCAGCAGCACAGTTTAGAATCAGCGTCATTACGGCAATAAGCATCAGCAGGTTAAATTTAATCCCTGCTGCCCCTTTTTTGCCGGGGGTCATATCAGGCCTTGCCGGTTTGGTCATCTTTAGCCGCCGTGCTATTAGTTGATTGGATAGACTGTTTCTTGAGTTTCGCGAGCGTTTTTTGTAAGTTTAATTCTAATTCCGGGCTGTTTCGAATGTCAAGATATTACCTGAATCCTGCATGAATATTAATGCGAAGCTGAGATTAGATTTAGTGATAAAAAAAGGAGTCACCGGAAGCGACTCCTTTTTTAATGATGCGAGTTGTTTTGAATGAATTCGGTTTGGTTAATTGGTAAATATGTTATCCAGCCGCTCAAGGTCGTTGATCATGCCCCATTTACCACCGCCTTTTTCCACTTTGCCGCGCCAATCTTCCACACGGGCCATATACTCTTTGGGGTCGATGTTGTCACCGCGCAGCTTGGTTACGTTGAGCGCGATGATATCATAATCCGGCAGCTGAAAGGGAATATCGCGTTTATATCCTTTGGCCAACTCCTCTTTAAGATCGGAGAAAATCAAAATGTATTTTTTCCCTGAACCGGCCTCGTTTAAGTATTCGATAGCCTGTAATATGCCGCCTGAGATATCGGTGTAAGGGCTGCCTTCCACCGAACTGACAAAGGTGTCGACCTGCTGCATAAAGGCTCTTTTTTGGTTGTTGGCCACCGACGGCCGCTCATCAAAAGTGACCTTTGAGACAATGTCTTTTTCACTGAAGCTACCGGTATCGATTCGGGCCACCGCTAATGTATCTCCCGGCGCCAGAACACCCAGCAGATAATTTAGAATTTTCTGAGCCTTCTTGAGTTCCACCGCATAGGTGCCGGAGGTATCCAATAGCATATAGACCCCTGTAGAGCGGTTTTTCGCATCGGTGCAGCCCGCCATCAGGATGAATAAAACAATAACTAATGCAAAGCGTTTTTTCATTCTTGCTGCTCCTTTATTTCCAGGGTTTTGTCAAAACTATCAATATCAACGGCTTCCTCGAACAGGGGTGAATCTTCGGGCCGCTCCGCCTCGAGCATGTCTAGTTTTTTACTTTTAGTGCCCAGAACCACCCTTTCCAGCCAGATGGCCGGAAAAATGGCCAGATCGTATACATTTACAATGAAGCGTCCGGCGTAAAATCCCACATTGCCCAGCAGACGCAGTAAAAAGGCAAACATTCTGAGCAGCCACGCCACCAATGCGCCCAGCACCGTGCGGGAGGAAGTAACGAAGGATTCCAGTGGAATGGCCACGAATGCAAGGGCAAACGGCAAAATAAATCCCAGGACCATCTGCCCCACCATGGGGATCATACTGTTGGTCAAGCCCACCTGTTCGGCGCCGGCCAGTGTTTGCCGCAAAGCTTCCATGTCATGGGCGATACGATCCCGCATGAAGGCCAGGGCCGATTCCACGCCTGCCAGAGTGGCCAGCAGCGTAAAGGTTATCATAATCATCCGCTGGCGCATTTTGTCATCCATGGCACCGATAACGGGAAACAAACGGGTGATTCGCAACGATTCCATCAGAAACAGCCCCATGGTCAACTCCACCAGAATGATGACGAGGCCGGCAACATCAGAGGTTTTGTAAGGGCCGATATAACTGGCGCCGCCGACCATTTCCGACATCGGCAGCGCAATCAGGTTAAAATTAATGATGGCACCGCCGATCGCAATCATCAGTACCAATCCGGCAATCGCAAATTGCGTCAGCGATGACGTCGACAGCGCACGCGCCGCTCTGTCGCTCTTGGAGCGGATTTGCTCGTACTCATCCATGTAGCGATCAACGGTTTTGGACCGCTTTTTTATGTTGGTGATGGATTTTGAAATGCTGGCTAAGGATTTTTCGACTTTGCGCCAGAACGGCATCAGTTTGTTTAATATCCCATGGCGTGAGGCCGTAGAGTTACGGTAGTCTTCTATGGCTTTTTTATGCTGATCGTTTAGCGAGCGATTGATTTCCGCCAGCATATTGGCGACCATCGAATCCCCGGTGTGCTTGATTTTGGCAATGGATTCGATAATCGGCATCCAGTTCGGCAAAGACGGCGGCACATCAGCACTTTCGGCGTAATCTTCATCCAGTTTGGTAATGACTTCCGACAACTGGCGATGAACGTTGGGATAGCCTTCCAGGTCTCTCGTAACCGCTGCGGCGATACGGTCAAATTCCCTTTCGACGATTCGTTCGGCATTTTCCAGGCCGGCTGACATCAGCACTTGCCGATTTCGTTTTACCAGTCTTTTTTCCGCCGACAGCACCGAGGCGGAAGTAAAGCGCATGGCGTTATAAATGATTTTGCTAAATGACATCACTGCTCTATGAAACGGCCTGCGAGCAAAATAAAGTGCGGCCAAAAACAATACGATCCATATCAAAATGGATAACGCAGGACTGGCCGTTAAATTCAGCATGTTGGCAACTGTCATAGAACCCTCCATTTTAGTTTATGTATACGGCAAGTAATGAGGACAACCTGACCTGATCAAATGGGGTCGTTACACGGAAGCATTCGGAAATGATTTTTATATTATCAGCTTATCAAAAAACAGGTTTAATTTCAATTTTCTGAGGCCCCCGATCGATTTATGTATCTGATATGATGGTAAATTTTTAAAATTTATTTCTGTTACTGGGTAATTTCAAAATTGATCGTTTCCAGCAGATTGCCGGAGGTGTCCAGAACATCCACGCGCCAGGGACCAATCTCATGTGGTTGAATCGCCTTTGAGCTGTACGTGCGCCAACTGGCCGCCTTGACTGCCAGCGAAATCCGGGCGCGCTCGACATCACTGTAACGCCAGACATGCACGACCTCTGTCGGCTGATTGGCGCCCACAACTTTTGTAAAGCAATACAGCCTGGGAGTTAAACTGGGAAAACGATTACCGACATCCACAGCTTCTCGCTCCACAACGTTCTTGGAGATGGCTGCGGCCACCACTTCAAGCTTGTTTGACTCTTGGGCGCCTGCCGCCGGAATTAATAAACACAGGGAAATAAGGACCACGATACCACCTGAAAAAGAAAACATGGTTTTCATCAAACTGCCCTCCTTGTATCCTAAGTCAATTGAGGAACAATAATTTAGCGAAATGTGACGAATAGTCATTCGGTACCAATTATAGTATACTTAAGCAATTTTTCAAATTTATTTGATTGAAATGCCGGGTTTCGGATTATAATGATGCGGGATAACATGGTTGCGGGCTTTTGGGGAGGGTAGGTGGGCAGAGGATACCGGTACTAGTGTTGCGTCCCGAAAGCCAATGATGGATAGAAGCTTATGCAGGAGACCTAAGCGCTAAGGTTGTTTGTCAGGATTCTTGACGTTGCCTTCAAACGATGACGGTTGCTTAAAGTATTGTTCGGGATTTTGCGTCAAGGTTTCCAGCCGGTAGCGGTAATATCCCAGGCGGACACGCTTGTTTTTTTGCGATCCGAAATACTCCAGCGGTTTTTCTTCAAGCTCGGCGATTTTGGTTTCCAACCGTTCTTTTTCAGCTTCGACGCGTTCCTGCTGGGTGGGTTCACGGTTTCGCTCGGCTTCTGCAGTTTTTTTTCTATCTTCGGCTGCTTGCCGCGCCTCATCTGCTTCAAGCTCTGTGATAAGATCGGTCAACTCTTTATTCTGCGTATCATGGCGCTGCTGATCGGCAGCTGCGTTATGCGGGGCCTCTTTAAATACAACCTTCACATCGGCGGCATTTTGGGGCGGCTCGTTACCGAAATGTTTGACCCCCTTTTCATCGGTCCAGGCATAAATATCGGCGCTTGAGGCCGGTACCCACAGAAAGATTCCAATAAGGATAAGTAAGCTTATAGTGAATTTCATAATGCGCCTCTTTTTTAAACAACTTCTGGGTCAGGGGCGGGTTGCGGTTTACGTTGTCCCGGGCGTTTTTTCCTCAGGGGCATTATAATAACTAAAGAATTCGGTGTCAATTGATACGCGCCATTGCGCCGACTATTCTTTTTGCTCGACAAAAGATTTTAATATTTCTCCTTGCTGTACCGGAACCTGATCAAATTTTACCCCGAATCCACGCGGGCTGCCCCATGAGATCGTTCCGGTAAGCTTGAACGGTTTCTGATAGCGGGGCAGCGCGAAATTTAGCACAATTTCTTGGCCGATGGTGAATATTTCATTGGTTTCAATAAACACACCACCGATGCTGATATCCAATATGTAGCTTTTATAGTCTTTGTTTTGGATGCTGTAATTGGCATTAATCAAGCACGGCTTGCGGGGGTTTTCCCGCATCGAGGATTCGTTTCCTTCCAGGCTGACCGTTCTTTCGGGCATCTCAGCAACCGGCATGGCTTCCAATTGCTCGAGCAAAATGATCTGTTGATCTTCAGACATTTCAATAATCAATTTGCACAAATGGGTGGTTACATCATCGCCGATGAGCTGTTTTAATAAGATCAGCTTTTTGTCTTTGGGCAGGTCATTGATCAGCTTGAACAGGCGTGCGCTGACGCCATACCTGCCTAGCTGAGGATCCATATCCAGCATGGGGTTGCTCCTTTGCGAAAATTAAATACGGTGAATGGGTTAAAATTTTATTGATTTCCCCTGAGGGTGTCAATATTTATTTCTGATATTAAGCGGTTAGGTCACTATTTCATACGCAGTCGTTAATTTTGATGATGACCAGGGTGATGTCGTCGGCCGGTTCGACGCCGTGATGAAACTGCTCGCTTCCGCGATATCCGTTTGACACTCCGATTGCTTTTATCTATTATTTTCTGGCATAACAGCGCAATAGAATTTTAAACTTCTTCCAAGAAAAGGATGATGAGCAATGGGGAATTTACACAAAACTGTATTAAACGATCACCATGTCAAACTGGGCGCCAACATGGTGGAATTTGCCGGATGGGAAATGCCGCTGCATTATGAAACCGGCATTGTTCAAGAACACCTGATCACTCGCCAGGCCGCGGGGCTTTTTGATATTTCGCATATGGGCCGCTTCAGCGTCCGCGGCCAAGGTGCCCTTGAATTCTTGCAGCACGTGCTCACCAACAATGCCGCCGCCCTTGAGGAAGAAGAGGGCCATTACACGATGATTCCCAATGAAAACGGCGGGGTCATTGACGATGCCTATCTTTACCGCTTTGTTTCCGATGAATACATCCTGGTGGTCAACGCCTCCAACCGGGAAAAAGATTTTGCGCATATAGAGGCATTGCGCAAAAAATTCGGCCAGGTGGAGCTGACCGACCGTACCCAGGAGCTGGGAATGCTCAGCCTGCAGGGACCAAAAGCTAAAGACATCATGCTTGACATGATTTCCGGCGGTCGGTTGCCTGAACCGTTGCGCAATTGTCTGAGCACGGTTCAAATCAACGGCAGTCAGGTGCTGGTTTCCCGCACCGGTTACACCGGTGAGCCGATTTGCTTTGAGCTTTTCATCGCGCGCAGGGATGTGGCTGCGATTTGGGACACGCTGATTGGCAAAGGCGTGCAGCCGATCGGCCTGGGTGCCAGAGACACGCTGCGGCTGGAGGCTGTCCTGCCGCTTTACGGGCATGAACTGGGGCTCGACCCCGAAGGCAAAGAAATACCGGCATATGCAAGCATGCTGGCGCGGTTTGGTGTCAGCCTTTCATCCTTAAAAGGTGCCTTTATCGGCCGGCAGGCGCTGACAAAGCAGTATGAAGCCTTCAAGCGCATCGTCGACCGAGACTATTCGCTGATGGCTGACCTGCCGCGTATCATTAAGCCTATCGCGCTGATCGACAAGGCTATTGCCCGGGCCGAAGCCAAAGCGTTTCGCGGCGATCGGCATGTGGGGTATGTGACCAGCGGGACCATGGTTCCGTTATGGCAAAGCCAAGGGGTCGGCCTGTCCACCCGGCAAAGTGAAGACAAAGGTCGACGCGCCATCGGTTTGGCCCTTTTAGACAGCGATCTGGTGGAAGGCGATGAAGTCGAAATCGAGATCCGGGGGAAACGCGCCAGGGCCGTCATCGTTCCCTATCATATGCGGGCTGAAGCCCCGCCCCACGCCTGGCCGGTTTTCTATGATCAACTCCGGGAAGACCGCGAGTCGATCTGTGCGGCCGAACAAATGGCCCAGAACGTTAAGACACTGGTCAGTAAAGCCGTTGATAACACCACCTGGCGGCAGCAACAATGCGTGAATTTGATTCCTTCGGAACAAACCGCCTCGCCCATGGTACGCATGTTATCCATCATGGACCCGGCCGCACGTTATGCCGAACACAAGCAGGTCAAGGCCTTTAAGGAAGCCAATGTTTTTTACTATCAGGGCACCGATTTTATCGCCGAAGTCGAATATCTTCTGACCTGTGAGTTTCAAAGATTTTTAGAATGCACGGAAGTTGAAACCCGGGTCATATCAGGACAGATGGCCAACATGGCCGTGTTTAGCGCCATGGTGGATTATTTGAACCGCGCCGACCGCAAAAGCGAGCAGCGCCGTATCCGCAAAGTGATGAACAATCACATTATCAAAGGCGGGCATCTCAGTGCCCAGCCCATGGGGGCTTTGCGGGATTTTGTCATGCGGGATCCCAAATGGGAAAAAGCGGCGGCGGTGAACTTTCCGACCTTAGAAGACAATCCCTATAAGATTGATGTTGAAGCCGCCCGGGAACTGATTGTCGAACACCGCCCGGAACTGATTATCCTGGGCAAAAGCATGATCATCCACAAAGAGCCGGTAAAGGAATTGCGGGCGATCATTGATGAACTTTCGCTGGAATGCGTGCTGATGTACGACATGGCCCATGTCCTGGGGTTGGTGGGCCCCTATTTCCAGCAGCCTTTTAATGAAGGCGCCGACATCGTAACCGGCTCGACTCACAAAACATTTTACGGCACCCAGCGCGGTATTGTCGCGGTAAACTACGCCGAAGACGATTTGGAGTATGAATTCTGGGAAGCCATTCAGCGACGGGCCTTTCCCGGCAGCACCAGCAACCACCATCTGGGCACCTTGCTGGGCCTGCTGCTGGCTGCCTATGAGATGGATGCTTTTAAAGACACGTACCCCAAAAAAGTGGTAGCCAATGCCAAGGCCTTTGCCCGGGCGTTAAAAGACTGCGGCCTGGGAGTGGCCGGAGACCCGCAGATTTCATTTACCGAAACCCATCAGGTGATTATTAATGTCGGCTATGCCAAAGCGCCTGAAATTGCCCGGCGACTGGAGGAAAACCATATCATCCTCAACTACCAGGCTGCTCCGGATGAAGAAAGCTTTTCGGCTGCCGGGTCGCTGCGGACCGGGGTGCAGGAAATGACGCGTTTCGGAATGGAAGCGGCGGATTTTGGGGATCTGGCCCAGTTGATGGCCGATGTAATTCTCAAAAACAAAAATGTTAAAAAAGAGGTTATGGATTTTCGCAAACGTTTTCTGGAGATGAAGTACTGTTTTTCAGGAGACGAATTTGAGGAGCTATTGCAGAAGCTGCACCAAGCCATCTAGAACCTTTCTCAAAATTAGCAGTTCATCTTGGAAGACAGAGAAATAAAATTCTTAAGGTGCTCTAAAGTTAGAAGTGCCTAAAATGAACTAAAATGAGCTAAAATGCCTAAAGTTAAGGAATTCTACCCGTCGAGGGCCTCCCGTCGAGAGCCTCCCGTCGAGAGCCTCTGGGTCGAACGACTGGGTCGAACGATCAATTTAATAAAAGACGGAGCGCAGCGAGACCATAATTTTAGGCATTTTAGATCATTTTTAATTTTAGCTCATTTGTTGTTTTAAGCACTTTTTATAGATTTAAAACTGTACCATCGAGTGTTAAATGCATTTTGGGTTCTAGTAGGGCGGGCCTCCGCTTGGCGCGGCGAAGCTTCAGCGAAGACGGGTGCCCGCCAATGGGTTTTGAGATGGATGCCATACAGCTTAAAGATATCATCGCCGAACTCAAATCCATGGAGGATCCGGAAGCGGCAGCCGGGATGGCGCGATATGGTATCAATGCCGCGCAGGCCCTGGGGATCTCTATTCCCGGGCTTCAGGGGTTGGCCAAAAATATTGGCAAAAACCACAAATTGGCTGGCGAACTGTGGTCGTGCGGCATCCATGAGGCGCGCATCCTGGCCTGCATGATCGATGATCCGCAACAGGTCGCCGAAGCCCAGCTGGAACGCTGGGTAAAAGAATTTAATTCCTGGGATCTATGTGACCAGTGCTGCAATCGTCTTTTCAGGAGATCAGAATTTGCCCATCAAAAAGCACTGGCCTGGGCATGCCGGCCGGATGAATTTGTCAAACGGGCCGGCTTTGTTTTGATGGCGGTGCTGGCTGTGCATGATAAAAAAGCGGCCGACCGGCAGTTTGAACCTTTCTTTGGGCTGATCAAAAAGGAAGCTGTCGATAGACGTAATTTTGTTAAAAAAGCGGTTAACTGGGCGTTGCGGCAAATCGGCAAACGCAACTTGTCCCTGAACAAAAAAGCGATTGCAGTGGCTGAAGAAATCCAGCAGTTTGAATCCAAGACGGCGCGGTGGGTGGCCAGTGATGCGCTCCGAGAATTGAGAAGCGAGAACATCCGGAAAAGATTATCATCCGGGCCGACGATGTCTTAGATAACGGCTAAGTTGCCATCTTTGGCACGTTCACAGTCAATTTTCTAAATGACTATCCCACAAAAACACATTCCACCAGCCCCAGGGCGGAGGATATCACCTTGACAGCATCATCAACGTTTAAGGTGGCGGTATTAATAACCAGATCATAATTGGTGGGATCGGCAATATCGGCATTAAAATACTTGCGGATAAACGCCCGGCGGTCCGATTCGGTTCGCATGACCCGTCTCTTGGCCTCTTCTGGGGAAATATCGAATTCTTTGGCGACATTTTTAATCCGCCAGGATTGCGGGGCCACAATACGCACACTGAATCTTTTTTCAGGCGGCAAAATAAAATTGGCGCCTCTTCCTACCACCACGGCGCGGCCGTGTTTACCAATAGTCCCGACCACTTTCATCAGATGTTGCATATACCGGTCGGGCCACAGATACCGTTCATGAACCAGAGAAGAGATCCAGTCTTCCAGTGTCGATAGCCCGCGTTCATCCAGGGTTTCTATCAATTTTTCGCTGACGTCGGCACTCTTGGCCATTTCATTGATGACTTCCTGATGTAAAATATCAATGCCGAGTTTTTCAGATAGGCGGGTTGCGACGATACGGCCGCCGCTGCCCGGCTCTCTGGATACGGTGACGACCGAAACCCCTTCTTTTTCCTCCTTTCCTTCTTTTTGCATGATTTGCCAGCGTTGCACCTGTTCTTCAATAATTCGGGGTATGCTTTTCATAAGCCCTCCCTTTTTTCTGACTTTGAAGTCAAAGGTTTTGGTTTGGAAGACCCAGTCAAACACCGATAAATTAACGCATCAAGTCCTATCCCAAGTTAAGAATAGGCCTAATCCCTGTCAATTTTTTATTGACTTCTAGTTGGCAAAAAATAACTATCTGAAATCTGTTTTGAGGCTTGGAATACGGTTTAGGGGATTCAGATGTTTTAAAGGAGTACCTATGATTGACAGACAAGTTACCACCATCATCGACCAGGAGAAATGCATCGGGTGCGAATTATGCGTAAAGGTATGTCCGTCCCGGACGATCAGCATGCAAGCAGGCAAGGCGCATGTAACCGGTGATCGCTCGTTGCAATGCGGTCATTGTGTGGCCGTATGCCCGGTTGATGCGGTACGGGTAGACGCCATCGATGAAAAGAGTCTTTCATTTAACAGCTTTGATCTGGAAAATGGCTGGCTGCCCCACGGCGAGTTTGATACGTCCCGCCTGGTTCAATTGATGGCGTCGCGGCGATCGTGCCGCAACTATACCGGACAAACCGTAGATCGATCCGTGCTTGAAGACCTTGTGAGAATCGGGACCACCGCACCATCGGGAACGAACGCTCAAAAATGGACCTTTACGGTTTTTCCCGATCGGGCTGCGGTGAATGAATTCGGACAGCGCATCGGGGCATTTTTCAGGAATTTAAATCGCATGGCTGAAAAAACATTGATGCGCAAGGCGCTAAAATTGATCGGCAAACCTGCATTGGATAATTATTACCGGGAGTATTACACCTCGGCGCAAGAAGCGCTGCAGGAATGGGAACAGCACGGGCGCGATCGTCTCTTCCACGGGGCCGCTGCGGTTATCGTTGTGGCCTCCAAGCCCGGCGGCAGCTGTCCAAAGGAAGACGCCTTGCTGGCCACCCAAAATATTTTACTGGCGGCCCACAGCATGGGGTTAGGCACCTGTCTGATCGGCTTTGCGGTGGAAGCCATACAATATGATCCGACCATCAAGCATTTCTTAAAGATTCCAAATGAGGAAAAGGTTTATGCCGTCATTGCCGTGGGATACCCGGATGAAGAATATCAGGGCCTAACGGGGAGGAAAAAAGTGGTGATGCGGTACTTTGAAGGTTAAGCTGGATATTGGCTATTTGGTGTTGGGTATTCTTTATTGGTAGGGCACGCGCTATTGAATTTTCTGGTTTTGCAGGAAAGATGTCAGAATCGACTGCAGCTTGTCCAGATGGCCGGAATAAAAATGATCACAGCCGTCGATGATTTCAAATTGTGCATCCGGGTTCCAGGTCGGCAGCAGATCGCGGATTTGATTCGCCGGTGCGATGTCATCCTTGCTGCCGGTTACCACCAGTTTCAGACAGCTCGATAGGTTAACATTTTCAAACTCGATGAATCCGACCGGCGGCGAAATCATCATCATGGATTTTATTGAAGTGTGGCTGTCAGCGGCGACCCCGGTATTGACCCAGGCCCCGAAAGAGTAACCGGCAAGGTCGACTGTACTCACATTCATGGCTTCAACAAAAGCGATGGCGGCTTGGACGTCGGCCTGCTCGCCCTTACCATCATCATAGTTTCCCTGGCTGTCGCCGACCCCCCTGAAATTAAAGCGCAGGGTTGCATAGCCGTGTTGCCGGTAGGCGCTTTGAACGGTTTCCACGACCGGATTGTTCATCGTGCCGCCGTACAGCGGATGGGGGTGAGTGATCACCACCCCGTTGCTCTTGGCGCCGGCCTGCCAATATCCTTCCAGGCGGCACGGGCCGGATTCGAATGTAATTTTTTCTTCCATCTCAGCCGATGTTTCTTAAGATGTCGATGATCTCGCTGCCAAACCCGGTTGCCTGCCAGGTTTTCAACTCCTCGATCTTTGACAGACTGCTGAGGCTCACAGGCTTTTGCACCGCGAGCGCACTGATCAATGCTTTGGTGCAAATGATGGATGGATCGATCTCCAGTTTTTTTGCCAGGCCGTCCCGCCAGTTTCTGAGTTCTTTGACGCGTTTGGCCACAATGGCGGGCACCATCGGTGCGGTTTTGCGAGGATATTTGGGCAGGTCCCTGGCGGATATGCGCAGCGCCGTTTTCACCGCCGCGACAACATCCTTACCGTAACGGTCGATTTGTTTTGCGCCCAATGCTTCTGTATCTAGCAGTTTATTTATGCTCTGGGGCCGGGTTTCTGCTATTGTGAGGATGGATTTGTTTCCCATTATTCTGAAAAGGGGCTGATCCTGCCGTTGTGCGATTTTTTTGCGCAGGCGCAGCAGCTCTTCCAGGACTGCGAGACCTCTGGGACCCAGTTTGCCTGCACCTTTAAATCCGAGGAATAGGGGACCTGTGTCGTTACCTGAAGATCTGACTTTGCTTAAATAGGCGCACTCTTCCTGAACCCAGGAAAGGCGGCCTTTTTGTTTAAGCTCCTGTTGAAGGCTTTTGGCCAAAGGAACCAGATAGTGCACATCGGCGGCGGCGTAGTCGATCATCTCCTCCGGCAGCGGGCGCTTTGACCAGTCTTTGCGCTGGTATTTTTTATTAAGGTGGACATTATATCTTTTTGTAAGCACCGCATCCAACCCGCTTGCTTTAAAGCCCAGAAACCGGCATGCCAGCTCGGTGTCAAAAAGATTGTTGATGTTAATTTTGAAATCTCGATAAAGCGAGCGGACATCATAATCCGCCCCGTGAAATACTTTTTGAATGTCACCACGCGCGAAAACCGGCTTCAGTACGGATAAATTTTTAATCCGCAGCGGATCGATGACGGCCGTGGCGTGTTGAGTGGCGATTTGGATCAGGCAGACCTTTTCTTTAAAATGATACATGGAGTCTGCTTCCAGATCGACACCGATGATGCGCTGCTTTTCCAGCTGGCCGGCAAATTGTACCAGGTCGGACCTGGAATTGATTGTTAAATAATTATGAGCGCTGCGGTTCGGCATTTTTTTCTTGACCCATCTAAGCGTTTCGCCTAAGTGTGGAAACCTTATTTTGCTATCTGCTAAGTGCGGCTGCACTTAGCTTATTGGCATTTGACTTTAAAGAGTTTAATTTTATTTTCTAATTTAACCTTTGCTTGGATCTCCAAGTTTGATATCCTCTAAATTTAATAAAACCTAATTTGATCGTTCGCTCAAATTATGTATTTATTTTAACCATTCTACCAGTTGTTCAAAACTTATCAAGGTGAGAAAATAATGGTAAATATAACACTTCCTGACGGTAACTTAAAGACTTTTGACACGGCCCCGACGGGCCTGGAATTGGCCGAAAGTATTTCAGCCGACTTTGCGCGCAATTGTGTGGCCGTTGAAATCGACGATACGCTTGCCGACTTGAGCGTGCCGATCTCTGAAGATGCCAGGGTTCGCCTGATTACCCGGAAGGATCCGGAGGCGCTGCACGTTTTGCGCCACAGCGCTGCCCATGTGATGGCCCAGGCTATTTTGAGGCTTTTTCGCGATGCCAAACTGACCATTGGCCCGGCCATTGAGGACGGTTTTTATTACGACATCGATATGCAACCGGTTTCAGAAGAAGATTTTCCCCGAATTGAAGCTGAAATAAAAAAAATAATTAAGGCCAAACTGCCCATTTACCGTAAAGAGGTTTCCAAAGCCGAAGCCATGGCGTTTTATAAAGATGAGCCTTACAAGCAGGAAATGCTTGCCGAGATGGAAGACGGTACCATTTCATTTTATGAGCAGGGCGAATTTACCGATTTGTGCCGCGGCCCCCATGTGCCGCATACCGGTCACGTCAAGGCCATTAAGCTTACAAAAGTTTCGGGTGCTTACTGGCGCGCTGACCAGACCAAAGCACAGCTGCAGCGAATTTACGGAACGGCTTTTTTCACCCAAAAAGAGCTCAATGCACACCTTCATTTTCTTGAAGAGGCCAAAAAAAGAAATCATCGCAAAATAGGGCAGGCGCTGGATCTATTCAGCTTTCATGAGGAAGCACCGGGGATGCCATTTTTTCATCCCAAAGGAATGGCGATCTGGAACATCCTGCTGGACTACTGGCGGGCCGAGCACCGGACGGCCGGTTATGTCGAGACCAAAACACCGATCATGCTCAACCGGGCACTTTGGGAAAAGAGCGGCCACTGGGAAAATTATCGGGAAAATATGTATACGTCATCTATTGATGACAACGATTACGCCATCAAACCGATGAACTGCCCCGGCGGTATGCTCATTTACGGCAGCAAGCCCCATTCTTACAAGGATTTGCCGCTACGGGCCGCTGAGGTTGGATTGGTCCATCGGCATGAACTCAGCGGGGTGTTGTCGGGCCTTTTTCGGGTCAGAGCTTTCCACCAGGATGATGCCCATCTGTACATGTTGCCGGAACAGATTGAGGATGAAATCCTGGGGGTGCTGCGCCTGTCGGAACGGATGTACCGTACCTTTGGTTTGGGATTTCATCTTGAACTGTCGACCCGCCCTGAAAAATCCATCGGCACCGACGCGCAATGGGAGCACGCCACCCATGGCCTGGAGTCGGCCCTGAAAATTTACGGCCATGACTATGCCTTAAATGAAGGCGACGGTGCTTTCTACGGCCCCAAAATAGACCTGCATATTAAAGACGCCTTAGGCCGGACCTGGCAGTGCGGAACCATCCAGCTGGATATGGCGCTGCCGGAGCGATTTAACCTGACTTTTATCGGCAAAGACAATGAGCGGCACCGTCCGCTGATGATTCACCGGACCATTTTCGGATCCATTGAGCGCTTCCTGGGTATATTAATCGAGCACTTTGCCGGTAAATTCCCGCTTTGGCTGGCACCGGTTCAAGCAGCTGTCCTGCCGATTAATGATGACCTGGCGTCCTATGCCAATGAGGTCAAATCCGAGCTCGAAAATGCCGAATTGCGCGCGGAAGTCGACGATCGGGCCGAAAGCCTGAACAAAAAGATTCGTGAAGCCCAGTTGAATCAAATCCCCCTTATTCTGACTGTCGGGGCTAAAGAAAAGGATTCGGGTACCCTGTCGGTCCGAACGTTAGACGGCCATGTCAAATACGGTGTTTCTCACGAGATGTTTCTAAGCGCGGTCGGGACGCATATTCGCAAGCGGGAGCTGGCCTTGGATCTGTTTAAAGACTAAGTATTTGAAAAAGTGAGAAGTGAGCTAAAGTGTCCAAAGTGCCTAAATTGAACTAAAGTGAGCTAAAGTGCCTAAAGTTAAGGAATTCTGTCATTTATATATAAAAGATGGAGCGCAGCGACACCTTAACTTTAGTCACTCCCCACTTTAGATCACTTTAGTCACTTTTTAGAATAATACCAGTTTAACTGAAGTAAAAGAACGCGATGACATGACCCAAAACGCCGGAGTGACCACGCACAAGATCCAGTGGTGTGATTTACGCTGTAAATGGGCGGATGTTGCCAAACTCGAAGCCCTGGATGGAAGCTGCCATACATTTCAATCTCTGTGGTGCAAAAAATTGGGAAAGCATGTGACCAAAAATGCACCCTGCGAAGTTTTATTCGGCCGGCGCCGCCCCACAACGAAATTTTAATTTGGTTATTCGTTATTGGGTATCGGGTATTGGTGGCCGGTGTCAGGGAACAATCGGTTTCTGGTCCGTGAGTATAGTCGATTCGTTAATTGGTCGAATGGTCAAATAGTTTAAAATGGATTGAATCTTCTGACAATTTGACTATTCAACTAATCAACTATTTAACTATACCTTCTGACCTTTGACGTCTGACTTCTGAACATGCCATATGCCTATTACCGCTCAATCAAAACTCAGAAATTTCTTCATCTGCTGGCTGCCGCTGATTATTTGCTGCCTGGCCATTTACATCCAGTCAGACTATCCCAGCTCTGAAAAAATCCCCACCTTTACTTTTTCGGATAAAATCTTGCACTTTGGGGCGTACGGCCTCCTGGGCATCCTCTTTTTCAGGGCTTATGAAACACTGCCGTTCAAAGCGAATAAGACATTACTGATTCTATTGAGCATCGGGTCAGCGACCCTGTATGGTATTAGTGATGAACTCCATCAGTATTTTGTGCCTTTCCGAAATGCCGATATTATGGATGGGGTTGCCAATACGATCGGCAGTATCTGCGGGGTTTATTTTTACCATTTGTGGAAGACTCAAAAGAAGCCGGCTTAAGCCGGCATGCAGATTGACAAGGCCCTCGATTTTGGGTAAAAAGACTAAAAGCTATCTCAAAATTAGCAGTTCATCTTGGAAGACAGAGAAAAAAAGTTTCAAAGGTGCTCTAAAGTAAGAAGTGCCTAAAATGCCTAAAATGATCTAAAGTGCCTAAAGTTGAGGAATTCTACCCGTCGAGAGCCTCCCGTCGAGAGCCTCCCTTCGAGAGCCTCCCTTCGAGAGCCTCAGGGTCGAACGACTGGGTCGAACGATCATCTTAAAGAAGATGGAGCGCCACGCGGCGTAAGCGCCTGCGCTGCGCGAGCGACACCATAATTTTAGGCATTTTAGATCATTTTTAATTTTAGCTCATTTGTTGTAAGCACTTTCTATAAGTTTTAAAACTGTGCCATGGGGTGTTAAATGCATTTTTGAGATAGGTTCTATTTTAATTCTTACATGCAACCGTGAGCGTCTGCCTGGCTGACCATCCAGCCCGGATAAAAGGAGTGGAATTAAGCGTATGCCTACCGAAAACAGCATTGTTATCAACGGCAATAAATTTTTGTTCGATCCAGGGGAAACAATCCTCGGGATAGCCCATCGCAACAGCATCGACATTCCGACCTTATGTCATCTGAAGCGCGCCGTCCCTACCGGTGCGTGTCGGATGTGCGTCGTCGAGGTTGAAGGCGCCCGCAGCCTGGTGGCCGCATGTGCGGCACCGGCGGCCCCCAACATGATTGTTCAGACGGAAACGGCCAAAGTCATTGAAGCCCGCCGCATGGTCCTTCAACTGCTGCTGTCCTCCGGCAATCACAATTGCGCGGTGAGCGGCAGCGCCGGTGATAACTGGACGGAATTTCAACTCAAAGTGCAACAGGCCGAAGACGGCACTGAATTGTGCCCGGCTTGGGGCGACTGCCGCTTACAGGATCTGGCATTTCGCTATCAGGTTACCGGTGAACGATTTGAAGCCACCGAAACGCCCTACCCGATGGAGACGGCCAATCCGTTCATTATACGCGACTTTTCGCGCTGTATCCAATGCGGCCGGTGCGTGCAAGCCTGCAACGAGGTGCAGGTAAATCAGGCCATCCATTTCGGCTTTCGCGGGGCGGCCACCAAAATTATTGCCGCCGGCGATCGGCCTTACATCAATTCGGATTGTGTCTTTTGCGGCGAATGCGTGCAGGCATGTCCGGTGGGCGCCCTGGTCGAAAAGGATGCCCGCTACGAGGCCCGTCCATGGGAAACCCGCAAGGTGCGGACCACCTGCAGCTATTGCGGTGTGGGTTGTCAGCTGGATCTGCATGTCAAGGACAATCGGGTGGTAAAAATAAGCGGCGTGCAGGACGTTGCGCCCAATTACGGCAGCCTTTGTGTCAAAGGTCGATTCGGATATGACTTTATCCATTCACCCGATCGCCTCAAAACCCCGCTGATTAGAGAAAATGGGGTACTGCGTGAGGCGTCCTGGGATGAAGCCCTGGACCTGGTTGCCCGCAAACTGGGTGACATCAAATCCGAGCACGGCTCCGACAGTATCGGCATGTTGACATCTGCAAGAATCAGCAATGAAGAAAACTACATTGCTCAGAAGTTTGCGCGGGCGGTTCTTCAAACCAACAATGTCGATCACTGCGCACGTCTCTGACATTCCTCTACTGTGGCCGGTCTGGCCGCAGCATTCGGAAGCGGGGCCATGACCAATACCGTCGCCGATATCGAAGAAGCGGATGTGATTTTAATCACCGGGTCCAACACAACTGAAAATCATCCGGTATTATCCAGTGTCGTCAAACGGGCGGTAACCGCTAAAGGGGCGAAGCTTATCGTCGCCGATCCGCGGCGCATCCGGATTACGCGATATGCTGCTAAATGGTTGCGGCAGAATCTGGGTACCGATGTCGCCTGGATCAACGGTTTAATGCATGTGATCATTAAAGAAGGCCTGCATGCCAAACAATTTATTGAAAACCGCACGGAAGGCTTCGACGAACTGCAAAAAATCGTTGAAAAATTTACACCGGACACGGTGGCGCAAATAACGGGTATCCCGGCACAGGAAATTATTGATGCGGCCCGGCTTTTTGCCCGGGCCGAGCGCGGCAGCATTTTATATTGTATGGGAATCACCCAGCACACCACTGGAACCGATAATGTCAAATCACTGGCCAACCTGGCCATGCTTTGCGGCAACATGGGCATCGCGGGTGGCGGTGTCAACCCGTTGCGCGGTCAAAACAACGTCCAGGGGGCCTGTGATATGGGCGGACTTCCGGATGTGTATTCCGGCTATCAAAAGGTCATTGATCCGGATGCGCGTCAACGCATGGCAGAGGCCTGGGGTGTGGCGGCGCTTCCCGACCAACCCGGCCTGAAAGCGACACAGATGATACCGGCTGCCCATGACGGCACCCTCAAAGCCCTTTATGTCATCGGTGAAAACCCGCTGGTATCCGATCCGGATGTTAACCACGCCGAAAAAAGCCTGGATAATCTGGATTTTCTGGTCGTGCAGGACATCTTTTTAACGGAAACTGCTGAAATTGCCGATGTCGTATTGCCCTCGGCCTGCTATGCGGAAAAAGACGGCACTTTTGCGAACACCGAACGGCGCGTGCAGCGGATTCGCAAGGCCGTAGACCCGCCGGGTGAATCCCGGGATGATTGGGATATCATCTGTCAGATTGCCACGCGGATGGGGCATTCCATGGCCTACGACAGCAGCCGGCAGATTATGGAGGAAATATCTAAGGTGACGCCGTCTTATGCCGGCATCAGTTATGATCGCATCGAATATGAAGGCATTCACTGGCCCTGTCCGACAGCCGAGCACCCCGGCACCCCGATTTTGCATCGCGAACAGTTTACCCGCGGCAAGGGGCTATTTCACGCCATTGATTACATTGAGCCGGCCGAGATGATCGATGACGAGTATCCGCTGTATCTAACGACCGGGCGGCTGCTTTACCAGTACCATACCGGCACCATGTCCATGCGGACCCCTGGACTGAATGAAATTGCACCGGAGGCGTTTGTGGAAATATCGGCCCAGGATGCCCGTAAATTTGAACTGGAAGAGGGCGTGCTGGTCAGCATTGCTTCCCGCAGGGGAGACATACAGGCCCGTATCAAAATATCCCGCAAGGCGGTGGCCGGTACCGTTTTTATCCCCTTTCATTATGCCGCCGCCGCGGCCAACCGGCTGACCAATGCGGCCCTGGACCCGATTTCGGGGATTCCCGAATATAAGGTCTGTGCTGTAAAGCTTTCAAAAGCAGCCTAAGATCGAGCGGCGCATGGTGCAAGGGGCAATTTTTTTTTAAATATCGAATCCCGCAATCTAAAATCGACTCGACTGAGCTCGTCGCAGGCCAAAATCTATTCACCCGGTATCAAAATCGTCGATCCCGTCGTCTTGCGTGCTTCCAGATCCTGATGGGCGCGGGCGGCTTCAGACAGCGGATAGGTCTGCTGGATTTCTATTTTTACCGCACCGCTTTGCACAACCTCAAACAGGTCCCGGGCATGCGCCAGCAAGTCGTCGCGCTTAGCCGTATAAGTCATCAACGTCGGCCGGGTTAAAAATAACGAGCCTTTGGCCGACAGGAGTCCGGGGTCAAAGGGGGGCACCAGACCCGAGGACTGGCCGAAGCTGACCATCATGCCCATGGGCCGCAGACAATCCAATGATTTCATGAACGTGGCCTGACCCACCGAATCGTAAACCACATCAACCCCTTTACCAGCGGTGATTTCGCGGGTCTGATCGGCGAAATCTTCTTCGTTATAAAGAATCGTATGGTGGCAGCCATGGGCACGTGCGAGTTCCGCCTTTTCTTCGGACCCGGCCGTTCCGATTACGGTCGCCCCTAAATGATTGGCCCACTGGCAAACAATCAGCCCGACGCCGCCGGCGGCGGCATGGATTAAAATGCGGTCACCGGCTTTAACCGCATAGCAGCCGCGCAACAAATAGCGCGCGGTCATTCCCTGCAGCATCATGGCGGCACCCTGCTGCGTGGAAATCGCATCCGGGAGCTTCACCAGGCGATGGGCTGGAATCAACCGAACTTCGGCATACGCACCCGGCGGTAATCCCGCATATGCCACGCGATCGCCCGCGGCGATATCCGTGACACCTTCGCCGACCGCCTCTGCGATGCCGGCACCCTCCATTCCCAGGACAGCCGGCAGGGAAGGCAAGGGATAAGTTCCGGTCCGAAGGTATACATCGATAAAATTCAGCCCCACGGCCTCATGCCGCACCAAAACTTCACCCGCTGCCGGCTGTCCGGGATCGAAATCCTCCCAGCGCATCACTTCAGGCCCTCCGGTTTCATGTATTCTGATCGCTTTCGCCATAATGTATCCTCCCTTCTGGTTTTTAGAACCCATCTCAAAAATGTCTTTTGGCTCAATATCTTTGTTGGTGCCTCGCTTCAAATCCTCGACATACAACAGTATGCCTCCGGCTTGCGACCCACAAGGGGTATAAGATCAGATGGGGAATCCAGCAACGCTGGAAAACTCGGCCCCGCCGCGATCTTGAACCAAAATTCTATTTTTGAGATGGATTCTAGATGAATGGTTACTTTTTTGAAGGTAGATAATTGCCTTAAGGAAGTCAAGTCAGAAGCCTTTTTATAAGGATACACTTGACACGCCCGTTGCTTTTTCCTATAAGTATCGAATCTGATCCTCATCTAGTATCTGACGTTGATTCGCAGATTGAAACGGCCATTATTACATCCACAATCAAAAAAAGGAGGTAGATATGAAAAAATTTGTTATTTTAGCCAGCGTTATGATCCTAACGTTCGCCTTTATTTCCGCCGTGCCTGCTGCGGACATTAAGGTTGGAACCCTTATGGCCCAAACCGGCCCATTGAAGGAATATGGACCGCCCATTAAAGATGGCGCTGTCCTGGCGGGCAAGCAAATGGCAGCTGCCGGTTTTGAAATCGAGTTTTTCCATGAGGATAGCGAGACGAACCCGGCTCCGGCGACCAATGCGGCCAAGAAACTGGTTAACATCAACAATGTCGTGGCCATCGTCGGTGCGCTGTCAAGCGGGGTTACCCTGGCTGTGGCGGAATCCGTGACCCTTCCCAACAATGTGATCTTGATTTCACCGGCTTCCACAAACCCCCTGATGACCGTCTTGCCGGCGGATGAAGGCAAAGACTTCCTTTTCCGAACCTGCCCGTCGGACGCCTTGCAAGGTGTCGTGGCCGGTAAACTGGCTGCCAGTTACAACAAAACGGTTTCGATTCTATACGTCAACAATGCCTACGGCCAGGGACTGTCGGAAGTATTCACAGAATCCTTTGCAAAATACGGTGGCAAGGTACTCGCTGCAGTACCCCATGACGAAAAAGCTTCTGAATCCTATACCGCGGAGCTGAAAAAGGCCCTGGCGGGGAATCCGGATCGACTGCTTGTTTACAGCTATCCGGAACATGCCAAGGTTTATCTGAAAGAAGCTGTGGAGTTCTATAAGTACGGAAGATTCCTGTTCTGTGATGGTACCAAATCAGAGGATCTCGTCCAAGTCCTCGGAGCCAAACGTCTTGAAGGCCAGAAAGGTACCGCGCCCGGCACGGTCGGTGGTGAAGCATACAAAAAGTTTAATGAGTATTATAAGGCCGAATACGGCATGCTTCCACCTAAGCCTTTTATCACCAATGCCTATGACGGGACGGCCGTCATCGGCTTGGCGGCTTACGCGGCTAAAGTCAGAGGACTTCCTTTGACCTCCAAAAATATCAGGGATCACATGCGCGCCGTTGCCAATCCTCCCGGAGAGGTTGTCATTCCCGGTGAGTTCGAAAAAGCATTTGGTTTGCTGAAAGCGGGCAAGGCCATTAACTATGAAGGCTCGGCCGGATCCGTTGATTTCGACAAACATGGCGATGTCGTCACGCCGATTGAGATCTGGGAGTACCAGGGCGGGAAGCTTGTGACGTTAAGAACAGAATCACCCTAATCACAGGCAAGCGTCAATTT
>JAQYWI010000097.1 GCA_030145015.1 Desulfobacterales bacterium
TTGAAAAGATGAGTAATGATATCATCGCAGGGCTCAACCAGCTCATCGACCAGGCGATTCAGTCGACGCATCCGCCCAAAAAAAAGGTAAAAAAGAAAAAAGATGACAAAAGTCCTCAGGAATGGGTGGAAGTACCGCAGGAAGGAAAAACATACCTGCGGCTTTCCGGAGATGACATCGAGGATATTACGATCGGATGCAACACGGCCATGCATCACATCCTGCTGCAGCTCGACCCGCAAAATGTGGCGCTGGCGCCTTTCCCCCCTGTGATCCATCACAGCCTGGACATCAAGGCCCGGGATTTAGGTCTCAATATCAACCCGTCATCGAATGTTTTTATACTGCCCAATGAAGCCGGCTTCGTGGGTGCGGATAACGTCGGCGTGCTGATTGCAGAAGAGCCTTACAAAAAAGATGAAGTCCAGCTCATTATTGATATCGGAACCAATGGCGAATTGGTACTGGGCAACAAGGACAAATTGATATCTTCTTCCTGTGCTACAGGTCCGGCCTTCGAGGGTGCCCAATTGGCCTTCGGTATGCGGGCGGCGCCGGGGGCTATTGAGCGCATCCAAATTGATCCGGAAACGCATGAAGTGGATTACAAGGTCATCGGCAGAGATGCCTGGCGGAAATATTCCGAGCCCAAGGAAATGAAGGCCAAAGGTATCTGCGGGTCCGGAATCCTGGATGTTTTGGCCGAGCTTTACAAAGCCGGCGTTATCACCAAAAGCGGCGCATTCAATAAAAAAGGGCAGAAATCCGATCGCTTCCGCAAAAACCCGGACACAAAATTTGCCGAATTCGTTTTAGCCTGGGCGGAAGAGACCAGTATCGACAAAGACATTGTGATTACCCAGAAGGATGTGCGCCAGATTCAACTTGCCAAAGGTGCCCTCTACGCCGGCTGCAAGCTGATGATCCGACGCATGCAAGTGGATAAATTGGACAAAGTGAAAATTGCCGGCGCATTCGGGACCCATGTAGACCGTGAAAAAGCCCTGATTATGGGTCTCTTCCCGGACTGTGATATTGAAAAGATTGTATCGGTGGGCAATGCCGCCGGAGACGGATGTCGCGCGGCGCTTTTGAACCGCGAAAAACGCGAAGAAGCCAACTGGGTATCCCGCAATGTGGAATATATCGAACTTACAATCGAGCCCGACTTTCAACGCGAGTTCATGGAGGCCATGCAGTTACCGCACATGACCGATGAATTCCCCCATCTTGAAGGATTAGTACCTGAAGAAATTCTCCATCAAAAATAAGCCGCCCGCATTCCTTATTTGAGATAGCTTCTAATATTCAATTCCTTTGCGCGCGCGCGCACCACTGTAATACGGGTGCTTTATCTGGACGAATTCGGTAACATAGTCGGCCAGGTTGACAAGCTCCTCGGGCGAATCAATGCCGGTCATGACCAGTTCAACTTTATTTCGGCATCTCGCCATGAGGTCCAGGACCTGTTCTTTTTTTAGAAGATCGAAAATAACCGTGCTCAGAATCTCATCGCACACGACCAGATGGGTGCCTCTATCAACAGCGTCAAGAGCAAACTGCAAGGCCTGGGCCGCATGTTCATAGTGCGCCTTTTCCGGGCCTTGGGACATCACAAAAGGATGTTTACCCGGGCACCAGTAGTGAATATTCGGGATCTTCGCAAAAATCGCCACCTCCGATGAAGTCCCGGATTTCATAAATTGAACAAAATCCACCTGGCGATCATTCCCTGCCGCCCGCACCGCCAGACCAATCGCCCGGGTGGTTTTCCCGACCCCCTTTCCATAGTAAATGTGAATCAGGCCGAGGCCTTTGTCTTCGATTAAACCGGATCGCTTTTGGGTATAATAAATAGGACCTGCCCCCTTTCTAAATGTCGCAAAATGCATATATAGGATTGATACGCCTGTCAACCGTTAATCCTCAGGTTCTCCCTGCAAAATCAATACGGCTACCCCCAGAGGTAAAGAGGTTGTTCAGCTTGACACTTTCTGATGGATTCCTGTATCTTCAAATTACACGAACTTATATGCGTCAAAAAAGGCCAGCACAGCTGTAAATCGTGAGCTGTGAGAAATAATGAGGTAAGGCAATGAAGGGAAAAGTGCATGTTTACACCGGGGATGGAAAGGGGAAGACAACCGCTGCTTTGGGGCTGTCAATTCGGGCTGCAGGTGCCGGACTGCGGGTTTTTATCGCCCAATTCATCAAGTCAGATGAATATAGCGAGATCAAAGCATTGAAAAGGTTTTCAGACCTTATCACTGTAGAACAATTCGGATTGGGAGGCTTTATCGGGGGCAATCCATCATCTGGCGATATTGAAGCCGCCCAAAAAGGGGTCGCCAGGGTAAAGGAAATTATTTCCTCCGGAAACTATGATGTGGTTGTATTGGATGAAGCCAACATTGCAGTAAAGTTCAAACTTTTTTCAGAGCAGGATCTTCTCGATATCATCGATGCAAAATCAAAAAATATAGAGCTTGTTATAACCGGGCGGGACGCAGCCCCAAAAATAATTGAAAAAGCAGATCTGGTTACGCAGATGAAAGCTGTAAAGCACTATTTCCAAAATGGCGTGGAAGCAAGAGTAGGCATCGAAAAGTAGACGTGTTTCGAGTTTCGCGGTCCGGGTTCCGGGTTAAAATTTTGCAAACTAAACTCTCCAGTGAATGACTCGCAACACGCAACGAAAGAACGAACACATCACTCCATTACTCCAGAACCGATGCACTCAAGAATCTTTGGCATCCATAAATTTGCCTTTTTATCGGTCATAATCCCGCACAAATATTTTATTCTTTAAAGATTTCTAATGAATCGAAATTTTTCTTCTAAAAGAAACAAAACGACTGAAATTATACTTTTGTCCGGGTTTTTAGGGTCCGGCAAGACGACGCTTTTAAAGCGGATTCTTTCCTGGGAGAATAACTTGTCCGAAACCGTCGTACTGGTGAATGAGTTCGGAGATGTGGGCATCGACGGTGCGCTTCTTAAAGATTCCGGATCGGAGGTGGTCGAGCTTACCAGTGGATGTATTTGCTGCACGCTTCAGATTGATTTAAAACAAACATTGACGCAAATCAGGGAACGTTTCCGTCCGCGTCGAATCCTGATCGAAGCGTCCGGAATCGCCGATCCGGCAACAATTGCGTCTTTGATCCAGGAGCCTGACATGCAACCGCATATGGAGCTCAAAAAGATCGTCACCGTGCTGGACGCCGAGTGCTGGCAAGCGCGGGAGGCCTTTGGAACGGTGTTTTATAACCAGCTCAAGTTCGCTGATTTAATTTTTTTGAACAAAATCGACCTATTCGATCAGGACGAGATTCGCCGGTTTCTAAAAGAAATACACGCCGCCTTACCCCAACCCCGGGTGGTTCCCACCCTATATTGCCGCGTCGATCCTGATACCATCTGGGCCGCGCGATCCGGCCAAGATTCGGAGCTGAAGCGGGTCGATTTTGCGGACATCGATTTATTAGAGCCGCGCTCACGAGAAGGACAACCTCACCGCCACGATAATAAGGATGGGAAAAAACAGGGGCATCACGCAAAAGCCGGCGATGCCGATAACTACACGGCATTTTCTTTTCACGATCCGCGTGTTTTAGATGAAACCTGCTTCAAACGGTTCCTTGAAGATTTGCCCTGGGAGCTGTTTCGGTTAAAAGGATCGGTCCGTTTTAAAGACCGCACCGCATTTGTCAATTTTGTCGGGGGCAAGTGCGAGTTGACATCCTGGGCCGGCGCCCCTGAAACCCGCCTGACGTTTATCGGATGGAATGTTAATGGCGCGGAAGCCATTAAATGTCTTAAAAATTGTCTTGTCGGAAACTGACCCGGACAAACCGTAACTGTAAAAGATTAACTCACCACAAAGGCACAAAGAAACAAAGGCAGGAAAAAGGAAACAAATTTTTTAATTTGATACATAATGATGGTGTTCCGGATGTACCTTCTCGACAAACCGGGAATCAAAAATTTCTTCGACATCGAGCGTTCGTTTAACATATCCCAGTCTATGCAAAGCCCCGACAAATTCCAGCGTCGATTTAACATATCCCTCAGAAAGTGCAATGCAATACTTCGGGGATATTTTCAGGACTTCTTTTACATATTCCTCGGTTGTCATTTCAACCGTCTCAGCGATCAACTTTGCCGCTATATCCGGAGAATTCCGCAGCAACGTGGCGGATTTTTTGTGGAGGGCTAAAAATCCCAGCACGATCCCGGGATTTTTTTTAATTAAATTTTCATGAAAGAAAACGCCGTAACTTGGATTATTATCCCATAAGTTATCGGCGCGTATTATCAGACGTGATTCCAACAGGGTTGAGGCAAAAACGGCCAAACAGGGCGTTCCGACCCCCGCTTCCAATTTGTTTTTTTTCATATCCAGGGCGATAAGTTCCGCCTGCGCATAATTAATCACTTCAATTTCATCCTGTAAGTTGTATTTATCTATGTAATATTTTAAGATGACATCATGAATGGAACCTTTGGCCGGAACGCCGATTGCCGCCCCTTTAAATTGGGACATCACTTTACGTAAATTATTATTCATTTGCCGATCATCTTTGTATTTTTTTTGGGCACACAGGATCGTTCCTTCAACATGCCCTCCGGCGACACACTTAATCGGAACACCTTGCTCTATTCCGATAATTGCCGGCGGGAGCCCGATATACCCGATGTCTAATTCGTTATTTTTAAAGGCTGCGACCATCTCCGGTCCGGTGCCGAAAATATTCCAGTCAACTTCAACACCAAGTTGGGTTTTCAAATCATCATCCTGCATTAAAATAAAATTAGAGTGATAGCACGTTGAAAGATGACCGATCCTGAGCTTATTTTTTCCCATTTTCACCATCCAATTTCGAAAATAATTATCAAAACAAGTGAGCTAAAATTGAAAATGATCTAAAATGCCTAAAGTTGAGGAATTCTGCCCTTCGAGAGCCTCCCTTCGAGAGCCTCCCTTCGAGAGCCTCCCTTCGAGAGCCTCAGGGTCTAGCGACAGGGTCTAGCGACAGGGTCTAGCGACTGGGTCGAACGACAGGGTCGAACGATCATATTTATAATAAAAGATTGAGCGCAGCGAAACCATAACTTTAGGCATTTTAGCTCATTTTAGGCATTTTAGGCACTTCTAACTTTAGAGCATCTTCGGAACTTTATTTCTCTGTCTTCGAAGATGAACTGCTAATTTTGAGATAGCTAATATTTAACCTTCGGGTTTACAAAAAGGCCGTGAGAACCTATTTTAATATTCAGATATCTAATAATTTAATGCGATGTTGGAGATAATTCAATATGATTGCTGTTAAAATATCTTTCTTATCGTTGCTAAAGGATAGAATCGGTGTCAAAGAGTTAAATATGGATTTAGAAGACACCGCCACCGTCAATGATGTGTTTTCGAAATTATTTGAAAAATTTGGCGAAAATATTAAAACCGTTTTGGTTAAAAAAACGGGGGAATTAAATGATCACGTTGTTATCATGTTAAACGAAAAAAATATCCGTTCCCTGGACGAATTAAACACCAAAATTCAGAATAAAGATGAAATCACGCTATTGCCTGCTATTGCCGGGGGATAGAATCTGACGATCATAAGCTGTCCAGGGCCTGCCCGATATCCTCACAGATATCCTCCACGGCCTCGATACCGGTAGAAAACCGAATCATATTGTCAGGGATGGACAGCGCTTTTCGGGTGGGCTCATCCTGGGCGTAATACTGGGAAGAGTAAGGATGAATTACCAGTGTCTTGCAATCACCCAGGTTGGCCAGATTATAGATCATTGCGAGACTGTCGATGAATCCAAAGCAGGCGGCCTGATCCTTGAGGCCGAAAGTGAGCATCCCGCCAAATCCCTTACCCCCAAACTGTTTCAGCGCCACTCCGTGTGAGGGATGATCCTCCAAACCGGGATAATTGACCCAGGCCACTTCCGGTCTCTCTTTTAGATAGTGGGCCACTTTCATTGTATTTTCCAGGTGTCGTTCCATGCGAAGCGCCAATGTGTCGAGACCGATCATGGTAAGGTAGGCATGCAGCGGCGCCTGGGTCGTCCCAAAATTTATATGATATTCCCGCCAGATTTTGTCCAGCAGAGCCAGCGGTCCCTTGCGGTCGATAAAAGCCTTGAAATCGGGAAACCGTTCGGGCGACCAGGTAAAATTTCCACCGTCAATAACCACACCGCCCATCGAACCGCCATGGCCGCTAAGATACTTTGTGGTGGAATGAATCACCACATCGGCGCCCAGGTCCAACGGGCGTAAGAGGTATGGTGTCGGCAAGGTATTGTCCACCACCAGGGGAATGCCGTTTTGGTGGGCGATGGAAGCGACCTCATTCAGATCCGGAACATCCATCTTGGGATTGCCGATGGTTTCCAAATAGACAAAGCGGGTCTTGGAATTGATGGCCTTTGCGATGGCCCCGGTATCCGTCGATTCGACCAGCCGGGCGGCGATGCCATACTTGCTAAAGATTTTTATAAAAAGATTATAGGTCGTCACGAAAAGGGAGTTTCCGGTCACAAACTCATCTCCGGCGCGCAGCAAGGCCATGCAGGTGTTGGTGATGGCAGCCATACCCGAGGACATCACAACGGCGCCGGGGCCGCCTTCCAGGGTTGCCAATTTTTCTTCGAGAACCCGGTTGGTCGGGTTGGTCAGCCGCATGTAAATATGGTCATCGCGTTTACCGGCAAAGGTCTCGGTCAGATTCTCAGCCGTAGGATGTAAATGCGAAGCCGTTTGGTAGATCGGTGGCAATGTGGACCATTGCCAGTCTTCAGGCGACTGGCCGGCGTGGATAACCTGGGTATCGAAGCGATAATTCTTCTTTTTGTTCATTTTGGCCCTCCGATGAAATATACGATCTTCAGTGGCGCCTCTGCGCCTGCAGTCACCCTGGAAAAAGGATCATGCGCACAATTGTTGATAGGTTGTAGCAATTGTGTCAATAAAGAACTATAAGACAAGGTTCAACTTGACACAAGGCTTGCTTTTTCCTAATTATGCCTTTCTAAACCCGTGATTCGGGAAAAATCAAAACGTACAATTTTCATTCATTCTAGAGGAAAACGGACATGGCAATCCAAGCGCAACTCAAATGGATAGACGGCATGCAGTTCATCGCCCGGGCGGGAGATGCCCCCGCTGTTGTGATCGACAATCCCGAAAGCAAGGGGGGCCCAAGCCCGATGCAGCTGGTCTTGATTGGCGTCGCCGGGTGTATCGCCATGGATGTGATCTCAATCCTGCAAAAAAAGCGCACCGACATAACCGATTTTCAAGTCAATATCAGCGGTGAACGCGCTGAAGATCACCCCAGGCGCTATACCAACATTCAGATCGAGTTTGTCCTGCACGGCCAGGACATCAAGCCTAAAGCTGCCGAACAGGCCATCCAGTTATCGGAAACAAAGTACTGCAGCGCTATGGCCTCGTTAAACGCCGACTTTGAGAGTACGTACCGAATCGTCGATAGTGATTAGAAGTGGTTTCAAAACCCCATCTAAGGCCCAATGGCTGCGTTGCAGACCTCCGATAAATGCTCACATACCCAATGTATGCTGCGCTTTCTCGATCGGCCTGCGCCTTGCCCTTGAACCTGATCTGAGGTTTTGAAACCACTTCTAATAAACGTTTCAAAACCATTGGTGCGCATGTATCCTTCATTGCCCAGATCATATAAAGGCATTTTTCCCTTCAAACTCGGCACGACCTCGTTTATATATCCGGATCACTACATCCCCAATGTAAAAATGCTGGGGCCCTATCTGGATGAAATCGAATTGCTGCTATTTGAAAGTTTGCCCGGCGATGCGCTGCCCTCAAAAGCGGTTATAGAGGAACTTTCCCATCTGGCCCGCGAATACGACCTGACTTATAATATTCACCTGCCGACAGATGTATCCATCAGTGCTGCGCAGCCTGAAAAACAGCAACAGGCCGTCAATACGATTTTAAGCGTTGTCGATCGTGTTGCCCCGCTTTACCCCACCGCATATTCGCTGCATATTCCGTATAGTCAAAAATCATTTGACCCGGATACTGTCAAAAGCTGGCAGCGCTGCGTGTTAAAAAATCTTGAAAAAATACTGGCCGGCGGAATCGCGGCGGAATCCATCGCTGTAGAAACCTTAGATTATCGATTTGATCTGCTAAATGATATCCTGGCCGAGCTTAACCTGAGGGTATGTCTGGACATCGGGCACCTGATCGCGCACGGATATGACCTAAACGCCCAGTTCAATACACATCGCGATATAACTTCTATTATTCACCTGCATGGCGTCAAAAGCGGGCACGACCATTTGGCGTTAGACAAATTGCCGCATAAATTTAGAGAACCGGTCCTGGCGATATTAAAACGATTTAGCGGAAGCGTGTCACTTGAAGTATTCGGCTTTGATGATCTCAAATTTTCGTTGGCGTTTTTAGAAAGGAACATGGCATGAATGATTTTAAGCGTATTTCACAAAATTTGGTTGGAAATCTATCCCTGCAGTATGAGCCTGTCGGTGTAATTCTTTACAAAGAAACAGACCCGTTGCCGCCGGAGGTACCCTTCACTCAAAAAGAATTCAAAAGCTACTGTCATGCCTTGGTTGCCGCCGGCAAAGGTGAAGTCCTCCTTCTGAAAAAAGAGCAAATGGGCTGCAAGCTGGGGACATCCGTTCTGGGATTTGAGAAAAATATGGAGGCCTACCTGGATGATGGTATTTTAGAAAAATACGGTGTTGGCCTCTTTGAATCCGAAGCGGCTTCGGCCGAGACCATTCTCAAATCATCGTATCTTGAAAAAGCAAAAACCCGGGCGGCTTTGATTGCCCCCCTGTCATACTTTAAACAAAAACCGCAGGTTTTGATATTTACGGCCAACAGTGAACAGGTCATGTGGCTGCTTTACGCCTTGAATTATGAAAAAGGGGGGCGGATGGACCTTCCTCAATCCGGGGGAGCCTTGGGTGGTTGTGCAGACATCACGGCCTTGCCCCTTCTTGAAGGAATTTCAAACATCACTTTTTTAGGATTGGGTTGCAGATTGAAATCATCCGTGGACCCTTGCGATCTTATGCTGGGAGCCCCCGGGAACCAGCTGGAAATGATCCACAACCATATTCTTGATATGGCAAAACCGATCGCCATGCTTAAAAAACAAAGTCCCGGTGCCTCAAAATAGGTCAACGTGAAGAGACTTTTGCGGAAGCGTTATCCAAGGCTTCATAATTCATCTGTTGAAATAACATGTCATATTCATCAATGACTGCCGCGGCCACGTTTGACCAGCCATACTTGAGGACCGATGCACGAATCCTATCGGCGGAGAATTTCTTGGGGCCGGATCCGCTTATAAATGTTTCGATCGCTTGCGCCAGTGGGCGCGGGTCGGCAGGGGTGACGATTTGCCCGGTTTCACCATCCCGCAGAATGCTCCGCATGGCACCCACGTCGGTGGCAACCACCGGTGTCCCGCAGGCCAGAGACTCGAGCCCTACCAATCCAAAGCTTTCATAGTAGGACGGCACCACCAGGACATCCGCAGCGCTGTAATACGGAGGCAGATGTTTTTGCTCTATTCGCCCGACAAAGGTCACCGCATTTTGAAGGCCTAATTTGCGCGTCATCTTTTGCAGGTTTTGATACTCGGGCGTATCGGGCCCATCACCGCCGATGATGACCAGCCGCAGCCGGTGATCTTGCAGATGGGTTGCAGCCTTAAGCAGCCTGTCAATCCCTTTTATGGGATCGAATCTGCCGACGTACAAAACGATGGACTCATTATCATCAAACCCTAAACGCCGCCTGGCCGCCGCCCGATCCATGGGCTGAAATAGATCCAGATTGACCCCGCAGGGGACGACCCCGATTTTTTCCGCCGGTGCGTTATAATACGTGAGCAGATTATTTTTTTCCCTGGCGGTAGGCGCCAGAATACGCTGGCAGGTTTCGGCCAGTTTTTTTTCGGTGGCAATGCGCAGATCGGGTTCCTGGTCGGCCACACCGGCAATGTTTTTCACCGTCCCCAGCGTGTGAAACATGACAATATGGGGCAGGTTCCAACGATCCTGTACCCGGCTGCCCAGACGACCGGACAACCAGTAATGGCTGTGGATCAAATCGTAGTGCAGGCTTTCCTGCTGTTTAAATCGTTGCAGTGCTCGAAAAAAATCCGACAGGTAATAATAAAGTGCCAATTTTTGGACATAACCGTTGTTACCGGCACTTAAATGAATTAAACGCACGTTGTCATCCAGATCAATGATCTGGTTATGTTTGCTGCCGTTCAGCCGGGTGTAAATATCAATACAATGGCCCCGGGCTCCCAATTGCCGGGCAAGTTCGCGGATATAGACACTCATACCGCCCGTATTTTTAGTCCCCAATTCACCGATCGGGCTCGAATGGATGCTGAACATCGCAATCTGCAACTGATCTGGTTTCAAAACTGTTCCCTCCCGTTTTTCGCTCAACTAGAATTCAAGATTTCTATATTTCGAGATTCGAATCTGTGTTACCGAAGTTCAACCCGACATCTAAATAGTTGGATTGGTTTGCCTCCTAAACGCTTTTTGTAAACTTCAGTGCCTTTAAGAAAATCGTATTTGATTTTGCCGCGCTCAATACTATTCCGTATCGTAAACACCTTACTGAGCAGCCCGACGCTCAGGGAGCGGTAGCGCTCGTCATAACCATTATTGTAAAGATATACGGTCGAATTGTAGTCAAAACACATTACGGCGGCTGCAGGTCTATCATCAAGATCGAGAAAAAAAAGTTTTAAGATTCGGGCTTCGGCCAACGCCTCCGCCAACGAACGAAAAAATGAAACCCGTTGAGCGGTCATAAAGTCGGACTTGTCTGATCGATTCAATTTAAAAAGCTCAAAAAATATGTCGACCTGCTCGCTGACTTCGGTCTTGCGCTCGACGACCCGAAAATGGATGTGAGCGGCCTCGTTGAGTCGCCTGAGCTTGCGTTTTATTTCATGTCGTTCCTTTCCAGTCAACCCTTTTAAGAACGCGTCCCATGTCGATGGCAGTTCCAATTCCATGCTGACATCCTCCGGCTCGCAGAAAATCTTATAATTAAGTCGCTTTGCAGCCGCAGAAAGGTCGCTGAGAACAACCGATTCAGCCCGCACGGCCCCCAGATCCAATTGGGAGATGCCCTGCTGCCTTAAATGTTGCCCCAGAACTTCAAAAAATTCAATGCCTCTCCCGGGACGAACAATAACATCCAGATAATCGCAGACATCCGCATCACCCATAAAACGGGCGGATTCACCTTGAATTATAAAAGGGGCAATCCCGATCAGCTCATTTTTATGCCGCACCGAGCAAAGATAGGGACTCCGCCCTGAGCCGAATGTGTCCCACCATGCTTTTAACCACCCTGGCAATACAAAAAGACAATCCCACTTCAAATTGTGCCGCGAGTCAAGCCAGTAGGAAGTGATCGTATCAAAGGTTTCTTTCGTTACGGTGTAGTCTGTATTCAAGGTTGTTACATTTTTTCAGGTGTCAGTTTTCAGAGGACAGATGTCAGACGACAGACGGCAGATGCTAAAAACTGGATGATGAAGCACCTTATCTGGTTTCTGTCTTCTGTCATCTGTTTGCTGACACCTGAACACTGAAACCTGAAACCTTTTATAACTTGACTGTTTTCCCCGTACGAGCAGCTTGCGCCAGGGCATCCAGCACCAGCATATTTCGTACGCTTTCGTCCGCAGAATACATGAGTTCAGATTTTGCCACCACCGCATCCGCAAAATGCTCCACCATAAGCTGATACTCATCCGCTCCCGGTATAACATATTCCTGCCCGGTTTCCTCGTCATAGCGCCGCAACATGAACACAGCATCCTTTTCCCAGGGCACGAATGCATTGTGGGGCAATTCAATCGCACCATCACGGCCAACGACCGTAAAGGTTTGTTGCAACCCAGAAACAAAGCTGGCCTCAAAGGTGGCTAAACTGTTGTCGGCGAAACTCAATGAACCGACAAGATGCACATCAGCCCCCCCTGAATGATAAACCGCCTGGGCTTGTACCTGTGTGGGCTCAGCCTCCAACAACCAGCGAGCCACACTGACACTGTAACATCCGACATCCAGCAGCGCCCCCCCGCCCATTTCCGGTTTCAAACGCGCGTTATCAGAATTGGTCCAGTCTTTTTCACCCATCCGAAAACAAAAGGCCGACCGAACAAGACAGGGCGTTCCGATGCTGCCTTCAACAACCATCTGTTTTATGCGCCGGCTCCGGGGGTGAAAGCGATACATAAAGGCCTCCATTAGCAATCGACCGGCATCCCGGGCTGCAGAAACCATTTCCCGGGCCTCTTTTGCATTACATGCCAGCGGCTTCTCGCACAGCACGTGTTTACCGGCCTTCAGCGCATTTAACGCCCAGGGGCGGTGAAGATGGTTGGGCAGCGGAATATAAACGGCATCTATTTCCGGATCCATCAGCAAGGCATCATAGCTGTCGTAAATATGCGCGATACTGTTTTCGCGGGCCACTTTGCCGGCTTGCTCCGGTGACCGGGTGGCCAGGGCATGCAGCTTACCGTTGACTGATTTGTTAATAGCGGGCATGACGCATCGCCGCGCTATCATGGCACTGCCCAACACACCCCATTTGACCGCTTTAGTCATCCAGCACCTCCATGGTGCCGCCGTTGGCGGCGGATTTGGCGGCGGCTTCTAAAATGGCGACTACGCGAACGGAGTGCTCAAGAGGTGCCGCAAGGGGTTCACCGGTTAACAAATGATCGGCAATATTTTGATGAAAAAGATAATGCCGCCGTTGGGGTATGGCAAGGTTTTGGGTGACGATCTGACCGGAATGGTGCCGGCGGTGCAAGGTTAAATCTGGCGGCATTTCCGTGGCCGGAATCACGTGTTGCTCAAAATAAAGGTCCGGATCGATCTCGTATTCGACCACATCCTTCCAGTGGCCGATAATGGCGCCCTGGGTTCCCAGCAAATACCATTTGGGCTTGGGCACAGCTGCAATGTCGGAATGGATGAACTCGGCCTCCTGCCCGCCGGCAAACCGGATCTGGATGCGTTCCTGATCGGCATTGGTGACATCATGCCAGACGCGCTTTTGAGAGGTGCTGATAACAGTTTTGACACGCTCCGGAACCAGGCTCACGATCCAGTCCAGGTAATGACCGCCCCAATCGTAAGCCAGGCCGCCCGATATTTTCGCATGTGAATGCCAGTACGCGCAAGGATGGTGAAAACCGCCGACAAAGGTTTCCAGATAAAAAAGATCTCCAATTAACCCATCCAGCAGGGCCTGTTTAATGGCCAGATAGTCGACATCCCAGCGCCGGTTTTGGTGACAGCTTAAATGCACTCCTTTTTTTTCCGCCATCTCCACCATCGCTGCGGTTTCTTTGCGATTTATCGCCAGCGGTTTTTCACAAACCACATGTTTGCCGGCGTCCATCATCTGGACAGCCAGATTGGCATGTGAATTCGGCGCCGTCGCGATGATGACAACATCGACGCTTGAATCGTTTGCAAGATTCTTGGCCGATTCATACGTTTTTAACTCGGGAAAATCGTGCAGCGCCTGTTTCAAACGCCCGGGATTTAGATCACAGGCTGCCCGCAGCCCCAAACCGGGCGTGGCGCCAGCACCCAGGCCGTGCACCTTGCCCACAGACGGCGCATAGCCCAGCAAACCGACGCCCAAAGTTTGATTGCCGCCATTCTGCCCTGCCAGGTGACGCAAGAGGCGATATAGAATTTTTTGCAGGAAGGGATCGTCATAAGCTTGCAGTGTGGTGGCAGCGATCTTACCGTCCCCAGCTGAACGGTGAATTAACACCGGGCTGTGGCTGTAATGCCAGTCGGCATATAAAATAGTTTCAACGTCACCCGCAATTTTTTCAAAGCAATGATAAAAGCCATTTAAATAAATGGCATCGGGCAGTCGTTGGGCGATGGCATGGTTGGAATCATTAAACAAAACCCGTAATTCCACTTCCGGCCCAACCGGCCGGGTTTGTGCTCCAAAAATTTCCGGCAGGGGTTTCTCGGATAAGTGCACCAAACCCAGCCAACCGCCGCCGGCGAAGACAAATTGGTTAAGCTGATCGAACCCCTCGCTCAGGACGGTCGTGTTGGCCGTAATAACGACGTCATAAGGGCTCAGGTCCGCCGGAATTTCGGGGCTGACGGTTAATTTAACGTGGGAGATGGATTGTAAATAAGAAAAAAATGGATGTAATGAAGAATTGTCTTCCCCGGCAACAGCAAAAATCGATAGTGAAGGATGGATGAACATAATCTCTACGTCTCTAAATTACGCAATTTTGGGAGTCAGGTTTCAGGTATTTACATCTGTTTAATTGGTTACATTAGTTTAATTCGTTCAATTTGTTCGGTTTAGACCAACCAATTCAACCAATGAAACTAATCTGACAGGTTCTTGTACTTTGGACCTGACACCTGAAACCTTTTTTATGAATTCAGCCGCCAGCGTGAGCCATCTTCGGTATCTTCAATGATGATGTTTGCTCGCTGAAGGCTGTCTCGAATGGCATCGGCCTCATCAAATAGTTTTTGTTTTCTAAATTGTTCTCTCACATCCAGTAGTTGTTGCACAACCGGCGCCAGACAATCGGTTTCACTGCGCGGTGCGGTTCCCAGACGGGTTCCAAGTATGGCAATCAGCTCCCGCAAGGTGTCTCGCGCCTGGGTGATAAATTCCTCATTTTCTAAATCCTGTTGCGCCTGCGATATTATCCGATCGAGTTCAAGAAGGGCATTGGTGGTTTTTTGAGCCTCGTGGGTCTCAAGCCCTTCATAAAAATCCGTTTCAAGTTCATGAATTTGGTTCCAGAAAGCACCGCCCTCGGTCACAGTGTCCGTTTCTGACGCCTTCGGAACAGGGGCTGTTTGTTTCCATTCCTTGCCGCCATCTCCGCCGCGCAGCACTTCAAGGGAAAAACGTTCGCGCGTATCAAAAACCATTTCACTGCCCGATCGTTGCAGGGTGACCGTACCGATCCCCTTGATGACGGCTTCATCGTTTTCAAAATCCAGGATGCAGGCGGTGTGCTCATCCAGGCCCAGAATCGATACGTCTTCCGGCAAAAGGGAGACAAGCCGGCTGAATCGGGGCTGGCCCATAAAGCAAAAACGCGTGTCGTGATTACCCCCTTCCGCATTGTTCCAGTGCGGCACCACCACAAGATTGAAGCCGAAATGCTTGAGAACATCCATGCCATCCACCCAGTGCAGCGCATGCCCGACCTTATAGATCTCATAAACCGGGAGTGTAAAACGCCCCACCGTCAGCGCGGCCGCGCTGGCAGCGACCAGGCAGCCCCCTTCCCGGATGCGGTTGATCAGAATTTCCGGTATGGACGATTGCTGCCATTGGCGCACCGCATAGGTCGGACTACCGGGTCCGATAAGTACAAAATCGGCAGCACGCAATGAATGGTACGCCTGCTCGGCTTCGTAGGGCGTAATGGTTTCATGTGATTTGAAGGAAGCAACCCCTAAGGGATGCTGCACATGCGCCTGGAAATAGTCCTGGGCCTTTTTGGAAATTTGGTCAACATTGAGCTGAAAACCGGCCGGGGTATCTAAAAAAACGGCCTCGGGCACCGCCGCCACCCGCCCCAACAATTCTTTGTGAACCTCGACCATGGTGGCGGTCAGTTCACCGGAGCCCATCAAAACAATCATGCCTTTCCCGGACGGCATGGCAAAAACCTCTTTTAGTTAATTTGATTTAGATAAACAAATTGTTGAAAAATTACGTTCGAATCGCTGCAAAAATCATTTTTTGCCGATTAAAAACGCATTTGCAGTCTGAAAATAAAATATATTCAGTAATATAATTAAAAATTTAATTTTAGCAAACCTTAATTTACGGATTAATTGCAGCCCTCGAGCAAAAAGAAAAAGGGGATACAGGTTCATCTGTAATCCCCTTGAAATCTAGTGGTAGGCACGGGGAGATTTGAACTCCCGACTTCTACCGTGTCAGGGTAGCGCTCTCCCCCTGAGCTACGTGCCTAAAGTGATATTTTCAAGTAACACCGGCTTTTTTTCCTGTCAAGAAAAATTGAGTTCCCCCCCCCCGCACCGGATTTTAGCTTGAAATAATCGCGATCTTTAAATTCTGTTGGGTGATCTCATAAATGTTGATGCCGAAGTTTTTAAAATCCTGCAGCATCAAGGCGGAGGCCAAATCTTCAGCCTTGCCCTGATATTCAACAATCAGGGTTGTTTCATTGGGCTTTATTTCTTTTACCCGGATTCCGCCAACCCCGGAAATGCTCGTCAGCACTCTGCGAAATTTTACAAAATTAGCAAGATTTCCGGTCCCTTCCACCGTCACTTCTACCCGGGACGGCTTATCGACCAGTTTTCGCCAGGCAGCGGCCAGCTGGGGTGCCAATTGATCCCCTGCGAGCGTTCCGGCCATCGCGAGGGCTTCCCTGCCACCCGCACTCTCATCCACATTGGCTGTGACGGATGTTCGCGAAATGTTGGCTAGTGCTTCGCCGGTTTCTGTCCGAAGCACCCGGGCATTCAAATTGCCTTTAAAGGATTTCAACTCATCGCCCATTACGCTGGTGGTCAGGCTGGCGATGGATGTTCCCACAACAACCACATCAGCCTGTAACAGGGTACCCAGCTTGAGTGCTTCCGCATCCGTTAACTCGGGCTTGTCACTCGAATCCCAATCAGCTATTTTACGAATCTCGATACCCCCATGATCGACTACGGCAAACCCGTGGGCTCTTAAAATATTTGCCATGGTGGTTGCGGTGGTCGCTTCGAAGCCGCCCATATCTTTTCCCCACCAGTAACGTGGGGAATCTTCCTGAAGCTTCTGTTCTGAAATGAAAAATAGTATCGCGGGCAGGGTCACTTTCGCCCGCAAAATCCCTGCGCTTGACAGTTGTTCTGTAATTTTCTCACCCGCCACGGTGGCCTTAACGATAACCCGATAGGATTTACCGGACCTTGTCTCGGTCAGGACTTTGTAATCTTGAACAAACGCATCCGTATTCTCGTAAATAATTTCATTAACCTGGGGAAAGTTTTCGACCAATGAATCCACCTGAAGGATCTCTTCGGTCATCAGAGCGACGGCCGTCACCAAACTCTCCGAGATTGCTTGTTCCCGGGCAACCTGAATATTATCTCCGGAAACCTTACTCGTTCCGATTACCACAAACGTTTTATTTGGCACCTGCTGTTGGGCATTTGCCGCAATGGCCAGTGAAATCGTCACCGCCATAACAACCCCTGCGAGCAGCAACCTGTTCCATTTTAATGGCATTCCAGACATCTCTCTTTATTCTCCAGTTTGGTTTAAGAATATAATGGTAATATCCCTTAAAGGAATTTTGCTATAATTTCAAGCTTTAAGATACGTAATTCAAGGGAGAATTGAAAAGTAAGGAACTGAAGTTACGGGGCCTTAAAATTTGTTGAAGGGCGAAAAGTGATATAAGGTTTGCCGGTTGAGCCCGTTGCCGGTTTCGCCAGCTAAAAAGACAAAATGTAAAACTGGCTTCAAAATCTCAGATTTTGTCTGAGGGCTCCCGTTTAAACGGGATTTCACATCTATTTTTATGAAAATTAAGGAGTTCAAAAGGCGTAATTCGATTTGAAAGTCGTGTATCCGAGCGTACACGATAATACGTGAGTATTTTGAATCGGATCACAACGCCGCCATCGGGCAAAATATGGGCCTTTGAAGCCAGTTTTTAGGTGCTGCGAGCTAAGGCGTAATTGGCAATATCAAACAAAGAATCTTTGGTTTTGGAGGGCTCGAAAACGGAAAGCGCCTCCTTGGCCTTTGCGATGCAAAACTCGGCTTTTTTTTCCGTATAGGCAATCCCGTCATTTTTCTTTAACAGATCAACCAGGGCATTAAATTCATCCACGGTGAAGGCTTCATTCTTTATTATTTTAACCATCGCATCCCGATCAGCCGGGTTGGCCTGCTTGAGCGCATGAATGACCGGCAATGTTAATTTTCCTTCTCTGAGGTCCGCTCCGACCTCTTTGCCCAAATCAGCCGTATCCATGGTGTAGTCGAATAAATCATCAGCCATTTGAAATGCAATGCCCAGATTATAGCCAAAATCTGAAAGCGCCTTCTCTTTTTCTGCCGGGGCCTCTGCGATGACCGCACTGACCGTGCAGGCGGCCTGGAAAAGAACTGCGGTTTTTCGCCGGATAACCTCCAGATACTCGTCTTCGGTGAGGCTGACATCTCCTTTGCGCATCAGCTGATGAACTTCACCGGTGGACATGTTTTCGGTCAGATTTGAAATAATATGGATAACCTTAATTTTGCCGGAGTCTGCACAAATGGCCAACGCACGGGCTAGCAGAAAATCTCCCACCAGAACCGTTGTGGCATTGCCATATAAAGAATGCGCTACCGTTTTGCCGCGCCTGAGAATGGCGTCGTCCACGATATCGTCATGCAAAAGCGTGGCTGCATGCAAATATTCCAGGGCCGTTGAAACGGTTTTGGCATAATCCTCCTTGTAACCGCAAAGTCTTGCGGAAAGAACCAGCAGCAAGGGCCGCAATCTCTTGCCGCCGGCAAACAAAATATGACGGGCGACATCGGATACCAGATCCAGATAGGGTTTTAAATTCTCGGAGAGCTCGGCTTCAATTTTTGCCAAATCTTTTCCGTTTTCCGTGAGGATCTTTTGCTTGAGATCATTCATATCGAATCTCCAATGAGGTCATATTCCATCGCATCCGTTACCTTGATTCGGGCAAACGATCCGATCTTGGATTCGGGTTGCCCGTGCCCGACTTTAATATATGTCATGCCGTCTACTTCCGGGGCCTGAAATGTGGTCCGCCCGGCATATAATCTATCTTCCACCGCCTCTTCTACTAAAACCTCCAGGGTTTGCCCAATATATTTTTGGTAATTCCGGGTCGATATATCCAGCTGGCAGGACATGAGCTGGTCGTAACGTTCCTGAGCCACTCCGACCGGGACCGGTTCCGGCAAGCGGTGTGACGGGAGATCATCGGCGTCCGAATAAAGAAAAACGCCCAGATGGTCGAATCGGAGATCTTCGATGAAATCGAGCAGCGCTTCGAAATCTTTTTCGGTTTCTCCGGGAAATCCCAGGATAAGCGTTGTCCTCAGGACGGCATCCGCAACCTGTGAACGGATTTTATCAAAAAGCCGGTAAAGATCTTCCCGGGTGTACTGGCGGCCCATTTTTTTTAAAATCGAACTGCTGACATGCTGAATCGGGATGTCGAAGTAAGAGCACACATTTGAATGGGTTGCAACCGTTTTAATAAAAGAATCTTCTATGCTTTGCGGATGTCCGTAAAGCACTCGGATCCATGCGTTGGCCAGGTCATTATGCGCAGCAATCGTTCCTGAATTCATCTGGGGGGCGACGGGCAGGTCAGCTAAGTTTTCGATCAGCTGGCTGAGGTTCACCTCAGGCCGGAGATCCTTTCCGTATGAAGTCGTATCCTGGGCAACGAGCACCAGCTCTTTTACACCGGCTTCGAGCAAACCGCGCGCCTCTGAAATCACCTCCGGCAGCGGCCGGCTTCTTTTTTTCCCGCGCAGCTTGGGAATAATGCAATAGGTGCAATGCCGGCTGCAACCTTCGGCCACCTTAAGATACGCCATATGAGACGCACTTAAGACTCTGGCAGCATCCTTATCCTGAGCCGGTTTGATATCCGGATCCGGCAGCAAACACCCGCCGGGATAATTCGAACCTTCAACGGCCGCTACAATTCGGTCATACGCTCCGGTTCCTATAAATGCATCGACTTCCGGCATCTGACCGGTAATTTCCTGGCGATAGCGCTCAGGCAAACAACCGGCAACCACCAGCCGCTTGCACGATCCGGTTTGCTTGTACCGGGCCAGTTCGAGAATCATATCAATGCTCTCGTCGGCGGCATCCTCGATAAAGCTGCAGGTGTTGACCACGATGGCATCGGCTTCTTCCGGTTCTTCCACAATCGTCCAGCCGGCCCGTTTTATACGACCCAGCATGATTTCGCTATCGACCAGATTCCTGGCACAGCCGAGACTGAGTAAATAGAGTTTCATTCGTTAAACAATAGACAGGATTTACAGGATCTTTTTTAAAGCTCGTTTGAATCCATTTTTCATATAAAGATTCAGCCCATTTTATACGAAAAAATAGGTATTTATCCGTTATTGTCAATGCGGCTTTCAGGTTGGAATTCAATCAAATCGAAAAAGCTTCGGCAGGTTTAAAAATCCGTGAGAAATACCAAATATCCTCAGCATTTAACCTTTTTGGGGACGTTCTTAACTTATTAACTTAAATAAAACAGACTTTGATACAATGGGGATAAACCATTTAGGACGCATGTAATTTGTTAATTGAAAGATCAATAGGCAGAATAAGTTAATAAGGTAAGTACGTCCCTAGTATACCTCTCCCCCTAAACCGGCTTATATATCTAAAAATAGATGCCTTATTTATGAGCATTTTTTGTGCATTATATCACATTTTACATCCAAATAATGTGAA
>JAQYWI010000011.1:0-2426 GCA_030145015.1 Desulfobacterales bacterium
GGGGCATAAATACGAGGTCATTGTCGTGTTAGAGATTAACGGGCTTAACGTATTCTACGGAGACTACCAGGCGCTGTTTGATATCGAGGCAACGGTAGCGTCCGGTGAGATTGTATCGCTGCTGGGCGCAAATGGCGCCGGCAAGACGACCACCATTAATACGGTTTGCGGGTTTATTCGACCCAGAGCCGGCACGATTCGTTTTGATGGTAGCGTGATTCATAAAATGTCGGCAAACAAGATTGTCGAAAAAGGATTGATCCAAATCCCCGAAGAGCGGATGCTCTTTTCCGACATGACCGTTCTGGAGAACCTGCAAATGGGGGCCTATCTCGGCCGGGCCAGAAAGACACTGGCAGAATCCCTGGATTGGGTATATGGGCTTTTTCCAATTTTGAAGACCCGGCAATCGCAATTGGCCGGCACGCTCAGCGGCGGTGAGCAACAGATGGTCGCGATCGGCAGGGGATTGATGTCTTTGCCCAGACTTTTGATACTGGATGAGCCTTCATTGGGTTTGGCCCCCATGCTGGTTGCGGAGGTCTTCCAGGTCATCCGGAAGATTAATCAGGAGGGGGTTGCGATAATGCTGGTTGAGCAAAACGCCCACCAGAGTCTGAAAATTTCCAACCGGGCCTATCTTTTGGAAAACGGATCCATCGCGATGGAGGGCAAGGCATCCGAGCTTCTCGAGACGGACTACATCAGGGAATCCTATCTGGGAATTTGATTTCGGTCGGATTATTATATTTATCATAATCTTGCCTGTGGGTTTTTCGCTTGACTTTAGCAAAACATTAGGCTAGCTTAAATAAAATCTTGAAATTTCGTTTCATATTGTGAAACTTTTTTTAGAGCGTTGTTACTGGCAATGATTGATTCAAGCTTTAGACAGCAATTAATTTCCCGTCCTTACGCCTAACTCCAAAAGTTCATTTTTGGGCTGCAATCTGCATAAAAAAAATCTTTGCGTTGACATAATTTTGAAATGTTTTATACAAACATAGACTGGATCAACTTTTAGAACCTGTTGAGGGTTCGATAAATAAAATTATTGACTGCGGAGGGAGGTGATAGTAGGCATATCTGCTAGAAGAGAAACTTTCGACTTTTGAACTAACCTTTAAAGGAGGCAAGCGACCAATGAAAAAGAAATTCTTTCTGATTTCCCTGTGCATGGCAGTGTGCATCAATCTGGCACTCCTATTTCCGTATATAACTCCACCGGCTCAGTCTGCGGATCAAATCAATATAAAAATCGCCAATTTCTTCCCGCCGCCGGCCAACCAATCGAAAATCACCGAGCAATTTGGTAAAGATCTTGAGATGCGTTCGGGCGGCAGGATAAAAGTTCAATATTTTGCGGGTGGTTCCCTGCTCAGGGCGCCTGCGATTTATAAGGGGATCGAGTCGGGTATTACCGATATCGGATATTCGCATGTCTATTACACCCCCGGACGCTTTCCGGTAACCGAAGGACTCGGGTTGCCTCTGGGCACCCCCAGCGGCTTTGTCGGCGCCCATGTGGCGTGGGACTTCTACCAGCAATTCAAGCCCAAAGAATGGGACAAAGTGAAGTTGCTGGCCCTTCACGGCAACGCCCCCAGCATGATTATCTCCAAGAAACCGGTGGAAAAGCTGGAAGATCTGAAAGGTTTGGCCATCCGGGCCCCGGGAACTCCCGGTGAAATCATCAAAGCCCTCGGCGGAAATCCGACCCCGACACCCATGATGGAAACCTACGACTCCCTTGCCAAGGGCGTTAACGAAGGCGTCTATGCCCCCTATGAGACTCTCAAGGTTTTCCGATTTGGAGAGGTTTGCAAATATGTCACCGCAGCCTGGCAGACGGGTAATCCCTTTCCTTTCTTTCTGGCCATGAACAAGCGTAAATATAACAGCCTGCCGCCGGATCTCAAAGAGGTCGTGGATACCCTCAGCGGGGAATATCAGGAGCGCTACGCCTTGATGTGGAACGGAATCGAATCAGCCGGCAAGGCTTTCGGATTGACAAAAGGCGTGACCTATTTTGAGCTCTCCGAGGGGGAAGCAGCCCGCTGGGTAAAGGCGGTGGAACCCGTCATTGCGGATTATATCGAAAAAATGACGGGTAAAGGATTTTCGGAGTCAGAAGTCAAGGGCTGGGTCGACTTTCAGAGAGATCGCATCAAATACTGGACCGCCATGCAGATGACATACAAGATTCCCTCACCCACCGGCCCTGCGGGTATGCGGCCGGAAGCCCTTGTTCTTAAGTAGATATTATCGGTATTAGACGAACAGGTTCCCCACCTCGACCCCGTCACCGGGGTCGAGCGTGGGGTTCCTTAAAATAGCTCATAGCAAGAGGCTGGCAGGCAAGCAAGCCAGGAAGCTATGAGGCTTGGAAGCTTGAAGGCTAATAGGTTAGAAAGCTATACTGTCCT
>JAQYWI010000011.1:2436-56610 GCA_030145015.1 Desulfobacterales bacterium
GGAAAAGATCTTGTGGCACCGCCGCGAAAGCAGGCGGAAAACAGAGAAAACAAACGTTTTCCTACAGCCTTGGGAGGCTCCTGCCTACTCGAAAAGCTTGAAGGCTAATAGGTTAGAAAGCTATACTGTCCTGAAAGCTCAGAAGTTTTTAAGCCTCCAAGCTTTCCAGCTTCCCAGCTTCAAGCATTTACTATGAGCCATGAGCTATCAGCTATGAGCTAATATTGCTTCCCAGCTTCAAGCATTTACTATGAGCTTTGAGCAATCAGCTACGAGCTAAATGGTTAAACCGGGCCGATTATGTTAGATAAATTCGAAAAATTCAATAGAAAGATTAGCGAAGGGGTTGAATGGATCGGATTCGCTGCGCTTTTTTTGATAGTCGTTCTGACCTGTGTGGATGTGGTGGGTGCCAAAGTTTTTCGCGCCCCCGTTTTCGGCGCCCTGGATGTCGTGATTCTGGCCCAGTTGATTGCGGTTTCTTGTGCGGTTGCAATCGCGCTTATCATGGGCAGACACGTTCAGGTGGAGTTCTTCGTCATGCTCCTGCCAAAGCGCCTCCAGTCCGGCATTGATTGTATTGTCAATTTTCTGGGCCTGGGCCTTTTCAGCGTAATTGTGTGGCGGCTTTTCGCATACGGGTATGGCATGCAGATCGGCGGAGAGGAATCTATGACCGCAAGGATCCCCCTGGCTCCCTTTGCCTATGCCGCTGCCGTCGGCCTTATTCCGGTCTGTTTGATTTACTTGCAAAAACTATTAACCTCCATCGTAAAAACAGTAAAAAATGAGTCCTGAGACAACCGGTATTGTCGGCATCGCTGTTCTCCTGTTCCTGTTCTTGCTCAGAATGCCCGTTGGTTTTGCCATGGCATTGGTCGGGGTGAGCGGTTTTGCCTATCTGAGCGGTTTTGAATCGGCACTGGCGCTGCTGGCACAGGACATCTACGATACGTTCTCTTCTTATCCGCTTTCCGTCATCCCCCTGTTTATTCTGATGGGGTCTTTCGCGTTCGCCTCGGGTATCAGCCAGAGATTATACCGAACCACCCATGCCTGGGTGGGCCAATTTCGCGGCGGACTGACCATCGCTACCGTTCTGGCCTGCTCCGGTTTCGCGGCCATCTGCGGTTCGACGGCCGCAACTGCTGCCACCATGGGGAAAATCGCGCTTCCGGAAATGCGAAAATACAAATACGATAATACCCTGGCTACCGGGTGCGTGGCAGCTGCCGGGACGCTGGGTGTTATGATCCCGCCGAGTACGGTCCTGATTGTTTACGGGATTCTGGTGGAGGAGTCCATCGGAAAACTTTTTGTCGCCGGTATCCTTCCGGGAGTACTCCTCAGTCTGGCTTTTGTTGCCACGGTGGCCTTGCTGTGTTTCCGCAATCCCGAACTTGGCCCTCCCGGGCCGTCTACCACCTGGAAAGAAAAGATCAGGGCAACAGGCGGTATCGTCGAAGCGGTCATTCTTTTTTGCCTGGCCATCGGGGGGTTGTTTCTGGGATGGTTCAGCCCCACCCAGGCGGGCGCCATCGGCGCGGGGGGGGCATTGATCATCGGCCTGGCCAGAAGAAAGCTGAGCTGGAAAACCTTTTTCGAGGCCGGCAAGGAAGGGCTGCAAACCGGCTGTATGGTTTTATTCATCATCACCGGAGCGGTGGTGTTTGGGCATTTTATGGCCATGTCCACGATCCCTTTCATGCTGGCGGATTGGGTTGGGAGCCTTCCTGTTGACCGCATGGTGGTCATCGCCATCATTATTTTTATCTACTTTCTCGGCGGCTTTTTTATGGACTCCATGGCACTGATCGTGGTGACGGTCCCCATCTTTTTTCCGGTTGTGCAGAAACTGGGTTTCGACCCCATCTGGTTCGGGGTTATGATGGTTCTGATTTCCGAGATGGGCGTCATCACACCGCCCGTAGGCGTAAATGTATTTGTGATCAAAGGGATTGCGCCGGATGTGCCCCTTTTTGTTATCTTCAGAGGGATCTTGCCCTTTCTGGCGGCTCTGATTATTGTGACCATTATAATTTTATTTGTACCGCAGATTGCAACCTTTTTGCCTAGTCTCGTCAAATTCTAAAACTGATTTATAAATCCCATCTAATTTAGCTCAATCAATTTCCGATTATCGAAGCGTAATCTCTTATTGGGTAGAACAAAATGGATCGAAAAAGGATTGCAAAAGAGTACAACTTCTTTTTGAAAGACCTGGAGACACTGTCCGTCGGGGATTTAAAAAAACTTCAGTTTGAAAAGACCCGGAAAACCCTGGAACGGGCCTATCATAAAAGTGCATTTTATCGGCAGCGTTTTGATAAAGCCAGGGTCAAACCGGATGATTTTAAGACCCTTGAGCACATAGCTCGATTTCCATTTATCGATAAGCAGGATTTAATCAAAGACCAGGAAGAAAATCCGCCTTTTGGCAGCCGGGTTTGTGTTCCACCGGAAAAAATCCGGCGCATCAATTTGACCAGCGGCACCTCCGGTATGGGCCAGGAAGTCCACTGCCACGAGGAGGAATCCATCCGGGCAGCCAATGCATCCACAGCCTGCCATTTTGCGGCCATCGGTTTGAAGGAAGGGGATTTATCTGCGGTCCTTTATCCTTTAGGCACCATGACCGGCGGCATGCTTTCCTATGAAGGGCTGCGAATTTTTGGCGCCACGCCGTTAGCCCTGGCCGTGTTCAATACCAACCAAAAAATCGACACGATGAAACGCTTCGATGTTCATCATATTTTAACCACACCGGCCTATTTATCACGAATTACCTCCATCTGTCTGGAGCAGGGTTTAACGCCGCGCGAGACGTTTCCGCGATTAAAAGGGATTACCCTTTCGACCGAACCTTTTCCGGTGGCCTGGGCGCTTAAAATGGAAGACATATGGGATGCCGTGATCCATGATATTTACGGTTCAACCCAGCTGAATTTAAACTATGCCATCACCTGCAAATACGGCGCGGTTCCGGATGGACAATTCGGATTTTATCATCTGGCCGACTATTTCGCCCTGGTCGAGATTCTGGATAAAGATTCAAATCAGCCTGTGGCAGACGGCGAATGGGGGGAGCCGGTGGTAACCACCTTTTCGCGCAGCGCCATGCCGCTGGTCCGGTTTCGTTCAAACGATCGGGTGCGGCGGCTGCCCCATGATCTGTGCGATTGCGGCAGGACTTCGCTGGCATTGTGGGAGGTCGGTACCGTGGCCCGTTACGACGACATGATTAAAATCAAAGCCACCAATGTCTGGCCGCAAACCGTCGATGATGCCGTTTTTTCTTTTGAAGAGATCGAGGAGTATAACGGCCGTGTGTTTATTGATGAAAGCGGCCGGGAAATTGCGAGAGTGAGTTTCGAATTTAAGAAGGCGAGTTTGGATGATAAAGCCAAAAACATCATTCTTGATAGGCTGGCCGGAAAAATAAAAGAGATGACCCAGGTCAGGATGCAACTTGAAGAGGTGCCTCACGGCAGTCTGCCGCGCTTTGAATACAAAGTGCGTCGCTGGACGGACGAGAGAATTAAAGGATTAGAGCGGGTAAAATATATCGAAAAAAGTTAATACTGTATTTTTTAAAATTGATCTGCTATCAAAGTTAATCTGATCGAAAGGAAAATAAGAAGATGAAAGCTAGATGGTTGGAACCCGCCGCAGATGCGGATGAAAAACAAGAAGCCCGGTTTGAAACCTGGCTCTCCGGCGAAGGTATTTCTTTTGCGAGTCCTGAAGCTAAAGAAGATTATAAAGCCAGGGTTACCCTGATAAAGGATGCGATTCAGCTCAAAAGGACTCCCGCGAGAATACCCATATGTCCTTCAGCCGGATTCTTTCCGATTCAATATGCCGGTGTCAGCATGTACGACGCCATGTATGATTACGATGCGCTGACGCGGGCCTGGGAAAAATACTGCAGCGATCTCACGCCGGATGCCTACAACGCCCCCACAACGGTCGTACCCGGCAAAGTATTGGAAATTTTAGATTTAAAGCTCGGGCGCTGGCCCGGGCACGGTGTATCTGAAGAAAGCGAATTCCAGTACGTGGAAAAAGAGTATATGAAAGGTGATGAGTATGAGGATTTGATCGATGATCCCACCGGTTTTTTTATGAGCACCTTTTTCCCGCGCATATTGGGCACCTTAAAACCGCTGCAAAAGATGCCGCTGTTTCCCCCGGTCAATGAAATCCCTTTAATTATGCCGGCATTATTCCCATTTGGCGATGAAGAAGTCCAGACTGCCTTCAGCAACCTGGCAAAAGCCGGTGAAGAAGCCATCCGCTGGCGGGACGCGGTGCGCCGGTTAAGCGGAACCATAATCGGCAGGGGTTACCCGGCCTTTTCAGGCGGATTTACCAAGGCGCCTTTCGATGTGATCGGCGATTGCCTCAGGGGCACCCGCGAAATCTTGATGGACATGTACCGGCATCCGGATGAACTGATAGAAGCCTGTGAAAGGATAACGCCCTTTATGATCAAAGCCGGCGTGGCGGCATGCAAAGCCACCGGCCATATCATGCCGTTTATCCCCCTGCACAAAGGGGCCGACGGCTTCATGTCCGACGAGCAGTTTCAGACCTTTTACTGGCCGACCCTCAGAAAAGTCATCATCGGGCTGGTGGACGCAGGCGTTGTCCCGCAGCTGTTTGCCGAAGGTGGATATAATCAGCGCCTCGAAGTGATTAGCGATGTCCCCAAAGGAAAAGTTGTCTGGTGGTTTGACCTTACGGATATGGCCCGGGCCAAAGAGATCGTTGGGCCGACGGCCTGTATTGCCGGTAATGTGCCCCTGTCTTTGCTTTGCACCGCATCGCCCGATGATGTCAAAGACTATTGCAAGGAGCTTATCGATGTGGCCGGCAAGGACGGTGGTTTTATCTTTTCCACCGGGGCCGGCATGCAGGGATCCAGGCCCGAAAATGTGAAGGCCATGATTGATTTTTCAAAAGATTACGGAATTTATAAATAATATCGGTGGTATGAAAATGAGGAGATAAGCGATGTCGAATGAATTAGTTGATGCCATGACCCAAATGCGCGAGCAGGACGCCATAGATCTGGCAAATAAAATGCTCGATAGCGGGCAGGACCCGTTGAAGGTTTTAGAATTCTGCCGTGAGGCCCTTGAAATTGTCGGCAAGCGATTCGAAGAGGGAAAATATTTTCTCCCGGAATTAATAATGGCCGGTGAAATGTTAAAAAAGATATCAAAAATAGCAAAGCCCTATATCAAGCAAGAATCCAGCGAAAAGGCCGCAGCCATCGGTAAGGTGGTTATTGGCTCGGTAAAGGGCGACATCCACGACATCGGTAAGGACATCGTGGTATTTTTACTGGACATCAATGGTTTTGAAGTTCATGACCTGGGCGTTGACGTGCCGGCAGAGAAGTTTGTCGAGGCCATCAAGGCGGAGCAACCGGAGGTTGTGGGTATGAGTGCACTGCTAACGACGGCCTTTGAGTCTATGAAAAACACGATTGAGGTTATCAAAGAAGCGGGACTGCGAGACCAGGTTAAGATCATGATTGGCGGCGGCGCGGTTGACGAAAAGGTGGGGGCCTATGCCGGTGCGGATGCCTATGGGCCTGATGCCGTAGCTGCCGTAAGTTTATCGAAAGAGTGGATCGGAGCAAAATAGCCATTCTGAAAATGGCGGCAATTAATCTAAATTATATATTTTCTACTTTTCGAATTCGCTCCATGGTTTTGTTATTTTCAATCAGTTAAGCCGGGCTGCTTTTAGAAACCAGCCAAGCTGACCTGTCTGTCGCCGGTATCACCTGTCGCCCCCGGAATAAGCCGGCAAGGACCCCTCTCCCTGCTTTGACCCCGCCTTGGCTATGATCCCAGGGCCTTAGATGTGGTTGTGAAATCACTTCTACTAATATTCATAAAATCCACGGCCGGACTTTCTTCCCAGCAGACCCGCCAAAACCCGCTTTTTCAATAACGGATGGGGTTTATACTGGTCACCGAAATCCCGCGCCATTGTCTCCATACCATGCATCGCAATTTCAGCCCCGACCAGATCCAGCAACTTGCAGGGGCCCATGGGATGACCGGCACACAATTCCATTGCTTTGTCGATATCTTCCGGGCGATTCCCCTCCTGAACCATCTTGACCGCTTCGTTCATCAAGACGTCCAGCAGGCGGCTGACAATAAAGCCGGCATAATCAACCGCCACGATGGGCTCTTTTCCGAGGCTTTTGACATAGCCCATTGTCGTATTTAAAGTTTCGTCGGAGGTCAACTGGCCGCAAATAATTTCGACACCTTTCATCAGCGGAACCGGGTTCATGAAATGAATACCGACAAAATTCTGGCCGCGATCGGTGACACTGGCTATTTCGGTAATCGGCAGGGCAGATGTGTTTGAAGCCAGGATGGCCTCGGGTTTAGAGAGTTCATCCAGTTTCTTAAATAGTTCGTGTTTGATCGCAAGATTTTCAAAAACCGCTTCGACGATCAAATCAGCATTTTCACAAGCCTTTTTCAAATCAGTTGTAAATTGGATGCGCGATAAAGCGGCCTCGGCCTCCTCCGGTTTAATTTTTCCTTTGCCGGCAAACTTTTCCAAACTGTTTTTGATACCGGACCCGGCTCTTTCGAGCGCTTCCTTGCTGATATCCTGAATCACAATATTGTAACCCGCCGTAGCACTTACCTGGGCGATACCACTTCCCATAATACCGGACCCAATAATACCGATGTTTTTAATGCTCATTTCTGTCCTTCCTTTCCAATTCTGGTTGAAAACTGCAACAAATGGGGCAAACCTCCACTATCTGCCCTTAAAGACAGCCTTTCGCTTTTCCATGAAAGCCGCCATTCCCTCCTTCTGGTCCTCGGTTCCAAAGAGCATACAAAAAAGTTCCTGCTCGATCTGCAATCCTTCCTTATTTTCGATGTCAGCGCCGGCGGCAAATGCTTTTTCGTTTCCCGTCAAAACGACAACCCGGATGCCATCATTACCTTCACAAACCTCAACGGCTGTTTCAAGTTCTTTTAATACATCCGGATTTACGGCATTCAGTTTTTCGGGCCGATTAAATTGAATCCGGCCGACACCGTCTTCGATTTTAAATATCGGTCTGTCTAAAGAGTGGATCCGTGCAGAATAACTTAGGCCATGGTGTTTTGTAATATGGGAATGATATCATTAAAATTCTCAGCGACATGGCAACCGGCATCTTTGAGTGCTGCCATCTTGATGGACGGCTTGCCAGAATCGCCCTCGATGATGGAAGCCGCATGCCCGAAAACGGTGCCTTCCGGCATCTCTTCCACGAATCTTCCGGCGATATAGGCGATCAAAGGTTTTGTAAAACCTTTATTGTTGACGAACTCTGCGACATCTTCCTCGTAGCGGGTCCCCGGTTCTCCCCACATGACAACCGTTTTTGTTATGGGGTCATCCTCGAACATGCTCAAAATCTTTTTTGGTGGCGAGCCGATGAAGGCATCTCCGCCGATACTGACGCACGTGGTTACGCCGAAGCCCGCCTGTTTTACCATCCAGGCGCACTCGGCCGTCATTCCGCCGCTGCGTGAAATAATCCCGACGCTTCCGGAAACAAAGCAGCGTTCCGCGTTGTCACCGCCAATTGCACCCAGTTTCACTTTATCCGCGGGGGTGATGACACCCACCGAATTCGGGCCGATGATCGTACAGTTATTCTGCTTGGCAGCTGATAGGAACCGGACCGCGTCCTGTTGCGGAATTCTTTCGGTCATGATGATAATTAGCGCAATGCCATTCCCGATGGCCTCCATGACCGCATCGTAAGCAAAAGCAGGCGGGACGTAAACAACAGACGTGTTTATTTCAAATTCTTTGCATGCGCGTTTCAAGGTATCAAATACAGGGACGCCTTCAACGTTCCGGCCTTCTTTGCCCGGGGTAACCCCGGCCATGATTTTTGTTCCGTATGCCAGGGCATGTTGGGTCACCATGGATGCCTCTCTACCCGTTATACCCTGGATCACGATTTTTGAATTTTTGTCCACCAATATTGCCATTCTAGTCTGTCTCCTCCGGAAACGCTTTTCGCATCTTCTCAACGATTATGCGAGCCGTATCTTCCATGGTGATATCGTCGCCATGGTATTCAAGCCCCGCCTCGGTGCATAATCGCCTGGCTTCGGCGTCGTGTACACCCGCAAGCCTGAGCACTGCCGGAAATTTTTCGGGATCAATATTTAAATCCTGAAATGCCCCAATGATGCCTTTGGCGACAATATCGGTCTGGGTATTGTTTGTGATATTTAGATTCATATAAAAGCCTTTGACCCCCGGCTTCGACAATACGCCCTTGACCAATCCTTTGACCTTCGCTTCCGGTGGATTCCCTCCGAATTCAGTATAATTTGCCGGCTTGCCCCCGAATCGAAGCAGGGCATCATAAGACAGCAGGCTGCCCCCCCCGCCGCCGCAGAAAAAACCGATGTTTCCGCCTTCCATCTCGGTGTAGCGTGCCGTACCGCGATACGCTTCGGTCTTGTCAACTTCGATCATCTTTTTTTCCAGAACCGTAAGGGGCCTCCAGGCGCGATCACTTCCGGCTTCCACCTTGTTCGAGAAATAGGCCTGGCGGTACAAGGCATCATCATCAACCCCCATCAATATCGCCGCAGCGATCAGCCCGGCATCTGCTGTTAGGGCCAATGGATTGATTTCAATGACGGTGCAGTCATATTTGACAAAAAGCTGATGGAGCCGCCATAAGAGGGTTGTTGCTTTTTGTAGAACACTTCCCTTAAGTCCCTGATCAGACCATATTTCCTTGGCTTCATAAAGATTAAAGCCGGTTAGCATATTGACATGATATTTGAGTATCTTTTCCGGCCGGGCTGCGGCTATTTCTTCGATATCGATTCCGCCGGCGGTGCTTGCAATAATAACAGGTCCCATTTTAACCGGATCATAGGTGATGGATACATAAAGCTCCTGGGAGATATCCAATTTCCTTTCTACCAGCACGCGCTTTACCGGGAAATTGTATACGGTCATGGCCAATATCTCTGCAGCAGTCTTAGCGGCCTCATCCGGGTTTCTGGCAAATTTAACGGCACCTGCTTTTCCCCGCTTCCCGGCGGTCACCAGTGCTTTTATCACAACCGGGCATCCGATTTTTTCAGCGGCACGGCGTGCATCTTCGGAAGTCTCAGTAACGATAAATTCAGGTGTCGGCACCCCGTTTTCTTTCAATAAATTCTTACCCACATTTTCTAAAACTCTGGCCATGCCGAACTCCTATAAGCAGGTCTTTCTACTAGAAGCTATCTCAAAATTAAAAGTTTATCTTCGAATTTATAATAAAAGATGGAGCGCCACGCGGCGCACACGCCGCGCAAGCGCTATCGCAGCCGGAGCACCTGCGCGGAGCGAGCGAAACCATAATTTTAGGCGTTTTAGATCATTTTTAATTTTAGCTCATTTGTCTAGACTTTCCTTAATCTATGCCATCGTTCAAAGCAAGGAAATTTACGATCCGAAAATTGACAATATCCATTGACAAATCGAAAATGTTTCTATAATGGGTTAAACATTAAACCTTTAAACTTTTATCCCACCGATAATTTTCAAATCCGGATAATGATATGGCTGAAGAGCAGAACATATTTTCCCCCGTTCGAGCTGAAAGAGTGTCCCAATTAATAGAGGGACAGTTGAAAGAGGCCATCATAACCCATCATTATCGCGCCGGAGACAAGCTCCCATCGGAAAGAGAACTCGCTGATATGTTCAGCGCCAGTCGTTCCAGTATTCGCGAAGCCATCCGCTCCCTTGAACGATCCGGCTTTGTGGTGGTTAAAAAAGGGGTTCAAGGCGGTGCTTTCGTTATTAAAAAAGGTAATTCAAAGCCGATGGTGGATTATCTGAGGGATGTGATGCGCCTCAGGAAAGTCAGCCTCGAGGAAATTCTTCAGGCGCGGGTCATTATAGAGCCGGAAGTTGCTGCCGCTGCAGCCGAAAAGGCTACCCCTAAGGATATCAAGCTCCTGGAAGAGATAACCCGGGATCAACTCGGAGGATTCGATTCCGAGAATCCCGTGATGCAATTCGATCGTAATCCGAGGTTTCATCGAATTATTGCCGAAATAACGGGTAACCAGGTCTTTATTATCATCATGCAGATTTTATCGGAAATACATGCCTTTCGGATGAATCAATTCAAACTGGATGAAAAAACCATACTCACCATAACCCACCAGCATGATGGCATTATCGAGGCACTTAAAAAGAAAGATAAGGAGTTGGCTTATGCGGAAATGAAAAAGCATGTCCTTGCGGTCCATAAAATGCACATGGAGTTAGATACCAAGACAGAATAAGAATTAACGGATTTCTTTGGATTCGGACCAAATGACGGAAGCCTTTTTTCAAGAGAAAGTCGAAGGCGATTCAAATCTTTAGCGCATCGGACAATCGGATGAACCCGGAACGCCCGCAGAATATAGAAAATATTTCCATGACCTGGGGAAGTGATGCCATTGCAGAACTGTTGCGGCGTCTCGATTTGAATTATATTGCCTTCAATCCCGGAGCCAGTTTTAAAGGTCTTCACGACAGTATCGTCAATTATTTGGGCAACAGGAATCCACAAATGTTACTCGCCCTTCACGAGGAAAACGCGGTGGCGATCGCCCATGGATATGCCAAGATCACCGGTAAACCCATGGGCGTTGTTGTGCATAGCAATGTGGGGCTTATGCACGCCAGCATGGCTATTTATAATGCCTGGTGCGACCGGGTTCCGGTGTTTATTCTGGGCGCCACCGGGCCGGTGGATGCATCCCAACGCCGCCCGTGGATTGACTGGATTCATACCGCCCAGGATCAAAGTTCCCTGGTTCGCAACTATACCAAATGGGATGACCAGCCCGCATCCGTGCCCGCCGCGTTCGAATCCATCCTGCGTGCTTATCAACTTAGTCTTACGGCACCGTGTGGACCGGTATATATCTGTCTGGATGCGGCCATACAGAACTGCAAACTGGAAAAACAGGTTTCTGTTCCAAATCCTTCGCGTTTCAAACCGGCAGCACCGCAGGCAGCATCTCGCAAGGTTCTCCAACAGGCTGCCGAACTCCTTCTGGAAGCAAAAAACCCGCTAATTCTCCCCGGTCGTGTCTCACGAAGCCATGCGCATTGGGACTTGCGGGTTCGATTTGCAGAATTTTTAGGAGCCACGGTGGTGACTGATATGAAAGTGGGCGCTGCTTTTCCGACCGATCATCCGCTTCATGGCGCTGGCACCGGTTTTTTCCTTTCAAAAAAGGCTATCGATTTGATTCATGGCGCGGACGTCGTTTTTAGCCTTGACTGGTTGGATCTGGCCGGCGCTTTAAAACAGGTTTGGGGAACAAGGCCGGTTGAAACTAAGGTGATCCACTGTTCCGTTGACAGTTATGTCCACAGGGGATGGAGCATGGATTGTCAGGGATTGCCGCCTGTAGATCTGCCTATTTTGGCCGAACCCGATATTATCTTACCGCAACTCTTAGCCATTTTAGAAGCGTCGGGCCGAGGCGGGAGCAGGCCAGACGAGACCGTACAACCGAAAAGCCATCCCGCCTCTCAAAATACTGTCGGAGCGTTAAACCATTACGAGATTGCCAATGCCCTGAAGATGACCGCAGGTAATCGCAAAACCTGTTTCATTCGATTACCCCTCGGTTGGCCTGCGGACGCCTGCGATTTCCAGGATCCTCTGGATTATCTGGGTACGGATGGTGGCGGCGGCGTAGGCGCTGGGCCCGGCATGGCGGTCGGTGCAGCCCTGGCGCTGCGCGGCTCGGACAGGCTGCCGATAGCCATCCTGGGAGATGGCGATTACCTGATGGGCATCAGCGCCCTGTGGACGGCCGCACGCTATAAGATACCGCTGGTTATTATCATTGCCAATAATCGTGTATACGGAAATTGCGTACGCCATCAGGAAGGAATTGCACAACTGCGAGGCCGGCCCACAGAGAATAAGTGGATCGGCCAATGCATCGACAACCCGCCCGTTGATCTTGTGGGAATGGCACGGGCCCAGGGCTTAGACGGTGAAGGACCGATTGATAATTTTGAAGAACTGCTTAAAGCCTTTGCGCGTGCCGTTGAAGCTGTCGAAAACGGTCGGTGTTATGTGGTTGATGTGATGGCGTCGCCGTGATGGGTTGTCGGGGCAACCATTTGCCCCGCAGGTCAATATCCAAACAACCGAAAACTAAAAAGGAGGCTTAAATGCAAACCAAAAGAAAAGGTGCAAGAGTTCAAAAATTGGCCATCATGGCACTTATTGCCGTTGTTGGTATCGTTTTTGGCATCTGTGATGGCGTCATAGCGGCTGATAAATTCCCGACGCGTGCGGTGACCGTCATCAATCCGCTGCGCCCGGGAGGGGGGACGGATATTGAATTGAGGAATCTGACGCCTTTTGTCCAGAAATATCTGGAGGAAGCAGTTGTTGTCAAGTCCATGCCGGGGGGCGGGACGACCATCGGCGTCACGGCCGCCGAGAATGCCAAATCAGACGGTTATACCCTCATATGCGTGCCGTTGCAGCATGCCATCCTTGCCCAGAATTTCCACGAAAGCGGCACTCATCTGGAAAATTTTGAACCCATCTATGGATGGTTCGAGGGACCCATGTCCATCGAAGTAAAAGGCGATTCACCGTACAAAACCTTAGGCGACCTGATAGCAGCCGGAAAGCAAAAAAAGCTTAAGGCCGCCCTGGCCGGGATCGGTTCCATTGACCATCTCCATACGATGCTTCTGGAGCAGCGCCTGGGCATCCAGGTCGTAACTATTCCTTACGGTGGCGGCGGACCGGCATCAAAGGCTGCGATGGGTGGCGAAGTGGATTTCCTTGTAGGCTTGAGCACCACCGCTGTTCGCTTTGTCAGAGACGGGAAATTGAGGGTGCTTGCCATTCTGGGGCCCGAGCGTCTGGAAGCGCTTCCGGACACACCTACCATATACGAGTTGGGGTATAAAGATTATCCCAACATCTCATTTATTCGTGGTGTGCTTTCACCCCCCGGAACACCTCAAGAGGTCGTCCGCGTGCTCGAGGCTGCTTTTAAAAAAGCTGTTGATGATCCGGGTTTCAGAGAGATTATGAAGAAACAGGGGCGACCGGTCAAGCCATTCTCCAGCAAGGATATGAAAAAAGCGGCCGCAGATACCTTTAAGCTCTCCCAGAAGTACACGCCTTTTATGAAGGAGGCGGCAAAGAAAAAGTAAGATATTTTGTCCGGGCGCCAGGGAGGGGTCAATCAAATGACCCCTCCTCGAGGCTCCCTTAGTCGAATCAGGAGGTTAAAATTGGTTTGGTATCTGCAGAGATATGGCTTGCGTTCCACTCTTTTTTGGGCAGACCTGGGTTTGTTATTGCTGAGCATTTTTCTTTTTTTTCTAACTTCAGACTACCCTGATATGGCCCGGACATTTCCCCGCCTGGTGCTGGTGATGATCATGGTCGTTACGCTTCTGGATTTGATCAACTTTATGCGGGTGGAGAAAGAAAAAACCTTCTCGGGAGGAACAAATAATGGGATGGAAGCGGTCCGTCCCAGGCAACAATTAAAAGTGCTCTATATGGTTGCCCTGATTTTTATTTTTTTCCTTTTTTTACTTTTTTTTGGACTTGCAGCAGGAACATTTTTCTTCCTTCTGCTTTCCGGCTGGACCCTGGGTTACCGAAGATTGAAAATACTTATTTTTTCTTCGGTTATCATTACGGCTTTTGTTTATATTATATTTCGAGTCATCATGAAGTCCTTTTTACCGGAGGGGCTTATTTTTACGCTCACAGGAGGATAAAGGCGTGTATTCCCTGGAAACATGGATCCCGGCCGCTGGAATTGTTTTTCAATGGCAGAATATGGCCATGGTTTTTGGGGTGTCTCTTATCGGACTGACGATCGGATTTCTCCCGGGGATCGGACCGCTGACGGCACTGCCCCTCTTTCTTCCCATTACCTATGGAATGCAACCCGGCCCGGCGCTGATTCTTTTGGCCGTACTCTATATGAGCACAACCTATGGGGGTTCGCTGTCGGCCATATTGTTGAATACACCCGGAACGGCCGCTTCGGCCGCGACCTGTCTCGACGGATACCCCATGGCCAAACAGGGAAAAGGAGGCGTCGCCATCGGCATGTCCATGATGAGTTCTTTTGTCGGGGGATTCATCGGTCTGGCCGGGCTGATTTTCCTTTCCCCCATCATTGCCGATTTTGCCTTGAAATTTCAGCCGGCCGAGTACTTCATGCTGGCCGTCCTCGGTCTGGTTCTGATTGCGGCTTCTGCTAAAGGATCCGTCTTGAAAGGGTTTATTGCCGGAGGATTCGGATTTATCGTCAGTTCCATCGGGATGGATTTGATGACCGGCTACTCTCGTTTCACCTTTGGCAGCACTTATTTGAAAGGCGGCATCCCCCTGGTTCCGATGATCATCGGGTTGTTTGCCTTCTCCGAGGTCCTCTCTCTGATTGAGAGCGGTGATCACACTATTTCTGAGAAAGGCGAATTGTCAGGCAGGATAATGGATGGTTTAAAGGCACCTTTCAGATATCCTAAAACGGTTATAAGATCTTCTCTCATCGGTTTAGGGATTGGCACTATTCCAGGGGAAGGGGCGGCGGTGGCCAATTTCACTGCCTATCTGGCGGAGGCACGTGCCTCAAGGCACCCGGAGGATTTCGGCACCGGGATTCCCGAAGGTGTCATCGCCCCGGAAGCGTCCAACAACGCCTGTGTCGCCGGGGCCCTGATTCCCACGCTGACTCTGGGGATCCCGGGGGGAGGGGTGGCCGCCGTTTTCATGGGCGGGATCATGATTCACGGACTCAACCCGGGCTTTGAGCTGTTTACCCGGCATCAGGATGTCCTGACGACCCTTTTCGTTGGCTTGATCGTTGCGAATTTTCTGCTCCTCATATGCGGGACTATTCTCAGCCCGTATGCAGCCAAAGTAACCGTCATTCCCATTAGCATCCTGGCCCCGACAATCGTCGCTCTTGGTGTGATTTCCACCTATATCATGCGAAGTCAGTTTCTGGATGTGGTTGCGGCCATTGCTGCCGGAATTGTGGGGTACTCGATGAAAAAGTACGGGTATAGCACCGTTGCGTTTCTGGTTGCGTTTATTCTTTCGCCGATCGCGGAGAAAAGCTTTTACCAGGCCGTGCTTCTGGCGGACGGCTCTTATTGGACTTTTGCCCTGCGTCCGATATCAGGCACTTTACTGTTATTGACAATACTGGCTCTTATTTTGCCCCCGATACTAAAGAAATTCCGAAAGCCCGAGTCGGCATGATGCGATTGAATGAAATAAATCACAGGCGCAGCGATCATATGATCGAATTGACACAATTAATCGGATGATCCGAGGGGGGTTCGGGGATTACAGAACTGATGGAGGAATTGGCTGTTATGAACTATCAAGTACTAAAAATTAATCTGTCAAACCGGTCCTCTGAAATCGAAGATATTCCGAGGGAAATTATCACGAAATATATCGGGGGAAGGGGATTGGGTGCTTATCTATTGTATCAATCCGTGCCCCCCAAAGCAGACCCCCTGGGCGAGGAAAATCATCTCATTTTTAGCGCCGGTCCGGCCAGCGGCAGCGGGCTGTACTATTCATCTAAAGTCAACGTTAACACCAAGTCGCCCTTAACCGGGATATATCTGTACTCCATTTCGAGTGGAATTCTGGCGCAGCAAATGAGGCGTGCGGGTTTCTGGGCCATTGATGTGAGCGGCATCGCCGAATCACCGACCTATCTGCTGATCGACAACCACCGGGTTGAGTTCAAAGATGCAGCCCCCCTGTGGGGCCTGGAAACCGCGACAGCGCAGAAGCATATGCTCCAAGACACATCCCACAAAAGCCCAGCAACGGTCGGCATCGGCCCAGCCGGCGAACATTTAAATCGGTATGCTTCCATCTTTGCGGATGGTGCGCTTTATCGCTGCTTTGGCAGAGGCGGTGCCGGTGCGGTTATGGGTTCTAAAAATCTCAAAGGCATGGTCGTCACCGCAGATAGCGATCAGAAGAAGGATCATGGGAAGAAAACCAGTGCGCTGAACAAGGAGTTTGCCGCGCTCTTAAAAACCGAACACAAGGGTTGGGCTGAAAACTGGCGGCGCTACGAAACAACCGCAGACCTGGATACCATGAATGAACTGGGTCTTTTGCCCACGCGTAACTGGCAAACAGGCCAGTTCGAAGGGTGGCGCGGGATTGATAAATCAACCACGCCCATGGGCTGGCCTGAGAAGGGCCGGGCCTGCGGGCCCTACTGCCCGACACCCGGTTGCCGCGATGTCGAGGTTAAAGACGGGCCATACAAAGGGGCCCACAGCGATATTGAATGGGAGACGGTTTACGGCTTCGGATCGAGCTGCGGCATCGACAAAATGGAAGCTGTCATCGCCGCCAGTCAGATATGTGACGAATACGGTGTCGACACCATGACGGCCGGCGTCACCATCGGGTTTGCCATGGAGTGTTTCGAAAAAGGATTGATCGATAAGAAAGATACGGACGGCATCGACCTGCACTTCGGCAATGACGAGGCTATGATCGCCGTGTTGAACAAAATGGTCAAGCAGGAGGGGTTCGGGAAACAGATATCCAAGGGCACGATGCGCTTATCTCAAGAAATAAAGGGCTCAGAAGCGTTTGCCATGCACGCCAAGGGCATGGAATTTGGCGGCTATGAGTGTCGCGGCGCCAACGGCCAGGCCCTTCAATTTGCCATTGATAATCGCGGCGGCTGCCATCACGGTTATGGTTTGCCCGCCAGGATGGAGGTGTTTGACAATACCCGCCTGGAAGTCGCCGGCAAAGGCGAATATGTCAAGCAGGCGGCCACCAGCCGCATGGTTCGTGATTCTTTAATCCTCTGTACGTTTACGCCCCTTTATGCGGAAGAAATGGTCGTGAAGGTACTGTCATCCCTGTTTGGAGAAACATGGTCTGCTAAGGATATCAATGAAGTGGGTCTCAGAATCATGTGTCAGGAGCGCTTGTTTAATATGCGTGAAGGCATCACGGCAAAGGATGATACCCTGCCCGCCAGGCTGTTGGCGGAACCAAAGCCGGACGGGCCTACAAAAGGAGAAGTGGTGCCGCTAGAGGAACTGAAAAAGGATTACTACGCGGCCATGGGCTTTGATTTGGCGACCGGTAATCCGCCCGACGCGCTCCTGGCCCAGTTGGGAATTGAAAAATAGATGGCCATTTATTGATCAAACATTTGAGATGAATTCAAGAAATCCAAGGAGGAGAGCAGATGGAAACACTGCCTGAATTGAAGCAAAAGCTGATTACTGCATGTCAAATACTGGACAGAGAAGGTGTCATGGATGAACTGGGGCATTTCAGTGTGAGGTGCCCGGAAAAGGGCGGCGTATTGATCAACGGGAAAGTAAGTCCGGGCCAGGCAACCGAAAAAGACATCGTTTTGCTGGATCTGGAGGGCAACAAACTGGAGGGAGATTTGGAGCAGGCCTCGGAAAGTCCGTTGCATCTGGCGGTCTATCAGAAACGGCCGGACGTGATGGCCATTGCCCACACCCACTCTCCGATGGTTATCACTCTCAGTATTGCAGGAATCCCGCTGCGAACGGTAGAAAATCAGGGCGCAAGTGTAATCGGGAAGCAGGCCCCTGTTTTTGAGACGTATGGTCTGGTAGACAGCTTTGAACTGGGTTACGGAGTTGCAGATGCCATGGGATCTCATAACTTCTGCGTACTCAAATCGCACGGGAACCTCGTAGCGGGGGCAAGTATTGAAGAGGCCTGTGTGTCTGCCATTTGGGGGGAGAAGGCCGCCCGTTACCAGTATCAGGCCATGCTTCTGGGCGAACCGCATTGGTATCCGGAAGCAGACATCGATAAGATGGTTCAACAGCAAATTCGAGGTAAGGGCTTTATAAGAACCTGGAACTATTACAAATGGAAGGTGACACAATAAGAAGCGGCCGGTTTAATAGGCTTTTCTTGTCAGCAAGCTCAGCGCTGTAAGAAATCGCAAACTTATAAAGAGAAAGGATCCGATACCATGTCGTTAAATCTGTCCTTTGCCTGCTCGCCCTATGACCGCATTCTGCCCTTAGCATATGGCAGGGTTTTAGCTGAAGGAATTCGATTAACCTATCTGCCCATGGAGGTGGAAGAGATCTTTTGGCGGCAACTGCGAAACCGGGAATTCGATATTGCCGAATCCTCCTTTTCATCTTATGTTATGCTGCGATCGCGGGGGGATGAAAGGTTTATCGCCATACCCGTTTTTACATCAAGATTGTTCCGCCATGCCTGTGTCTTCATAAACACCCAAAAGGGGATACACGCGCCCCAGGATTTAAAAGGTAAAATCGTTGGATTGCCGGAATACCAGATTACGGCCGTTGTCTGGCTCCGGGGCATTTTTCAAGATGAATATGGCGTTTTTCCCAAAGATGTCCAATGGCGCAGTGGCGGAGAAGAGGAGCCCGGACGCAAGGAGAAAATAAAGATTCAATTACCCCCGGACATCGATCTGCAACTGATTGCGCCCGACAAATACCTGTCAAAGATGCTGGATGACGGTGAATTGGATGCCATGTTTACTGCCCGGGCACCTTCCTGTTTTACAAATGGATCTCCAAATGTGGCCCGGCTTTTTGAAAATTACCGCGAGGTGGAAGAACAATATTATCAAAAAACCGGTATATTTCCCATCATGCACACCGTTATTATGAGGCGGGACATCTATAAGCAAAATCCCTGGATTGCGATGAATCTCTATAAGGCATTTTGCGAGGCCAAGGATGTTGCCATGAAGGCCCTTAACCAAACACACGTTTTGGGTGTGGCCCTACCGTGGATCCAGGATGAGATTGAGCGAACCCAAAGGACATTAGGCGCAGACTGGTGGCCCTATGGGGTCCAAAAAAACCGTCATGTTATAGAGACTTTTTTGCGCTATCATCATGAGCAGGGCCTTTCCGAAAAATTGATGACTATTGAAGATCTGTTCGCACCGGAAACCCTGGATGCGGAATTTAAAATTTAAGAATGGAAAACCCATGCAGGCAAAAGAAATGATAGAAGCCGATGTTCTGTGCATCGGCGGCGGCATTGCCGGATTAATGGCCGCCATCAGGGCCAGTGAGCTCGGCGCCAAGGTGGTGGTCGCTGAAAAGGGTAACACCCTGACCAGCGGGGCGGGCGGCCTGGGCAATGACCATTTCGTTTGCTATATCCCGGAGATTCACGGCCCTGAGGTTATGCCGGTTATCGAGGAACTTCGCAGGGGACAGCTCAGTGCCCGGCTGAAAGATCTGGAAAAGACCCGGCTCTGGATGGAACATACTTACGACATCGTCAAATTATGGGATAGCTGGGGTATTCCCATGAAGTATCGCGGCAGATACGAATTTGCCGGGCATGTCTATCCCGGGGATGCTTATGCCTGCCATCTAAAATATGCCGGCAAGAAACAAAAATCGGTTTTGACAAAAGAAGCCCTCAAAAGGGGTGTGAAGATCATCAACCGGGTAATGATCTTTGAACTCTTAAGCGATAACGGCATTTTTGGGGCTATCGGATTGCATACGCGCGATGGTCATCTGATTGAATTCCGATCGAAAAGTGCCATTCTCGGAACCGGTACGGTTGCCAGACTCTATCAGGGCCTAACCCCCGGCTGGATGTTTAACGCCACCCGACCCGGTACGCTCACCGGGGACGGCAGGATCATGGCCTACAGGGCAGGGGCTGAATTGTTTAATGTCGAGACCCTTGAGCACCATGCCGGGCCGAAATATTTTACGCGATCCGGGCAGGCGACCTGGGTGGGCGTCGTCCGCGATCCCCGGGGCAAGCCGATCGGTCCGTTTCTTGAAAAGCCGGACAAAAGATACAGCGACATGATTATTGAGGTCAATAAGGGTCTGTTCTCGGAGTATGCCCGATCGGGCAAGGGGCCTGTTTATATGGATTGTCGCGGCATCTCTGAAAATGATTACAAATATATGCAGCACTGGTTCGCGCAAGAAGGTTTCGGCGCTTTTACAGACCACCTGCATGCAAAGGGAATCGATCTCAGAAAAAATCCGATTGAATGGGCCACCTACGGGATGCGCGGCAGCTGCGGGAGTATCTGGCAGGATATAAATGGCCAGACGTCAATAAAGGGATTATACGTTGCCGGCGATGAAACCACCCGAAGCATCTCGCCCGCCGCGACATTCGGCTGGATTGCCGGAGAGCATGCTGCCAGATGGGTCAAAGATGTGGAGGCTGGATTCTCCACCAAGGCAAAGGAATGCATCAAAGAGAAAGGCAGTTTTTTGTCTGAAATTATGCGCCGTGAAGAAGGGCCGGATTGGAAAGAGGTCAACATTGCCCTGCAGCAGATCATGAGTGATTACGCCGGTTCGATCCGGTCTGAATCCTTGCTGGAAGCCGGCCACGATCACCTGCGAAGGTTGAAACAGGAAGCGCGTGATACGATAATAGCCGGTAACCCCCATGAATTGTCGCGTGCTTTAGAGGTGTTGAACCTCATTGATCTGGGTGAACTTGTCTGTGTGGCGGCCAAAGAAAGAAAAGAGACCCGGGGGCAGCACAATCGTACGGATTATGCTTACACCAACCCCATCCTGGATAAATATCTGATTGTCAAAAATGTGGATGGTCAGCCGGTTACGGAATGGAGATAGTGGAAACCAGGAGTCAATAGTTATGCCACCTGTTATCGACCAAAAAAATTGTACCCAGTGCGGCCAGTGCATCGACATCTGTTCGGAAGATGTATTCTTTGGGTCGGAGAAAAAGAAGACACCGGTTGTAGCCTATCCGCAGGAGTGCTGGCATTGTGATGCCTGCGTGGCGGCCTGCCCCGCGGAAGGCGCAATCCGGTTACGAATCCCGCTGCCGATGATGGTGTGTTACAAGTAGCGAGTTTTCAAGTGACTGAATTTAAGGTACGCTTGAATACTTCGATTTTACTTTTTTTTGCGAAGCCTCCGAAGTGGTAAAGCAAGCGCACGGCGGCCGAGCGTAAATGAGACCTGAACGAATGTTTTGGTCGCAAGAAATGAAATCAGAAAAGGAGGTCAAAATGAAAAGGACGTTGATTGTTTGCTTGATAGGACTTTTGGTCATTCCGGGATTTTTGTTAAGCTTCTCATCTCAGGCGTATGCTGAGGACTATCCCAGCAAAGACATCCGCTTGATCATCGGCGGCAAACCGGGCGGTGGTTTTGACACCTATGCCAGGGCAATTGGTCGTTACATGAAAAAATACCTCCCTGAGGGTGTAAATTTGATTACCGAAAACAGGCCCGGGGCCGGACACAAGATCGCCATTACGATGGTTTACAATTCAGAGCCGGATGGGTACACCATCGGGATGCCCATGATGCCGGGGTTGTACTTCCCCCAGATGTTTGAGGAACAGAAGTATGATATGACCAAAGTCACCTGGCTGGTCACGATTCTCAAGGATCCGAGGGTTATTGCCATCGCCCCCAACTCAAAATTCAAAACCCTTAAAGACTTACAACAGGCTGAATCTGTAAGGGTGGCCATTGTCGGGTTTTCGAGTGAAACCGGTGTCATCCTGGGCAATGAAAAACTGGGCATTAACGCCAAGTATATTAGCGGTCATAAGAACAGCAAAGAAGCCGTGCTGGCCGCATTGAGAGGGGATGCAGATGCGGTTGGTTTCACCTTCGGGTCTCTCCGAAAATTCTTTGGAAAGAAGCAACTCATCCCTGTAGCCGTCCTGGGATCTGAAAAGCGAATTCCCGCAATCTCGGAGGTCCCGACTCTGGCGGAACTCGGCCACCCCGATCTGAATAAAATGCTGGGGACCTATCGTGTCCTGGCAGGCCCCCCCAATTTACCCGCAGACCGCACAAAATACCTGAGAGACGCCATCTGGAAGACACTTAACGATCCGGAATTTGTGGCATGGTCAAAACAGGCCAAAAGGCCGGTGGAAGCCCTGGACGGTGAGGCGACCGCAAAAACGCTGGATCCGGTTATGAAAGAGTACACCAACTATAAAGATGTTCTGAAAAAGTATGTAAAATAACCTCAAAACAGAACATGAAACCCTTTCAATTCTCCGGCTTGCGGGTTCAGGGAGATCGGGATGTTTGATCCGGACGTTTTCTGGGCAACACTCAAAATCATGTTAAACGTACGCGGGATCCTAATTCTGCTTGCGGGTACCGTTATCGGGATGATCTTCGGCGCCATCCCGGGGTTGAGCGGGGTGACGGCCATGGTCGTTTTGATCCCCATGACCTTCGGAATGGATCCGGTGACGGCCATGCTGTTGCTCGGAGCCGCTTACGGCGCCGCCACCTACGGCGGCGCCGTCCCGGCCATATTGATCAATACACCCGGAGAGCCGCCCAATGCCGCCACGGTTCTGGATGGCTTTCCCATGTCTCAAAGAGGTGAATCCGGTACCGCCCTGGGTGCGGCGGCCACGGCCTCAACGCTTGGCGGATTTATCGGTCTTATCGTTACCTTTTGCTTCATTCCCTTACTGGCCAAATTCGTGATGGCTTTTTCCTATCCCGAATTTTTCATGATGACGCTTTTCGGGTTGTCCATCATCGCCGTACTGGGTGAGGGGACGCTTCTAAAAGGGCTGGCTGCCGGCGGTTTCGGCATTCTGCTTTCCTGTGTCGGTTATGATCCCATGACGTCTGAACTCAGATACACCTTTGGAATCGAATACCTCTGGGACGGTATTGAGGTCGTACCGGCCCTCTTTGGTCTCCTGGCCATCGGTGAAGTCATGGATTTGCTGGTTAAAAAGAAACCCATCGCCGACCTTAAGGGCGGCTTGTTAAAAGGAGCCGGCGTATGGTCCGGTGTGGTCGCTACCCTAAAGAATTCTTTTTTGGTGGCGCGCTGCTCCGGTATCGGCACCATCATTGGAGCCATCCCCGGTGTGGGGGGAACGGTGGCCGGATTTATCTCCTACATGCACGCCAAACAAACCTGCCGCAATAACGAGAATTTCGGCAAGGGCGATGTGCGCGGCGTTATCGCCTCTGAAGCCGCCAATGATGCGAAAGAAGGCGGTGCGCTCTTACCCACGCTGGCATTCGGCATCCCCGGCAGCGCCGGCATGGCCGTATTCCTGGGGGCTTTAACCTTGCATGGCATCGACACCGGACAGGATATCTTCATCGCCAACCTGGATGTGGTTTACATGCTGCTTATCTCCATGCTGGGCTGTCATATCGTGGCCGCCATCATCGGGCTGTCGCTGGCAGACAAGATGGCCCTGCTGACGAAAATCAGGCCCGTGCTTTTTGCACCCATCCTGTTTCTGGTCTGCCTGATCGGTTCATTTGCCCTGCGAAACAGCGTCGGTGATGTTATCGTTACGCTCCTGTTTGGAATACTGGGTTACGAGATGCGAAAATTCGGTTTTTCCCGTATCGCCCTCATTTTGGGATTGCTGCTGGGCAATATGGCCGAGATCTCTTTTCGTCAGACCTTAATGACCGAGGCCAAACTACTGGGTTTCTTTATCCGGCCTATCTCTCTGGCTCTTTTTTTGCTAATTCTGGCTTCGGTTATTCTGCCTTTTATTCAGTCTTACAGAAGGAGAAGAATCAATGAAAAATGAGGAAAAAATTTTCATGATCTTGCTTCTGATCATTATGCTTTTGATGGTTTTTTCCAGCTTTAATTACAGCGGCGGGTCCCAAATACTTCCTTTGATCAGTGGAATCTTTTCGGCACTGATCGTGGGCTTTTTAGTGATTATGTCTCTTTTTCCCAAAGTCATATCCTTTTATCAAAAATTTGAGACCAAATCCGTTTTATCAGAAGATGTGCTCAACATTGATGAAAAGAAAAGAGAGCTATCCGTGATCGCCTGGTTTTCAGGATGTACGGCCGCGATTTACTTCCTGGGCTTTCTGATCGGCATTCCGCTTTTTCTATTTATGTTTTTGAAAATCTGGGCAAAGGAAAGCTGGTTATTATCGTCGGTCTTAGCGGCGGTTGTGCTGGGGGTCGTCTATTTCGCTTTTATTTATATATTGAGAGTCCCATTACACAGCGGGATTCTATTATCTTAGTCACCCGTCAAATGCGGTGTCGAAAAACAACTGACTCAAAATTTTTAGAGGGGAGATAAAATGTCGCAAATGCCTAAGCTCGATAATGAAACGACCGACCCGGAGCAGCTGAAAGAGAACCTGGCTGTGGCTTGCCGGATTTTGGGGACCGAAGGGCACGATGATTTAAATTTAGGCCATCTAAGTGCCAGGGCACAAGATCAGTCGGATTCAATGTACATGAAAGGGCGGGGGCTTTGTTTAAGCGAGGTTCGGGCACCGGATCTGGTCACGATTGATTTTAATTATCAGAAACAGGCCGGTGAGCGGGATGCCCACGGGGAGCTGCCGATTCACATCGAGATTTATAGAAAAAGAATGGATGTAAACTGTGTCGTGCACACGCATCCGCTTTACGCGACCGCATTTTCCGCCACCGGGCAAACCCTCCGACCGGTGAACAACGAGAGCGTGTTGTTTGCAAAACCGTTGCCCTATTTTGATTTGGTTACCGACCTGGTAGTGACCCCGGAGTTGGGAGAGGCCCTGGCAGATCAACTCGGGGACGAAAAGGCAATTTTTATGAAGAACCATGGCATCGTGGTTGTCGGCGAAACCATTGAACAGGCCACCGTCAGGGCATTTTTGCTGGAAAAGGCGGTCAAGACCCTGTTCGTTGCCAGGGTTTTAGGTGAGCCCAGCTGGACAGACAATGAGGAGGCGGATAGAAAAGCACAGCGAATCTTTACTGAACCCAAAACCAAAGCGATGTGGGACGCCCTTGTAAGGCAGTTGGAATACAAAGAAACACCCCTTCGTATCCTCACGCTTTTGGAAGAAAAGATGGCGAAGCGCTAATTGCGATGATTTTACTTCTTATCACTTTATGCACAAAGGGAAACAACAATGGTACCAGCGCTGGCCATACTATCGGCCTTCTTATACAGCATTGCGATGATCACCGCTCAAATCGGCCTGAAAGACACGGATACATTTCCCGGTGTGCTTATCAGCATGATTTTTTCCTTTATCGGTTCGCTGTTTCTTTTTATTTATTATGTTCCAATCAGCCACTTTGCCAATTGGGCATTGATATATTTTTTTATTGCCGGTTTGTGCGGTCCCTGCTTGGGAAGGTTTCTGCTTTTTATCGGAATCAATCGGGTGGGGAGTTCGATTGCATCTACACTGTACTCGATCAAGCCCCTGTTCTCGGCTGTTGCGGCAGTCTTGATTTTAGGCGAAAGCCTGACAACGGGAATTGCGGCGGCAACCGTAATGATGGTGGCCGGACTGGCCATCGTCAGCTTCGAAGAATCCGGAAAAAAGATTGAACGTTCATGGTCGAAAAAGGATCTGATTTTTCCGATAATGGCCGGCGCAGCTTACGGGCTATCACATGTCTTCAGGAAAATAGGATTAAATATAAATCATGAACCCTTGATGGGTGTTGTCGTCCAAAATGTAGCGGCGTTGTCATTTTCTTTGACACTTGCGCTATTTAAAAAAAACCATCATCAGGTGACGATCAATCATCGCAAAGCCTGGATTGTTTTCGGGTTGAGCGGTATTTTTTCGGTTTTAGGCCAGCTGGCAATGTTCCATGCGCTTAATGCCGGCAGCGTCGTTATTGTATCGCCGCTATCGGCGATCAGCCCTTTATTTATTATTGTTATTGCCGGCATTTTTCTTAGAAAAGTTGAACGCGTCACCTGGAGGATTACCCTCGGCGCCGTTTTAATTGTCGGTGGAACTTTTCTACTGTCTTTTTTTCCCTGATGGTTAAGATGCGGATCGATTAAAATCGGGCGAGGGCGCCTGTTGGCTCACGGATTCAAATGGAGGCCTAAATCATGACATCGCTACCGGATAACCTGGGTAATTTAATAGAGACCGATATGTTGATTCTGGGTTCCGGCGCTGCCGGCTGCGGTGCGGCCATCGGAGCTGCGGAGCACGGATGCCGTACGGTCCTGGTTGATAAAGGCAAGGTAGAAAGCTCGGGTTGTCTCGGGGGCGGCAACGATCACTTCATGGCCGTTTTGAATACGGATCCGGAAACCGATTCCGAGGAAGCGCTGGTTAACTTTTATAAAGGTCCGTTGAGCGGGTATACGCCCGCAATGATATCACGCTGGGCACAGGCGATGCCGGTGATGCTGGATGTGCTGCAGGAAGTCGGCGTTGAGTTCGTTAAAAATCCGGATGGCACCTGGCTGAGGACCGTCGGGTTCGGCCAACCCGGGAGCTGGTTTATCAATATCAATAACGGGCAGCTGATAAAACGGCGCCTGGCCAAAAAAGTAAGGGCCCTTGGCGTTGACGTCATCGACCATGTCATGGTCACCAAGCTGCTGGCAGTCGACAATCAAATCGCTGGAGCCGTCGGTTACCATGTTCTGGACGGATCCCTTTATGTTTTTAAGGCCAAATCCGTGGTGCTGGCGCTGGGTAATAGTGCCAATCGGGTGACGACCAATTCCACCGGAAACGCGTTTAACACCTGGCACAGCCCGTTTAATACCGGCAGCCAATTTGTGCTGGCCTATGATGCGGGTGCCAAACTCATCCATCTTGATCTCAAGCAATTGGCCACACTAGTGCCCAAGAGCTTCAGCTCCGCGGGTATGAACGGCATCAATGAAGTGGGTGCCCACGAACTGAATGCACTCGGCGAACGATTCATGGCAAAGTATCACCCCATGATGGAAAACGGCCCCAGGCTTTTTCAAATTCTCGGGACTCACCAGGAGTTGATTGAAGGCAAGGGGCCGCCCTTTCACATGGATATGCGCCATTGTGACAAGGAGAAACTCCATCATTTGCAATATGTTCTCATGCCCGGAGACAAGGCCACCTTCCTGGACTACTGTGAGCAGAAAGGGATCGATTTTGCGAAATATCCGATGGAAGTCGAGCTGTCGGAAATTGAGCTGAGCGGGATGCTGATGACCCACGAGAATTTTGAGTCCACGGTTGACGGCCTGTTTAATGGCTGTGTTTTTTACAATTTTTCCGGATCCATGTGCAGCGGTTACATCGCTGCTACCGAGGCGGCCAAATCCTTAAGACAAACCGCAAAGATTCCTCCAATCAACCGTGATGAAATCTATCTTGAAAAGGAACGCATCTTCCGACCCATGAAAAATTCCAATGGGATGCGATATGATCAATTTGAAAGTGCGATTCGCCAGGTAATGAAATACTACATGAGCTATGTCAGGAATCAGAAAGGCATGGAGATCGCCCTTGAACGGCTGGGTCTGATTGAAAGCTATCTGGATACCGTAATGGCATCTAACTATCATGAATTGATGCGGGCAAACGAAGCTGTGCATCTTCTCAAGATTTGCCGGCTGGCAACCAGAGCTTCAATGGAACGCAAAGAAAGCGGGCGTGCGATCTACAGACGGAGCGATTATCCGGATCGCGACGAAGCCTATGCTAAAATACTGGCCATGTGGCAGGCAGATGGGCAAGCGCAAATGTCTTGGCTATGAAGCAGCCGGTGCATAAAAATTGTATTTACTAGTGTTGAGTCCCGCAAGTAATTTACAAAGCACGATTTTTTTTTAGGTGTCAGGTGTCGGGTTTCAGGTGTCAGGAAAACACTGAGGACAGTGTACAGAAAACAGATGATCGAAGACAAAAGGCCGCCCTCATTCATCTGTTTGCTGACACCCGACACCTGACACCTGAAACCATATAAACAGTAGATTAAAAGAGGTTAGCGATGCCACCCAAGTTCAGTAACGAACTGATCCAAAAAATTATTTTTCCGGAATGGCGGGATGATGCGCCCAGAACCTCCCCCTGTGAGGCCAATTGTCCTGCCGGCAATCCGATTCAGAAAATAAATGCCCTCATCCGGGAAGAGCGCGTTGAAGAAGCGCTGACGTTTCTAAGATCCAGAAATCCTTTTGCAGGAATTACCGGCCGGGTTTGCGCGCACCCCTGTGAGGGTGTTTGCAGTCGCAATGAGCACGATGAGGGCTTGGCCATTCGGGCCCTGGAGAGATTCGCGGCCGACCATGTGGATGCGGCTTCGGTCCGTCAACCTCAAAGGGCAGAAAATACCGGTAAAAAGGTGGCGATTATCGGCTCAGGGCCGGCGGGAATGACCTGCGCTTATTTTTCGGCGTTGCTTGGACATGCAGTTACAGTCTTTGAATCTTCGACGAGCTTAGGCGGTATTCCGCGTACGGCAATCCCGGACTTTTGGCTGCCGAAAGATATCGTCGAACGTGAAATCGCGCAAATACTAGATCTCGGCGTGCGGGCCAAAACCAGCACGGCTGTCGGTAGGGATATCGCTTTCAACAAAATATTGAAAGAATATGATGCCTGTTTGATTGCTGTCGGCGCAAGTAAGGAAAGAAGTCTGGATGTCCCCGGTGCAGAGATGATAGTTCCGGCGATTTCTTTCTTAAAGGGCGTTAACCTCGGTCAAAGAGACAGTATTGGCGACAGGGTGGTGATTGTCGGCGGTGGTGGCGTCGCTTTTGACTGTGCCTTTACGGCTAAACGTCTCGGTGCGGCGGAAGTTCATATTGTTTGCGTTGAGGGACAGGACTGTATGTGTGCGCCGCCGCCAGAAATTAGCAAAGCGGATGCGGAAGGCATTGTGGTTCACAATTCCAAAATGATATCGAACGTTTTAAGTAAAGGCGGCAAGACCACGGGAATTGAGTACTATGAGATTTCTGCTTTTGAATTTGACGAAGAATGTCGCCTCTCAGTTCAACCGGTTTCCGGTGAAAAGAAATGCCTGGAAGCAGACTTTGTGATTTCGGCTGTCGGGGGCAACCCTGATCTTAGCTTTATCGGGGATAACGTTAAATTTGAGTTGGCTTCCAACGGGACCCTTAAAGTCAATCCCCAAACCATGGCCACATCAATGGATAAGGTTTTTGCATCCGGCGATGTCGTTTCCGGTCCAGCCTCCGTTGCGCAAGCCATCGGTAGTGGGCGGTACGCAGCCATGGCCATCGATCATTATCTCAATGGAAGCCGATTATCAGAATTTGGAAACGTCATCATTAATGAAGAAGGCAAGGTGGTGACTGAAAAAACTACGGCTAAATTTGATCCGTATGTGGTCTCCTATGATGAAATCTTGAATGTCGACTACCATGAAAAGAAACCGCGCCAGACAACTACAAAGCTTTTGGCAGAGGTGTCGGTCCAATCATTTGAAGAGATGGATAAGGGCTTAGAGAAAGATCGCGCAATGATCGAAGCTGAGCGCTGCTTGCACTGTGGGCATTGCACTGCCTGCGGATGCTGCATAGAGGATTGTCCCGGACTGATCCTGGCAATGAACTCCCAGGGGCCGCAGGTCGTCTACCCGGACGAGTGCTGGCATTGCGGTTGCTGTCGGATCGCCTGCCCGAGCGGGGCGGTTTATTATGAGTTCCCATTAAATATGCGCGTATAGGGCAATGGATGTTGGTTTTTTTGGCACGAATTGCCGGGAAACAATTTTTAAGTACGACACTGAAAGGAGGTTTTTGGATTGCACCATTAGTTTTTAGACAATTTTGACACCAGAAACTTTGGGTACGGATTCAAAGTTTGGTGTAAAAGGCAATGGTTCCCTTCATAAAATCGCATTATTTTTTAATGGAAGGTTTGTTGAAGGGTTGAGCATCTAATCAAACTATCCATCAGCAAAGGAGGGTTTAAATGAAAAAAAGAAAATTTTGGAAGATTTTAGTTGTGATCTCTTTGGTTATTGCTTTTTCGGCGGTATCATTAAACGTTTCAGCTGCCGAAAAAAAACCGATCACCCGTAAAATGCTTCTCGGCGGCAGGTTGGGCGATGGCTGGTTCGTGCTTTCCCAGGCTTTGGCCTACTTTGTGAACAAGCAGTCCGATTGGCTCAGGCTTGAAGTCGTGGCCACACCCGGGGTGAGTGCCGGCGCGGAAATTGCCAGCAAAGACTATGAGAAGTATATCTACATATCCCCTTATTTTGGAATGAGGCTCAATCCCAAGTCGAAGCGGATTAATTTTTATGACAAGGAGCGCATCATCGGCTTTTGCACCGGCAACGTATGGACCTGGGTCACCTATGATAATAAAATCAAGACCGCTCAGGATCTTGCCGGCAAGAAGGTATTCATCGGCAGACCCGGCGGTGCCAGGGCGCATTTCGAACAAAGTGTCCTAAAAGAGCTGGGGGTCTTGGATAAAATCAAACTGCTCAATGGCGGTTATGGCGGCGGCAGGAATGCCGTGAGAGACGGTCTGGCCGATGTGGCCGTGATGAATTTCGACTATATTTTACCCGCGGGGTTCAAAAAGGGGGGGTTAATTGAGGACCTGGAGACACGCAAACCGGTCTTTTATATCAACCTGATGCCCCCTGAACTCCAGCTTAAATTGGGTATGGTGCCTGTAAAAATATATGCCGGCGCTATGGATAACAAGACCCAGAAAGAGGCCGTCTATGCCTCAATTGATGCCATTTACTGGTGCGCCGATGAGCGTATGGACCCGGCCGTGGTCGAAGAGATCACCCGAATCCTATATGCGAATGCAGGCAAATTTACCAGCTGGCACGCCCAGGGAGCGGGCATTACCCAGGAGTCGATACCTACCTGGGTGATCAGCGAGAAGCAGATGCATCCTGCTGCGGTGAAGTACTACCAGGAGGCGGGTGTTAAAATTAAGCCACTGGGCGACCTTTTGCCATAGACACAGGTGTTTTGCGTTTTAAACCGCTGGAGAATCCGGATAACACGGGTTCTCCAGTGCTAACTTTTGGATTTCAGAGACTGCATTTCGGAGGTCTGGATTATGGAAGAAGCAATGGAATCGAAATCAACCGTGGAAAGAATTGTGGCCCTGGCGTTGCCTGTGATGGCCATGGTCATGATTTTCTACCAGTTGATCTATACGCAGTACCTGATTCAAGGCCCTACGGCACATAAGATTACCCATCTGGGGTTAGGCTTTACCGTGGTTCTTTTGTCACTGATTCATAACGAGAAAAAAGGCCGGCCGTTGCGATGGGTGTTACTCGTAATTTCATTGGCCTTTTCGAGTTACCTGATGATCAACCTCGGTGAGATTATGTTGTATCGCCAGTCTATTCCCCTTGCCTCCGATATTGTCATAGGGGTCGTCGTCTTGATTACCACATTCATCGTGGCCTATCAGGTGTTAGGCAAAACATTTGTCATCATTGCCGGTGCATGCATAGTCTATCTGGTCCTGGGTCGCTTTCTTCCGCATCCGTTTACCGTTGCGCCGGTATCCTTTAGCCGGATTATCATGTGGCTCAGCGCAGGTGTCGGCATCGAACAGGGGGTATACGGGCCGATCCTGGGTCTTTCCGCAAACTATCTGTTTCTTCTGATCGTATTCGGAGGAATGCTGTATGCCTTCGGCGGGGTCAGGTTCATCATGGGCGTTGGGAAATGGCTCGGCTCCAAATTCAAAAGTGGGCCGGCTGCGGTGGCTGTGGTCGGAAGCTCGCTGCTCGGGAGCATGACCGGCAGCACCGTAGCGAATGTCACAATTACGGGCGCCTACACCATACCGCTGATGAAGAAGGGCGGCTATGAACCCAAACAGGCAGGGGCCATTGAAGCTGCCTCATCCAACGGCGGGCAGATTATGCCGCCGGTCATGGGCGCAACGGCTTTTATCATGTCCGGCTTTACCGGCATTCCTTACATCCAGATCGCCGCCGCGGTTCTGATACCGGCGATACTGTATTACCTTGGCCTGCTGATTTATGTCCAGATCAATGCCTATAAGCTCGATATCCAGGTTGAAAAGGAAGTTGTCAGTGGCAAAGAACTTCTTTTGGATGCTCCCCTTTTTGTGGTGCCGTTAGGGGTGCTTATCCTCTTACTGGTGCAGGGGTTTTCGCTTCCCTTTGTGGTTTTTTGGAGTATCGTGAGCCTTGTTACCCTGAGTTTGATTTTAAGTATTCGCAAAGAAGCCCGCCTGAGCTTTAAAGAAGTCGTCGCTGCCCTTACCAAAAGCGCCCGAACTGCCTGTGATGTGACCATCATCAATGCGCTTATCGGGGTGGTGGCCACCTGTATAGAGACCAGCGGATTGGGAATAAAACTGCCGCTACTGGTAGGGGAAATCAGTCAGGGAATTCTGATCATAGCCCTTTTCATCACGATGATCAGTTCGATCTTTGTGGGCATGGGCGTCCCGACTCCGGCGGCCTATATGCTCGTGGCCATTGGGGCTGCCCCGGCGCTCGTCAAGATGGGGGTTCCCTTATTGCAGGCCCATCTTTTCCCTTTTATTTTTGCCGTGTTCTCCCATCTGACACCGCCCATCGCCATAGGGGCGCTGGTGGCTTCCCAGCTTGCAGAAGCCGAGTATTGGCCTACATCCTGGGAGGCACTTAAGGCGGCATCCACGGCGTTTATACTGCCATACCTCATAGTTTTTGCCCCGGTTATCGTTCTTCGACCGGATGCGGGGTTTATCGTTTCTGCAATCCAGATAGTTGCCATTCCCCTCGGTGTCCTGTCTCTGCAGATCACGTTTTCCAGCTACTTTATAGGTACGGTGGATCGGATAAACCGTGCAGCCTTCGGAGTAACCGCGCTTCTTTTTTTCGGTACTGTGTTTTCGAGAAGCATCTTATTTCTATCGGCAGCCCTGGCTTTATTAGCCTTTTGTATTGGCAGTCAGATATTAAAAAGACGACAATTAAAAACTTTAGGCGCTCCTGGAGAGCTACAGGAAAGCGGTTAAGTCTTTCGAAGAATGTGGGGCCTCTTCATTTGTTGAATGGTTAAAGTCGCAAACAAGGCCTCAGCAAGGAGGTAACCTCATGATCCGCAGCATTGATAAAAGAGCGTGTGTCGGCTGCAAAATCTGCGAAATGATCTGCCCGGGCGATGTCATCGTCATGGATGCTGAAAGCAAAGCCGAAATCAAATATGCCCAGGACTGTTGGACCTGCTTCAGTTGCGAGATGGCCTGCCCGGTGAAGGCCGTTGATGTGCATCCTTTCAGAAAACCCAGACCTATGGCCTGGTAATCGGCATGCTAACGAAGGAGGTTAATATGCACCAAGATCATAGTCTCTGGGAAGTCCTGAAGTCCGATGTCCTGATTATCGGTGGCGGTTTTGGTGGTCTGTGGGCTGCTCTGCGGGCTGCCGAATGCGGCGCCTCCGTTACCCTCGTAGATAAATCCTTCGCCGGAAAGTCCGGACATTCCTATTTTGCCGGAGGCGCCATGATGGTCTTGCTCCCGGAAGACGACCTGGATGAACATGTTTACGATATCACCTTGGGCAATGAATGGCTTGTGGATCAGGAAATGGTGGCCGAGGTTTTTAAGGGATCCTACGCTCGGCTCAAAGACCTGGAATCTTTCGGCCTCCCGTTTCGTAAAAAAGGAGAAACGTATATATGGACAAAGGCCCGGGGGACCCGGAATGTCAAAAATCTGTGGCCCGAGCACGCCACTGCCGCCGATGAGGTCACCATCCTGAGAAAGGTTGCGCTTGCGAGAGATGTTAAAGTGGTTGACCATGTTTATATTTATGACCTGGTTAAGGATACCAACGGCGGCATTGCGGGGGCAGTCGGCATCGGTGTGAAAGATCCGAAAAACTACTTCTTGCATACCAAGAGCGTTGTGATTGCCACAAACTCCGGCGGCTACCGCGGTCATCATCTGGCCTGTGAGCTGCAGGGGACCGGGCCCTTTATGGCTTATGACGCCGGTGCCAGGATCAAGAATCCGGAGTTTCACTATATCAATATCCGGCCGGCAAAACATGAAATCGAAGGCTCGGGAATTTTGCCGGCCATAGGCGCCAGGTGGACAAATGCAAAAGGTGTTCATTACATGGACACCTATGATGCGGTATTAAAGGATAGGGCGCCCGTCTCCAAGATCGTGGTTGCGGCCGCCAAGGAGGCCATGAAAGGCAATGCGCCCATTTCCATTGACGTCGAAGGCATGACGGAAGAAGAACGTGAAAAATTCCGTGTTCTGCAGGTAAGCCATGGGTGGATGCCCGTTCTGTTTGAAAAGTGCCGGCGGGAAGAGGGTTACGACCCGCTGCGGGACAATATTGAATGGCAGCCCGCTTACGAGGCCAACAAGCTTGGTGTAGACGCCGATCTCAATTGCGGCACTGCCATTGACGGCTTGTTTGCCGCGGGAATGGCAAGGCCACTGGGTATCAACCCTTTTACGGGCTGGTCGATTGCGTCGTGTACCTGGTCCGGGTACAGGGCCGGTGAGAGTGCCTGCGAATATGCCAAAGGCACGGAGCTGAGAGCGATAGACTTTAACGGTTTGACGGAAAGCACCGAAACATTTTTGGAACCGCTGAAATCCGAGCAGGGTGTAGATCCCGACAGCCTGGTCCATGAGATTCAGAAGATTCTTTTCCCGGTTGATGCATTGATTATCATGCGCGAATCCAAGTTGCAAAATGCCCTGGACAAAATCCTGACGATGAAAGCGGAGAACCTGCCCCATTTAAAAGCAACGGATGTTAGAACCCTTATCAAAGCAAAAGAAGCCCAAACCATGATGCTTTCTGCTGAAATGACGCTAAAAGCATCGATGATGAGAAAAGAAACAAGGGAGAACATATTCTACCGCGAAGATTATAATGCGGTCGATAATCAGAATTGGCTCAAATGGATCATTGCGGCAAAAGGCCACGATGGAGAAATTAATTTTTCGACCGAGGATATTCCCTTTGAAAAATATCCGTTTAAACCTGAAAATTAAAACCCGGATGCCGTTGAGTTTTTATGGTTCAAAGGCAAAAATGGCAATATTGTCGGATCGCTGCCGGCCCTGGCGTTCTATGGGATGGGTGCTGACGACAACGAGGAGGCCTGCATATGACACAAAAGGATCTGTTGGAAGGTAAAAGAATTCTCATCGTCGATGACGAGCCCGATGTGCTGGAGACTTTGGAAGAATTTCTAACCATGTGTAATGTCACCAAAGCGACGACCTTTGAGAAAGCTAAAAATCTGCTGGAAACCCGGGATTTTGATCTGGCCATTCTGGATATTATGGGGGTTAAAGGATATGAATTATTAGAGGTGGCCACCCAAAAAAACATCATCGCCGTTATGTTGACGGCCCATGCACTCACCCCTGACAGTATAGTCAAATCATACAAGAAAGGCGCTGCCTATTTTATTCCCAAAGAAGAAATGTCGCGTATCACCGATTTTTTGAATGCTATCCTGGACGCTAAACAGAAGGGAAAAAGTACCTGGCTGAATTGGCTGGAGATGCTGACGGACGCCTATTGGGAAAAAAGATTCGGATCGGATTGGAAAAATAAAGACAAAGCGTTCTGGGAAAATTTTCCCGATCATGATTGATAGAAAAGCAGAGATGGGATAACGATTCACGCAAGATCATTGCTCCGCCAGATTTTTATTGAAACCCCCTGAAACGCATTGGCCGCACTCTATGAATACGAGAATTGACGTGCCAATATTTGACCTCACCTTAAGATCATGTCAAAATAGCATATAGGCTATCATCAAAAATAGTAGCTTATCTTCGAAATCACAGGAAATTTCTTTTTGGGATGCTTTTATGAAAAAAATGATGACTTACTGTGTTCTTGCATTGCTCCTGGGTGGCGCTGCGCTCCTGACCTGTTCGAATAATAATGAAGCAGAATCAGAGTCAGGGTCAGAAAAGGGAGCGATTGAAAAAATGACGGATAAAGCCGCCAAAGAAATGGTGAACAGGATTCGGACGCCTATTAACAAAGCACGTTCCGCCAAGGATCAGCAGGAAGATAGATTGAATGATATGGATGAATCTTTAAAAGAATAGAAATCTAGTGTTTATCCGGCAATGAATATATTGGAGGCAAATAATCACGCTCTCGTTTTATTTCTTCTATAATTGTCTCCACATCCGTTTCTCTCCACTCTCCACCCCTGGTACTCTTTTTGAGTCCTTCAAGCTTTAAGCCGGAGGCAATCATACTCAAATTTGCACCTACCCTGTGCATCGCCCGAACCACCTGAAAAATTTTTTCCTGTTGAGGATGATTCTGCCACGGGCGTTTTTTTCCAACAACGACAACATTTAATGGCTCATGTTTATTAGAAGCTCTTTTAGCAGCAAGCTTATCGACTTTATGCGCAATTTGCCTGAGGTCTTTGGCTATTTCCTGCAAATGACGGGTGTGCAATTCTTGATGGTTACCATATGGAGGCTGGGTTTGATTTGAGCTAACCAGGTTAGCGACTGCTCTTTCAAGAATTTTAGCAGTGGTTTCCCCGGTTAATTCTCTTTTGGTGTCCAGCAGATTCCTTAATTCGGCAGACATCTTAATCGTAATGGACTTCTTGTCTTCTAATTCATGTTTTTCTTTCCCTTGCATGCGGTTAACCTGGCTTTCGATGTTAACATTGGAAATAAGTTTCAACCGAAAAAAAGAGGTATTGTTAATCACCCATATGGATATTATTAGACGATGTCGATACAAAATTGTCAAAAATATCAATTATTTATTCTTGATTGGATAAAAATTTTAATTTAAGTTTATTAAATGAAGGATTGATAAATTTTATTATTCATATTCATGATTTGTCAGATTATGATTTGACACTAAAACCGAAGATGCGATAGGTCATCTGGTATCTGCAATATTTTGATTGAGTCTGAGAATTGTAGGTTTCTCTATAAATAGTGAGTTGACGTCATACCGGGAAAATGGCAAGCATCTTTTTATGAAATTACTATAGCCGGATTGATATGCGTTATGATTACACCCCTTGAACAGAAATCATCGATAGATGAAATAAAAGCACGATTTGATAATGATGTTGAACGGTTCTCGAATCTCGATACCGGACAGACAGCGACAATTGATGCGCCCTTGGCAATGGAATTGATCGCACAGGCGGCCTTTAAATCGACCGCAAACATCCAAAAAGTGTTGGACATCGGCTGCGGAGCCGGCAACAATACGATAAAACTTTCTCAGTATGCCGCGCCCTTTGATTGTGACCTTGTTGACCTAAGTTTGCCGATGCTGGAAAAAGCTCGTGAACGGTTTTCTTTAGTCAACACTGGCAAAATTAGAATTTTTCAAAGCGATTTTCGTGAAATCAAGTTGGATCAGAGATATGATGTCATTGTGGCAGCGGCCGTTTTACATCATTTGCGTGATGATCAAGACTGGGAGTCAACATTTAGAAAAATCTATCGGTTAACGGATCCTGGTGGGAGCGTATGGATTACGGATCTTGTATCTCATGAAATCGAAGCCGTCCATTCTTTGATGTGGAAACGGTATGGAGAATACCTTTGTGCTTTAAACGGAAAAGAATATAGAGACAAAGTCTTTGAATATATTGATAAGGAAGACTCTCCGAAACCGGTCACTTACCAGCTAAACTTGCTAAAAAAAGTTGGATTTCGCCATATCGAGCTGTTGCACAAAAATTCTTGTTTTGCTGCTTTTGGTGCAATCAAGGCCGGATAAAGGAATTGCCACAATATCTGAAATTGTAAGTGCGGGCTTTTACTTTCGAAGGCGCTCTCGGGTTTCGTCTTCTTTGGCCAGTTCGGTCAGGCCGCCTTTCCCGAATTTCTTGATTTTTACACCGCCGGACAGTTTCGGGAAATCTTCCATGATGCAAAGCTCATCCGGTAATTTATGCGGTGCAATTTTGTCTTTGATGAATTCCCGGATCTCTTCTAAGGAGATCTTTTGTTGCGCGCTTGGAATGATACATACACAGATGGATTCTCCCAATACCGGGTTGGGTGTTGGAACCACGCATATTTGGTCGACCTTGGGATGTTCGATAATTAACGACTCCAGCTCATAGGGGTAAATTTTATACCCGCCGCGATTAATCAAATCTTTGGTGCGCCCGTAAATTCTGATATAGCCGTTTTCTTCCCTGGATGTCAGATCCCCCATGAAAAGCCAACCGTCAATAATCTGTTTATGGGTTTCAGCGGGATTTTTCCAATATCCCTTCATGACATGCCATCCGTTCAGCGTCAATTCGCCGATTTCCCCATCCGGCAGTTCGGCACGGGTTTCAGAATCAACGATCCGTACGCTTGTATCGGTGATCGGCCGGCCGATATATTTTTCTCGAATCTCCAAAGGTGAGGGGTAGGGGCACATGATCGCCAAACCCGGTCCGACCTCCGAGGATCCCCAGAAAGAAGTTAGATAGAGGCCCATCTCCTTTTCCACCCGTGTAATCAGGCCTTCCGGTGCGACCATTCCGGCAATCAGGCCGGCCCTGAGAGAGCTGAGATCATAATCAGGTCTTTTTTTGTGATTGAGTTCAAGGATGTAATGCGGCGCTGCACCTAGCTGCAGCGTAATTTTCTCGCGTTCAATAATTTGGAACGCTTTCTCGACCTCGAATTTATCCATCAGAACAACGGTTGATTGCAGCAGGATAGGTTGAATCAGAATCGAGCCACAGCCATACGAGTGGCTCATCGGTAAAAAGCCGATAAAGATGTCTTGCGAGGTCGCCTGAACGCCTTGCGAATATGACCATGCCCCGCGCACTGCGGCATAGTGCCTGATCATGGCTCCTTTTGGCTTGCCGGTCGTACCGGAGGTATACAGCAGCATAGAGAGGTCTTCCTGGGGATCGATGGGAACAGCAGGGGGTGTCTTGCCGGCCCCCTGGTCAATTAACGCATTGAAAGTATGCACGCCCTGGCCTTCACCGTGTCCGGCGACGATAATGGTTTCAAGTTCGGGCAATTCTTTTTTAATTTCCAAAAGATCTTCAAGGTAATTATAGCCTTCCCACCGGCTGAAAATAAATACACCTTTGACCTCCGAATTTTTAAGTACAAATTTTGCCTCGTGCATTCGATATATTGGGTTAATCCACACGGCAATAAGCCCTAACTTCTGCAGTGCATAGAAAGCCACGACAAATTCAAGGGAGTTTTTCATGTATATGGCGACCCGATCTCCCTTTTTAAATCCAATTTCGGCTAACCCGGCTGCCAGGGCATCGACCATGGAATTTAATTCTTTATAGGTCTTTCTCTGGTCTGCGTCCACCACGGCGGTTTTATCCGGAACCTGTTCGGCAGCTTTTTCTAAAACCTGTCCCACTGTCAGAGAATCAAAATCCTTCATTTCTTCACCTCATTTATTTAAATAGGAACTTTCAGAGTTCAAAGGCTCAACGTTCGCATACTGGGTTTATAGAAAATCATCTTTTTGTTTAATTGGTTTGATTGGTTCGGTCTAAGCCAACCAATTCAACCAATGAGACAAATAAAACTAATCCAACAAGATTTTGAACCTCTGAACCCTGAACACTCAGCCCCTCAGATATCCCAGGTTTGACGAAATAGTTTCGCTTGTCTTTTTTACCAAATCGACCATACGATCCAATCCGGCCGTGGGGCTGTGCGTATGGATCGGCAAGGTTATACCAAGGGCGGCAACAACCTGGCGGGAATAATCCCGAATGGGGGCCGCAATTCCAACCATACCCTCAACGGCTTCCTCTTTCTCCAAAATGTAACCCTGATCTCGAATTTGTTCCAGACGCAGGCTGAAAGCGTCGTCATCCGTAATCGAAAAGGATGTATGCGCTTCCAACGGATTTTCCCTTAGAATCCTTTGAACATCCTTTGAATCCATGCTGGCCATTAGTACCATCCCCAGCATGCCGTAATGCAGCGGTCTTCGCCAGCCGATATCCGATGAAATGCGAATCATCCCATCGCCTTCACGTTTGTCGACATATACCAGCTGCCCCTCCATTGAGACGCCCAAAAGAACGGTCGCACCGCTTTCGCTTTGCAGATTGGTCATCGGGTAAGCTGCAGCCTGGCGTAAGGAAAAGGAAGAAAAAACAATTGCGCCCATTTCAAATAACCGCATTCCAAGCTGATACTTTTTGGATTGGGGCTCCCGCTGGAGATAGCCGCGGGCGGTAAGGTTGGAAATCAGGCGCTTGACGGTTGTCTTGTTCAAACCGGTACGATTGACCAGATCGGTCAGGCTCAATTCTCTGTTTTGAAAACTGAAGCACTCCAGGATGTCCAAAGCTCTCTCAAGCGCCTGGACCCGATATATGGTTATATTTTGTTCAGTTGGTTTCATATTGTGAAGCTAAAGTGTAAGATATGAAACCAATATCATTTATTTCAGAAAGGTCAATATAAAAAAAGGTTTGGGGCTTCGCGCTCCGCGCTACGACCTCACAGGCAGGGTTCAAAGGCTCCCTATATGCAACAAAGATTCAAAACATACTAGGATTGAATATCGAATATCGAATCCGCCGGAGGCGGAAATGATGAAGTTTTCCTTTCTTTCGATATTCTGCGGTTCTTTGTATTCTGATCTCTGTAACTTAAGAGTGCCCTGACACCCGAAACCGGACACCTAAAAAGCTTACATGCCGCGCCGGTACTGCCCCCCAACATCATAGAGCGCCTGGGTGATTTGTCCGAGGCTGCATACCCGCACGACATTCATCAGTTCATCGAAAACGTTCTCGCCGGACAGGGCAACCTTCTGCAGGCGTTCCAGTGCTGCCGGGGCCTCTTTTTCATGACGTTTTTTAAAATCGGCCAGACGCTTCAGTTGCGATTGTTTTTCTTCTTCGGTTGCCCGGGACAGCTCAACGCTCTCGTTGAGTTGATCCTGATCGGCATCCGGGTCCCGGAATGTGTTTACGCCGATGATAGGGAGTTTGCCGGTATGTTTTAAAGTTTCTGAATAAATAGATTCCTCCTGAATTTTACTGCGCTGGTAGCCCGTTTCCATGGCACCCAGGACACCGCCGCGCTTGGTGATTTGATCAAATTCATCTAATACCGCTTTCTCCACAAGCCGGGTCAATTCTTCAAAGATAAAGCTTCCCTGGTTCATATTTTCATTTTTCGTCAATCCCCATTCACGGTTTATGATAAGCTGAATGGCCAGGGCACGCCTGACCGACTCGGCGCTCGGTGTGGTAATGGCTTCATCAAAAGCGTTGGTATGCAGGCTGTTGCAGTTGTCATAGATGGCACAAAGCGCCTGCAGGGTTGTGCGGACGTCATTAAATTGGATATCCTGGCTGTGTAAGGACCGCCCGGATGTCTGGCAGTGATATTTGAGCATCTGGGAGCGAAGAGATCCGCCGTAGAGTTGACGCAGGGCGATGGCCCATATGCGCCGCGCAACTCTTCCGATGACGGTATATTCAGGATCCATTCCATTTGAAAAGAAAAATGATAAATTCGGTGCAAAGCTTTCAAGGGGCATGCCACGGGACAAATAATATTCAACATAAGTAAACCCGTTGGCCAGGGTGAGCGCCAGCTGGGTGATCGGGTTGGCGCCGGCCTCGGCGATATGGTATCCGGAGATGGAGACACTGTAGAAATTACGGACGTTGTGATCGATAAAGTATTGCTGGATATCCCCCATTACCCTCAACGCAAATTCAATCGAAAAAATGCAGGTGTTCTGCCCCTGATCTTCCTTAAGGATGTCGGCTTGTATGGTACCCCGCACGTTGGAAAGTACGTCGGTTCGAATATTTTGATACTGTTCTTTGGAGGGTTCTTTTCCGTTTTCGGCCTTGAACCTGTCCACCTGCTGGTCAATGGCGGTATTAAAAAACATCGCCAGCATCATGGGCGCCGGTCCGTTTATGGTCATGGAAACCGAAGTGCTGGGGGCGCAGAGTTCAAAACCTTCATAGAGAACTTTGACATCATCAAGGGTGCAGATGCTGACGCCCGAGGTGCCGATTTTTCCATATATATCCGGCCGCTTATCCGGATCACATCCATAGAGGGTGACGGAATCATAGGCGGTTGAAAGCCGTTTGGCTTCATAATCGGCCGAAAGCATTTTAAATCGGCGGTTGGTTCGGGAGGGATCTCCTTCGCCGGCAAACATGCGGGTGGGCTCTTCGTCCGCCCGCTTTAACGGGAAGACGCCGGCCGTAAATGGAAATCTTCCGGAGACGTTTTCTTCCCTCATCCAGCGGTATATTTCAGCGGGATCTTTGTATTTGGGAAGGACAATCTTGGGGATGCGGGTGTGAGATAATGATTCCGTGTATAAGGGCACCCTGATTTCGCGATCCCGAACCCTGTAGACCAGCTCGTCTTTATTGTAGGATTCCTTGATTTTTTCCCATTCCGCAATGGAATCCAATGTCTCTTTTTCCAGAGCAGCTTCGGCTTTTTTAATTTCATCCTTGAGCTTTGAAAGCAGCTCCGGAGAATCCTCTTTGCAATCACCTGCGCTGATGGTTGCATGCGTTTCTTTGAAGTGCCAGACCTTTCTGAGATTTCGGGCCTGTTCCTCGGTTTGCTCGTGGTATGTCCTGACGGTTTCCGCTATTTCGGAAAGATAGCGGGTGCGTTCCGGCGGAATGATGATGGTTTTGGAAGATGAGGTCCTGGTTTGCGGTTTTGGCAAGCCGGCTTTGAATTTCACCCCGGATTTTTCGGCAACTTTATCGAGAATCGCATGATACAAGGATGTGACTCCATCGTCATTAAACTTGGAAGCGATGGTTCCAAATACCGGCATCTCTTCAGGGTCGCTGTCCCATAATTTTTGATTGCGCTGGACCTGCTTGCGAACATCGCGCACCGCATCCTCACCGCCGCGCTTTTCATATTTGTTGACCACCACCAGGTCCGCAAAATCAAGCATATCGATTTTTTCAAGCTGGGTGGCGGCACCAAACTCGCTGGTCATGGCATAGATGGATAAGTCAACCAAATCGGCAATACTCGAATCTCCCTGTCCGATACCGGCGGTTTCGGCAATGACCAGGTCAAAGCCGGCTGCCTGGGTTACCTCGATGGCTTCAGCTAACACCGCCGGTAATTCTATCTGGGACCGTCGCGTCGCCAGAGAGCGCAAATAAACACGCGGGTTGTTGATCGCGTTCATCCGTATCCGATCCCCTAAAAGCGCTCCACCGGTTTTGCGCCGGGAGGGGTCACAGCTGATGATGGCAATATGAATATCTTTAAGATCATGCAACATCCTTAAGATCAGTTCATCGGTCAAAGAGGATTTGCCGGCCCCGCCCGTTCCGGTAATACCGATAACCGGGGCCTTGCGATTTTCGATCTTTTTTAAAAGCTGAGTTCGAATAGCGGCGAAGTTCCCGTTTCCCCGGGCCTTTGCCTGTTCAGCGGCGCTAATCAGTTTGGCGACTAAGAGCGGGTTGGTCGGGTTCAGAGCACTTAAATCAAAATCGTCGTTTTCGACAGTCGCAAAATCGATCAGCGCAACCATGTGGTTAATCATTCCCTGGAGTCCCATGCGGGCGCCGTCTTCCGGTGAATAAACCTTGGCAACGCCGTATGCTTCCAGCTCCCTGATCTCGTCGGGTACAATCACGCCGCCGCCCCCGCCGAATACCTTGATGCCGGAAGCGCCTCTTTCCTTTAAAAGATCGACCATATATTTGAAAAATTCTACATGTCCGCCCTGATAACTCGATACGGCCACACCCTGGACATCCTCATCAATGGCGGCCTCCACGATCTCCTGAACCGATCGATTATGTCCTAAATGAATAACCTCTACGCCGGTATCCTGGAGTATCCTGCGCATAATATTTATGGCTGCATCATGGCCATCAAAAAGAGACGTTGCCGTAACGACTCTGACATTATGTTCAGGTTTATAAGCTTCAACTTCAGGATTCATGCCGCCTCCTTTGCATCAGATTAGATTTTCATTTTCGTTCTTTTTTGGAACACATTCCCAGGATTAGCTTTGTCTGAAGGTCAATATAGTCTTCAATACTGTAATGATGGGTCAAGAACCATCGCCGGAACGTCCACATGTGCCCCAGGACCACAATATTATGCGCCGTGAGTTCAAGAGAGCGTTCATCAAGATTCGGCAGTTCTCCGGTTGAGGCAATCCGCGCCAGGGCTTCTATAAACAGGCCCGTAATGCGCAGCTCGTTCTCTAAAACGCGTTTTTGCCATTGGATCGGCAGCGATTGTGTTTCCTGGTAAATTAGTAAAATAAAATCACTCATGCGGTCGCAAACCTTAAAATATTCGCGGATTACAGCCCCGAGAGCGTCTTTTCCGCCGGTGGCTTGCGACATGACCATGGTGACACCCCGTTCAACTTCAGCATGGATGGATTCGCACACCAGATATAAAATATCCTCTTTGGATGCGAAGTATTCATACAATGAGCCAATCGAAAATCCTGCTGCGCCGGCAATCTGTCGGGTGGTCGTTTTATGGAATCCCTTTTCGATAAACAGCTGTACAGCCGCATCGGCTATCTGGCGTCGCCTGCGCTCCACCAGTTCGGGATTTTTCACCTGGGTGGGTATATCCTTGGTTCTATTGAGTTGCACCATTGTAACCTCATGATATTATGTCGAATCTATAAATAAAGAAACAATCGCCCGATATCTGAACGAGCGCTCAATCATTAAGGTAACACGTCTATTTTTGACTTGTCAAGTTTTTCAGGCGTATGATTTTTAAATATACTTAACAAATTGATATTATTACATTAAGTTTCTTTATAAAATACTTGTCGACACCAGCGGCAACAGTTTATCCATTGTCTCAGATTAAGTCAAATAATGCTCTGTGACTGAGCGCTCGTTCAGAAGCCGATCCGATGGGTTCGGGAGGTAATGTTTAGGTTTTAACGGGGGAGAATTGCGGAGGGTGCATGCCTGCTTCACACTTGCGGGTGAACAGGCATGCACGCGACACGGTTTTACTTGTTTATAAACCAGCCTCCATCTTTTATTTCTGCAACAAAAATGGGTTTGTCGGCATCGCCATCGGCATTGAAAGCCACAGGTCCGACAATACCCTTAAAGTCCTTAAGCGTGCTGAGCCCTTTCATGATTTTTTCCCGATCTTGAGCAATCTCTCCAGGTCTGTTGGTAACCCCCATCTGTGTCATTGCATATTTTAGAAAATAAATCGCATCATAGACATTGTGGTCATACATAATCGGTTCGGGAGGCGAAAAGCCTTTGGCTTTTGCAAGTTTGACGAATTTATCCACAAATCCTTTTGGGGCAATCGAGTAATGGAAGGTGCAGGGCGCAAAGGTTCCCTCTACATCCTTGCCGCCTTTTTGCGGAAAATACTCGTTGATAAAAGGGCTTCCGCCTACCAGATTCTGCTTAAATCCCTGGCGCCGCAACTCCTTGCTAAAGGTAATGGCATCGAAATAGACGCCGCCAAAGGCGATGCCCTGGAAATCATAAGTCTTCAACTTGGTGACCTGGGGCCGCATGTCAAAGTCATTGGTCTGATAGGTGATGAAAGCGCCGTCATTGACGATCGTCGTACCCATTTTTTTAAAAACAGTCGGCAACACCATTGAACCCAGAACCCTTCCGATGGCATCTTTGACATCGTGGACAACCACGACGTTTTTTACATCATATCGTTTGATAAAAGCATTTACGGCCACCTTACCCATTTTGATTTCATCGACGGTATTCCGGAAGGTATAAGGTCGATGCTTTTTGGCCAGGCCCGGCTTGGATGAGGCCTGTGAGATCATGGGGATGCCGATCTTATTGCCCACCGGAAAGGCGACTTCGCACTCGCCGCTTGAAAAAGGCCCCAGGATAGCCAGAACCTTATCATCTTCAGCCAGCTTGCGAACCATGCGCGTGGCTTCCATGGGCTTGCTGCTGGTGTCGTAAGTGACCATCCGCAGCGGAACGCCTCCGATACCGCCGCCGGCGTTGATCTCTTCAATGGCTATCTGGGCTGCAATTTCGTTCTTTTTGGTCCAGTCACGCCACATACCCGACAGGCCCCAGGCGGCGCCGATTTTAACCTCTTTGCCGGCCACCTTTGAATCCGCCCAGGTGACCTGAACAGGGCCCAGGCAAAAGCTTGTTACGACAAGAACCAAAAAAAATATCCCTAAAACCGGTTTCCAAATCTTTTTTGAACGCACTGCCGATTTAGCCATAAAGTTTTTCTCCTTTCGTTTTTAGTCGTCGTTTTGATGGCAAAAAAGCCATGCGGTATGAAATAAAGAACAGTGAGCTAAAGTTACAAGTGATCTAAAGTGACTAAAGTTAAGGAATTCTGCCCGTCGAGAGCCTCCGGGTCGAACGATCATTTATATAATGGATGAGCAAAGCGACACCATAACTTTAGGCACTTTAGCTCATTTTAGTCACTTTAGGCACTTCAAAAACCATAAAGGTTTTACCCTAATCTTTTGTCTGGTTACGAATCAGGTCCAGAACCGATTTGGCCCTGCGGCCGCCTTCGCGATAGTCCAGCCACTTTACCACGGGTCTGGGGCGTTTGCCGCGGATGACATCATCAAGCCAGAGGAGGAATTTGCGTGCAAGATGGGAATGCTTGTTGGATTTTACAGCGAGCCTGTGATGCAGCACATTCGGTCGGTTCCAGGGGCACACGGATACACAACGGGCACAATCATTCCATCTTTTGGGGTTTGAACACCAAAATCGCTGGCAGGCCTCATCATCAAGCTGCCACTTTTCGACACCCCGGACCATAACTTTGTCGCCATGGGGGATGGCCTGTGAAGGACAATTCTGGGCACATTTTCCGCAAATCTCACAAAACTTGACCACACCGATATCAACAGGCGAATCCACCGCAAGGGGAAGATCGGTGGTGACGGTGGAGAGTCGCTGTCGGGGGCCGAATTCACGCGACATCAGAAGGCCCAGTCGGCCCAGCTCTCCCAATCCGGCGGCCTCGGCAATGGGAACATGCTGGACCCACTCATTAATAAAAAAATGGGCCCTGGCCGGGTATCCGAGCTCCCGGATATAGGCCGCGAGAGACACCGCTACCTTGGCGGCATTCAGATAACCCAGGCCGACCTCGGCATTATCGATCCAGCCGGGGGCATAGCGCATTCTTTTGTAATCCATTTCCACCGCCAGGGAGACGGCATATTTGTGGGGCAGATTGATCTCCTGACCGTCCACGCCTTTGGCAAAATCGATCCGCAGACCGGTGTGGCTGTATACATACGCCTGGTTTAACTCACATATGCCGACCAGGTCAGCCCCCAGGAAACGGCCCGCCCCTTTGATAATCTTGGCCATATGCCGGGGATCTGAAACTTCGATCTTATTCGGATTGAGGGGTCCATCGGCCACCTTGCGCCAGGATCGCATGGGCACATTCATGGCCCTTGTTTCAGGATAAAAGATGCGCCTGAACGGATCGATGGATTCCCGGGTCCAGCGCTCCTTAACTTTTTCACCCAACCCGCCGATGGCCGCCTGGGTGTGCATCTGATTTCTTTGGTCAAATTTTTCCTGGGGACCAACGATTCTGGTCGTAGATTCCACTTCGGTTTTCATTTGTCTCCTTTATTCTGGTCCCTGGCCACTGGTCCGCGAGTTTTGTCGATTCGTTAATTGGTCGAATGGTCAAATAGTTAAAAATGGATTGAATCCTTTGACTAATTAACTATTCAACTAATCAACTATTTAACAATACCGTCTGACCTCTTCTTCTGTTATCTAACCTATGAACCAGGAGCCTGACACCCGAAACCTAAGACCTGATTCTAGAACGGTATATCCTTTCTCTCATCCACAAAGCGCTTGGCTTTGTGATCCCACCGGGGGAGCGTGCCGTGTTCGAGCATTTCCACATTGGCGCGGATATTCAGACCGATCTGCAGGGATTTGGCGATTTTATCCCTGAACGCGTTCAGTGAGCTGGAATCCAGTTCCGGAACAGGATCGATTTTGACAATAATTTCGTCAAGATCATGTTCTCTTTTAAATACCACTTGAAATTCATCAACGTCTTCAAACTCCCTAACGATCTCCTCTATTTTACTCGGGTATACAATGATGCCCCTGATTTTTTTCATGTCATCCAGTCTACCCAGGACACTGCCCTCCAAAGCGAAGAGGGTGCGCCCGCATGGGCATGTTCGGTCGCACACGGTCACAATGTCGCGTGTACGATACCGTAGAAAAGGCGTGGCCCGTCTTTCCAGGTTGGTCAATACCAGCTCGCCGGTTCCGCCGGGGCCCACGGGTTCATCGGTTTCAAAGTCCAGAACTTCCGGGTAGGCCCAATCTTCGTTTACATGGGTTACGCCCGATTGAAATTCACAATTGTACCCCCAGGGACCGATTTCGGTGGAACCCAGAAAGTCAAATGCCTTGCAGCCATAGGAACTTTCGATCTTATCTTTTACACCGGGGATGACGGCTCCGGGTTCGCCCGTGTGCCAGGAGAGCCTGATCCGGGCTTTCCTGGAAAGATCGATGTCGTTTTTGCGGGCCACATCAGCCATATGAATGGCATAGGACGGGGTGGAGCCAATGACTGTGATCGGGTAGGTCGCCAGGGCATTGATGCGCTGATCGGTCTTCATGCCCCCGGATGCGAAAAGCAGGCAGCCGATTTCCTGGCAGGCATACCAGCCCGCCCAGAAACCGATCCAGGGACCAAAGCTGAATACCGGCATGACCATGTCGGCTTTGCGAATACCGTAAGCATAAAGCATACGGGCATATATATGGCAGAATTTTGACCAATCCTCCGGCGTATCGAGGATCTTAATGGGGGTGCCGGTGGTCCCTGAGGTCATGTGAACCCTCTGGGTTTCCTCGGTTGGCAGCGCCAGCATACTGCCCCAGGGCGCATTGGCTTCCTGGTCTTTACGCAGGTCCTCTTTGGTCAGAAAAGGTAACTTAGATATGTCCTCCAGCGAGCGAATCTTATCCGGGGTGATGTTTGCTTCTTCGAATTTCCTTTTATAAAATGGGCTCTGGTCCCAGGCGTGTTGAACGATGGCCTTGAGTTTGCGCTCCTGCAATCTCCTGAGCTCGTCCCGTGAGGCAGTCTCTATCTCAGGATCATAGTAGCGGCTTTCCATAATTTCTCCTTATAATTTTAGCAGGCGGGCCGCGTTTTCACCCAGGATCATTCCTTTGGCTTCCGCATTTATATTCAAGCCCTGCAAGGCTTCTATATTCTCTTTAAAAGTGGGCACTCCCGGCCAGTCGGAGCCGTAGATTATCTTATGCGCAATGCGCTCCAATTCCGGGAAATAGGTCAACAACTTTTGCGGCGGCAGGCCGGAAACTTCCATAAAAACATTTTCATGAATGCGGGCGAGAGAAAAGGCTTTTTCATACCAGAATGGACGTCCGCTATGGGCCTGGATCACATTCAGCCCCGGAAAGTCCACGGCCACATCATCGATGTAGATTGGATCTCCGTATTTCAGTCTGGCGCCGGTAAAAATGGATGAACCGATATGCATTAACACCGGGATCTCCAGTTCCCGGGCCTTGGCGTACAGCGGGTAGATTTTGGCGTCGTTGGGGTAGTAGTGCTGGTAGGTCGGATAAAGTTTTAATCCTTTGAAGCCCGCATCGCGGACCCACCTTTCCAGCTCATCTGCAGGGTTTTCGGCGGTATTGGGGTCAATACTGGCAAAAGGGATCAGGCGCGGGCTGTGGGAGCAGAATTGGGCGACATCCTCATTCGCGGCGATTCCTGAAGTGATCGGTGCCAGTTCCGCCAGTATGACCGCATAATCAATACCGGCTTCATCCATAAGCCCGACAAAGGCTTCCGGGGAAGCGTAGGTTTCAAGCATCCAGTCCATGCGATCGCCCCATCCCCGGCGCAGCAGCTCCATGTAAGCCGGTGTGCGGCTGCGGTAATAAGCCGTATGGACATGAAAGTCGATAATCATAATTAAAGGCGCTTTTTTGAATTAATCCTGGCGCAGGCGTAATTGCAATTCTGACAGATTCCACCGTGATGCTGGCGGAATTGGAGATGACCTGTATCCAGGTTGTTTCTGTAAAAATAATGGCGGTTACATACTCGACAGTAACCTCTCAGGTAAATAAGATCCGGGTCTTCTGCCCTTGGTTCTGTGAGCTTTTTCTTTTTAAAGTCTTTCATATCTTTTCTTGGTTTCAGGTGTCAGGTTTCAGTCAGTTTTCGAGTACGAGGACGAGTACGAGGACGATATTTTATTCTCCTCATTCTACTCGTCCTCGTCCTCGTACTCGGGAGCCGTCTAATAATACCTCTGACACCTGACACCAAACGCTCGAAATAAAGTTAAGATTTTGTTAAGGATAATTTCCACCATCCGGAGCAACGTTACGAATGTTACTCATCCTTACTGTAACAGAACCAGGGCATCGACTGCCTTGGCCCCGCGGTCATCTTCTAAAATGATTAACGGGTTAATGTCTAGTTCTGCGATTTCGCCTTTTAACTCATCCGCGAGACAGGCGGTTTTAAGGAGCACCTCGGCCAGCGCAGCCACGTCAGCCGGTTTGCGGCCCCGTGCGCCCTGGAGTATGCGGGCGCCTTCAATCTGTTGAATCATATCCTGCACATCTTTTTGGGATACCGGTAATATGCGTATGGCCACATCTTTTAATATCTCCACAAAGATGCCGCCCAGCCCGAACATAATGGTCGGGCCAAACGGATCTTCGCGGGACACACCCACAATGGTTTCTACGCCCTGGGCCGATACCATTTCCTGAATTAGAACACCTTCCAAGACGGCATCGGGGCGATTGGCCTTCGCTTTTTCCAATATCTGATTGTATGCCTGCTGCAAGGCATCCGGGGAATTAATATTGAGCGCCACAACCCCGGCTTCGGTTTTGTGGGGAATTTCCTCTGAGATGACCTTGGCAACCACGGGATATCCGATGCGGCCGGCGGCCTCAACGGCTTCATCAAGAGAAGCAGCCAGTACTTCTTCTGTAACGGGGATGCCGTAGGCGGCCAGAAGCTTTTTGGCTTCATATTCACTCAGGCGGTTTGTACCCTTTTGTTTGGCCGCATGAATAACCGCAAATGCTTTTTCTTTGCGATCCACCGGAAAATTCGGTAATCCGGTTGAGGCCGCTGCCTGGGAGCTCTCATAGTGTCTGAGGAATTCAGCATATGTTGCCAGGGCATTTAAGGTGCACGCACAGCGGGTCGGTGTGACAGCAACGTGAATACCCTTGTCCATGAGCCACTGGATCCATTGCTTGGGGCCTTCCGGCCAGCACACCATTAACGATTTTTGAATGTCTTTGCGCTGGTTTACGATTTTCAGCAAATCACGGGCCTTCTGCTCTGCCGTGGCTTTGGACATCAGCAGCAGGGGGACCAGCATATCAAAATCCGGGGCGGCAAACATCACCTCAAGAGCCCCCTTTACCAGGGCCGGGTTACTCAAACTCTGCCCGGTCAAATCCACCGGGTTTTTGACCGAGCCCAGCGATGGGACCACTTGCGTTAGCTTTTCAAGGGTCGAGCCGTGGATCTCGGATACCTCCAATCCCAACTGCGCACATCTTTCCGTCAGCAGCACCCCGCCACCCCCCGATTCGGTCATGATCCCCACTTTTTTGCCCCGGGGTAGGGCGGTAGAGGCCAGCGCCATGGAAAAATCGATCAGCTGGCCGATGTCCCTGGCAACCACCACCCCTTTTTGTCTAAAGGCGGCTTCGTAGGCTTTGGTTGATCCGACGATAGCACCGGTATGAGAGTGGGCAGCCCTTTTTCCGGCTTCGGTGTTCCCGACTTTGAGCAGGACCACCGGTTTGCCTTTTTGGGCGGCCCGGTCCAGCGCGCGCATAAGTTTTTGGCCGTCTTCGACCCCGGCCAAAAAACCGGCAATGACTTCGGTGTCGGGGTCATCGACCATATATTCCAGGAAATCACAGAATTCCAGATCGGCCTCGTTGCCGGTGGCCGCCCAGTGGCTGAGCCCCAGGCCGACCCTGACGGCACGAACGAAGATGGTTGCGCCAAAGGCGCCGCTCTGGGTAATCAAACCCGTTTTTCCCGGGGCCATATCATCGATGACCTCAAGAGATTGGGAAAAGGTTGCCACCGTACGGTTTACCAGGCTGAGAAATCCGGTGGTGTTGGGCCCATAAATGAGCATCCCGGATTTACGGGCAAAGGCGCTCAATTCTGCCTGCAGTTTGCGGCCTTTTTCTCCGGTTTCGGCGAAACCGCCGCTAATGATAACGGCGGCCTTGACCCCTTTTTGCAGCCCGATTTCCAAATTGGGCAGGATCGCTTTTGACGGAATGATGGCCATCAGAATATCGATGTCAGCGGGAACTTCGCTGAGATTGGGGTAACATCGAACGCCCGCGATCTCTTCATATTTCGGGTTGATGGGATAGATTTTACCGGGGTAGGCGAAGCGCAGCATGTATGCAAGCGGCCGGCCGCTGACTTTATTCAGATCTGCAGAAGCGCCCAGGATTCCGATGGAACGGGGCTTAAAAAGATATTGAAGGTTTTTTCTTCTGGCTTGATCCATCCGGCCTGTTCCTCTATTCCTGCTTGGGTGTCGTGTATCGCTTTTCGGGATCCAGTTCCCTCAGGATCTGCAGTTCTTCCGCAGTGGGCGGCTCCGTAAAGGGCAGGTCGTCCGGAATAATCAACTCGAAGCCGGTTCTTTCTTTGACCGCTTCCAGAGTCGCTCCGGGGTGCAGGGCTTCGACCTGCATCCGGCGGGTTTTTTTATCAAAGCCGAAAATACCTAAATGGGTAATCACCTGGTAGACACCACCCACGAGCAACCCGGCTTTTTCGCGACTGTCTGCTCCCTGCAGGTAGCCGGGGGTTGTGATGAAATCCACTTTTTCGACAAAGCGCTTTTTCTCATGATGCATAGCGACCAGGATTTTAGATGCCAGGCTGGCGATGTCGTTGGCGCCACCGGTTCCGGGAAGCCGCACTTTGGGTTTGTCGGGATTCCCGATAAAAGAACTATTCAGGTTGCCGTATTGGTCGATTTGGGCACCGCCAAGGAATCCATAATCCACATAACCCCTTTGCTGAAGCAGCAGAACATCGGTGATCGAAAGCAGCATGTTGGCCCTGCGTGCGCAGCGCTGTTCGTTGGTTGAGGGAGGCAATTTGCCGGCTTCAACAAAGGGGCCAATCACGCCGCCTTCAAAAAGAATCGTCAAAGTCGGTGCATGGGTTTTTTGGGCCAGGATGCAGGAAACCAGCGGCATGCCTGCCCCTCCGAAAACGATTTTTCCGTCATCGAGGGCTCTGGCGCTCATAACCGTAACCAGCTCGGCGGTATTGTAATCTGTTTTAGTCATTGTAAATCCCCCTTCCATTGGTGGTTGCCTCGAGGACATTCTTAAAATCCATCATCTGCAGATAGTCATTCCAGGTTGCCGGACCGTACACATATTGATCCAAATATTCTTTGACGCCATCGGGCCCTTTGCCCATCATGATTTTTACATACGTATCCATATGGGCATAATCGGGTTCGTACTGTCCGTAGCATTCGTGCGGCAAACAACCATAAGGGACCTCTACCACCGCATCGACGCAAAAGAAGGGGATGGTGGTTCGGTCGGGCGCTCTGCGAACTTGATCATTGCTGACGACTCTTTCGGTGGTGATGATGACCTTGTTTGCGGCCATGGCAATGTCGGCATCCATAAAAGGGATGCCCTCACTTTGGACATTGCCGTAAGCATCGCAGCGCTGGGTATGGAGAATGGCAACATCCGGATTGAGCGCCGGCACTAAAGCAAGCTTCTCGCCGGTGTAGGGGCAGGTCATTTCCTTGATATCGGACAGACGTGGATAAAGATCTGATCCCATCATGACCCGGGTGGGCATAAAGGGGATACCCATGGCGCCGGCACGGTAGCGCAGACCCAGGGACATATGGCTCCATTCCTCAAACTTGGCAAGCCCCTCCTGCATGTAATGTCGCATTACCCGCGAAACGCCCCAGGTGACACCCGGGCTGAACCAGCTGGTGACGATATGTTTCGTCGCCCCGCCAACCAGCAGGAGATCACCTTCCGTTGAGGTGATACTGCGGGAGTAGACCAGATCCTTTTTCTTTTGGCGGATGATCTCCCAGATAACCGCCATGGGAGTCCGGGAGTAATGACAGCCGCCTGAAGCGACGTGATCACCATCATTGATTATCCCCACGGCTTCTTCCAGAGACATCACTTTTTCGCGCAACCCTCTGTCCTTGTTTTCAATTATTTGTCTTAATTCCTGATACGGTTTAACCATTAATTCTTTCCTCCATTGATAAAA
>JAQYWI010000265.1 GCA_030145015.1 Desulfobacterales bacterium
ATCTACTTCTATCTTCTTGGCCTCTTGATGAAGATCGATGGCGTCATTCTTACAGACGCCTTCGCAAATAAGACATTTCTTCTCTTTAAGGTAAAGACAGTTTTCATCAATATATGTAATAAGCGGAATTGCTTGAGAGAAGTATACATGGACGGCTTTATTCGTCGATAAGTCTTGATTGTATGGATCAGGGACCTTGACCGGACAGTATTCTACACAAGTCGTACAACCCGTGCATTTGTCCTCTATTATATATCTGGGCTTTGTAATCAGGGTGGCCTTAAATTCTCCTGGTTCCCCCTCTACACGCTCAACTTCAGTATAGGTCAAAACCTCTATGTTGGGATGCCGGCCGACCTCGACCAGTTTGGGCGAGAGTATTCACATAGAGCAGTCATTGGTGGGAAAGGTCTTGTCAAGCTGGGCCATATGGCCGCCAATGCTCGGCCCCTTTTCAACTAAATAAACCTTATAACCTGTCGTGGCAAGATCAAGAGCGGCTTGAATACCGCTGATCCCTCCACCGACAATCAGAACATCTCCAAAATTGCTGTCCGTGGGACTGTCAAAAAAATTTTCTTCAACTCGTTCGTTTTCCACTTTTCTTTGTCCTTTTCAGGTTTCTTCGTTCACTTAAATCACTTCCTGGATAATTTCTGTGATGTCCTTAATCTCCAAGACTTCGTCATACTCCAGGTTTAACCTGCTTTCCTCAAAATTGGTGATGCAATATGGGCAGGCAGTAACCAGCACCTCAGCGCCAGCCTCATGCGCTTGTTTTAATCTGAGATCGGAGAATCTTTCAGCCTGGGGCGTGTCCATCCAGATCCTGCCGCCACCGCCTCCGCAACACAGACTATTTTCCCGCGAATCAGGCATCTCAATCAGTTCTAAACCCGGTATCTTCTTTAAAACGTCTCGGGGTTCGTCATATATGCCATTATGTCGACCCAGGTAACATGGGTCATGATAAGTGACTTTCTTCCCATACGCCTTGGTGAGCTCAAGTTTCCCCGCATTAATAAGCTGGGATAAATATTGGGAGATATGAACGACCTCAAAGTTCACCATAAATTCGGGGTACTCGTTTTTAAAGGTGTGGTAGCAATGCGGGGAAGAGACAAAAATCTTTTTCACGCCATTATCGATAAAGTTTTTGATGTTTGCCCGGGCCGAATTTTTGAATACTTTTTCACTTCCCGTCTTGCGAATGCTTTCGCCACAGCAACTGTCTTTGGTGCCAAGAATCCCAAAATTCACTCCTGTCCTGTTAAGGATATCGGCTGTGGCAGCACCTACCTTTTTCATTCGGGGGTCATAGGTGAGGTAGCAGCAGGCAAAAAATAAAACTTCCATCCCCTCGGCGAACGGTTTGACAGACAGACCTTCCGCCCAATCCGCCCTCTTTTTCCGTTCTCCCTGCAAGGGGTTGCCTTCAGAAATGATGCTTGCTCTCGCGGTGCGGGCAGAACGGACAGAAGCAGGAAAAACCTCATATTCCGAAGCGAACCTGCGTAAGGATACCCCAATTTCTATCTGTTTTACTTCCCTGGGGCACTCCTGAGGGCACATCCCGCAGGTCGTACAACGCCATATATCCTCATCTTCTACCTCGGTCAAACCAAAGGCGGCCTCTCGGATTATCTTGCGTATGCTAAAGGTTCTAACCTTATTCCACGGGCAAACCGTATCGCATAATCCGCATTGATAGCAAAATTTGTAGGCTGCTCCACCGGCCTCTTTGATCTCATCTAATACTTCTTGGAAGGGGGCTACTGTCTCCACTGTTTTTATAAATCCTCTTTGTTTTTCGTATTTTTCAGAAGTGGTTTCAAAAACTCAGATCGCGCCGAAGATGGAGGTGCGGGCCGAAGAAAAAGCGCAGTCCGCCACACATTCTGGCGGATGAGCATTTTAAGGAGGTCCGCAACGAAGATATTCGGTGTTAAATGAGGTTTTGAAACCACTTCTAGTCCTTCTTCGACATTCTGGCAATGGCATCCGTTACCTTCTTCACCCCATGTTTTTTTGCCAATGATTCCAATCCGACCTCAAGCTCCTCCCGAGTCGGTTCTTCTTCGCCCTCCTCTTCCCTTTCTTCGTAAGTCAGAGCGTCATGTGGGCACACCTGGACACACATGGGCTCTTCTAAAGGCGGATCGTCTTCGCACATATCGCATTTTAGCGGCAGACCGGAATCGGGTTCTTTGAAAAGATCCCTGGACGGGCAGGAAACCCCGCAGAAGCTGCACTGTCTGTATTGCTTTCCATTAATCGTATACGTATGTCTGCCGGTACATTCAGCCGGCGTATAATCACCGGCGCGTATCGGGACATAACAATCGTTCAGCTCATCTATAACCACCCGAATCCGGGATCTGGCCGGATTTATGCTGCTATATTTCGGTGTAGCGTGAAATGCAGAGCAGGCGATCTCACATGCCCGGCAACCAATGCATTTATCCAGATCGACTTTTATTTGTTTAACTATTTTCTTTTCTGACCCATCCGTCACGGTTACGACTCCCTTCTTTTTATTCCAGCATCGAATACCTGGTCCTCAGAGCGAGGTCAGATTTAATTGGCTCTGCCTTAAGTAATGTGAATACTCTAAATGCGAAGCACGAAATCCGAAACAATATTTAATGACCAAAATTCAAATGATCCAAACAATAGGCGTATCTGAAATCGCGAATATGAATTTGTTTTGGTCATTAGGATTTTTTATATTTGAATTTGTTTCGAATTTCGAAATTCGGATTTCGAATTTTGCCAATCGCATGTGCTTATATCATACCTTCTGGGCTTAGACCAAAGCCGACCGCTGGGGTCGGATATTTAGTTCTGCTCTTTTTCCGCCGAAGCCCCTTTGGTAGAAGCACCTTCACTATCTGTCAGGATACCCCTCTCCAGGAAGTCTTCGCTCACGTAATCCAGGCCCAGTTCGTCCAGCGTTTCTTTGGTCGGAATGCCGTCATTGTTCCACCCCTTGAATTCATAATAGGCGTCAAGCAATTTGGTTTCTATCTCAGGATCTCTTATCTTCCAGTGGTCCTCAGGAGGCTTCTCATCACTTCTTCTTAAGCCTCTTCTGATATTAAGGGCCCTAACCAGCGTTCGGTTTCTTCTGCCTATTTCCCAGAGTGCGTCGGTATCAATATCCATCCCGGTGGCATGCGAGATGAAATCAGGTAAATTATAAAGGTGATACGGAGGCCTCCCGCCGAATTGGCCTCTAAATGACGACAAAAAGGCGCAGGTCCCGATGGCGTCATCAATATAATGCATCGTCTCATTCCAATCGGTAATGTTGACAGACGCTTCAATCGATGGATGTGTGCGTGGCTCCCATTCAGCGAACCATTTTTTAAACTTTTCAGGCGCTGCGTCCCAATTCTTGACAAACGCTTCCCTCTCTTTCTTATCTGCAATGGGTGCCTGGGGGTAGGACCCTTCGACCTGGGTGATACACATCTTCTCACCGGTGGCATACATAAGGAAATAGGGGTAATTTATCATTTTCAGCTTGAGCGGCACCTGCTCAAATTTTTTCATGGTATTGTGATCATATTCTTCTGCGCCTTTACCAATCTGTCGGGCTGCCCAATAAACACCGTTGGCTAAAGCATCGCCAACCCCTTCCCGCCGAACAATTTTTTCAACCAGATAGAAAAATCTTTCCCCGGAATCGGACGGAAATCCGGGCAGATCCTTGTCGGTTAAAATGCCGGCTTCGTAAAGTTCGATGGCAAAGGCGAGAAGTTGCGGCGTTGAGAATCCGTCCAGTCCGTACTCCTGGGTAACGCCAAGGATATCATAATTAAAATCCAGCTCTTTATAAGCCGCCATCGCATAGGTCAGTTTGCTGTAGCATTTTAAGAAATAGGTTGGCCGTCCCGGGTAGGAAATCGCTTGATGGCAATCCTTCGGACAGTTATAACAGGCCGTCCATCGAAGCCGTACACTGTCGCTAATCGCCGCCCACTTCTCTTCAAGTTCTTTGTTCCAATACCCTTTCTGGCGCTCACGCGCATTGCCCCATGCGAAATTATTGACGTGCCACTCTTCGTCATCCTCATGTAAAAAAACATCCCCACAATACGGGTTATCATAAATTGCCTGATACATGGGGTTGCATAACTCAAAAAGTTCAGCCGGTCGGGCAACATTGATGTCCTTTGTTCCACGAACAGCGATCGCTTTTAACTTTTTATCTCCCATGATCACCCCTACCCCTCGAGAGGCGCTGGAGTTGGCGTGTTCGATGGTAGACAGATATACCCTGTTTTCAGCGGCCAGGCCGATAGCGGCCACCTGGGCTTCGGGTTCCTTCAACTCCTCCTTGATGAGTTCACCGGCTTCCAGAGCCCCTATGCCCTGGAGATGGCCGGCATCGCGTATTTCGACTTTGTCATTGTGTATCCACAAATAAACCAGGTCGGAGGCCTTACCGCGAATGACGATTTTGTCGTACCCGGCATGTTTCAGTTCCGGTCCAAAAAATCCGCCAAACAATGAATGTGAATACAGGTTTGTCTGGGGAGAAAAGGTATCGACAGCGGTACGATTGGCACCGGGTATCGGTGTTGAAAGTAAAAGACCGCTGCTGAATATGAGTAGATTATCGGGAGAAAAGGGTTCAACTTCAGGAGGAACCCTGTCCCAAAGTATCTTCGCGGCAGTACCCTGACCCCCCAGATGAAGTTCGGTCAATTTTGGATCGGTTGCTACCCGCTCAATGCTTCTGCGGGATAGATCAATTTCTAAATTAAATCCTGTCTCTGCGTGCCTCATTTTTTTCCCCTTCTAGATTACCTGAATCCGTGGCATACGTTTTGATTAATTATGGGTTACACGCACTTAATCCAAAACGGCCTTCACCCGTCGGATGGAGGTTGATACTTAAAATGTGATTACAATGTAGCTATATTGTAATTACAAGTCAAGAAAAAAGTATATTTTTGTAAAAGCCATTGAATTTTTTCGAAAAGGGAATTTATTCCACTGCGTTCACCTGGCAGCCGTAATGATTTTCTGGATATGAAGCACCTGCTCGAGGTCTTCGATGCCCAATTTGCGTATCTTGATTGATTTAAAGGCCATCCCTCTCTCCCTCAATCGACACGAATGATTTTGACGTGCTTGCCCACCCAATCCAAAGGCAAGTAGACCCGGCCGGTGTTTCCGCTCCGTTTGACTTCCTTTTCGATCATCTCTTCCCCGAAGATGCCGAATTTGGTCTTGGGGGGCTTACCGGGATCTTCCAGCTTCCCGCTGATCTCTTTCAGGCCTATTTCTCTTTTAGGGGCGGCCATATTCTCTCCTAGTTGGCGGAACGCGTTGATTTCCTCTCCGGGCCCGCATCCACCGGTGTTCCAGGTTGGCACTGGCCGAATTCCCGGTGACGGCAGGGTGGCTCTGTAAAGCGATCGAATTTCTTTATGATTTTAGTGACGATCCGCGCCATCCCTATGCTCGGGGCGGCGAGTCTCCGGCTATAATCTAACTATAATTTAGCTATAAAGTAGCCAAAGAGAAAAAATTTATAGGAAGTTCGCCGGAATTTGTCAAGGAAAAAACTCATCGGACGGGAGGGCGGAATTCAGGGATCGGTGGCGGACTTTTCCGGGGGCCGGGCCCAGGATCCCCGGGGATCATACTCCCGGATCAGCGCCAGTCCCGCGGTCCCACCGCCATTCCCCACCGCAGCTGAACCCGAATAGAAGGGGAACGTTCGTGCATAATATGCTTAAAATCTGATAGTATAGCGGGATTACCTCAAAGCCACTGAGGTGGTCATGCAAAGAACCGGAGGGAATAGACGCTAACTTTTTTTTGACAACCAGCAAGCACATTTTTATTAAATAGTATCTAAATTTCTAATATTAATGGTAAAATTAATATTAGTGACATATGTGTGCCTGATGGAATCTACAATGAAATGAAAAAAATTTGGGATTAGCGAACGGAAGGTGAATTTTTACGAAAGAATAGAATGATAGCCGTTGTGCTCGGTAACACCTCAAATCACCGGCGCGTTTACACGTCCGGTGCATTTGTTTGATACTGTTTGATTGTGCCTTTAGTGACTCATTTCCTGCAAGCACATGAATTGCTTCTT
>JAQYWI010000266.1 GCA_030145015.1 Desulfobacterales bacterium
CGCCCTTTTCGGCAAAAACACGTTAAGCCATGTCTGCAAAATTATTTATGCGACCATTTAAGACGGGACTCGTGAAGGTTAAACCGACAGGTTTGAGCGGACATCATCGCAGGTCATGTTCTGAAGGTTTTACGCTTATGGAGTTGATGATCGTGGTGGCGATCATCAGTACTCTGGCTGCCATCGCGATACCCAGCTATCTCAATTCGCGATACAAGGCCGAAATTGCCGTGGCGATCAGCGAAATCAAAATGATCGAAAAGGCAGTCTTAAATTACATGGCTGAAAATGATGTATTACCCGATAGTTTAGGCGATATTGGCATGGACCAAATTACCGATCCGTGGGGCCGTCCGTATCGGTATATGAGGATCGAGGGCGGCACAACACCCGGACTCAACGGCAAGCGGCGCAGAGACAAAAATGCCAATCCGGTCAACTCAGACTTTGACCTGTAAAGCATGGGCCGGGATGGTCTCACCGTCGCTCAGTTTACCGGAAAAGAGGCCCGCGACGATATTGTGCGCGCCAATAATGGAAACTACTGCGATCTGGCAGAGAAACACTAGCCCGAAAGAGGCACATGCGGTTAGAAATAAAAACTTTCAGCAGCAAAATATCACAGCGCATTTTTGCAACTTTTGTGGCCTGTGCGCTGGTACCGGTTGGGTGTGTTGCCGTTCTGGCATACTTTAAAGTGACCCGGCATCTTGAAGTTCAGGCGCTTGACGGCCTGCGCCATGCCGCTAAATCCCAGGCCAAAATATTAGTTGATCGCCTGGAATTGGTTGAAAATGAATTGAAACTCATCGGTTCCGTGATCAAAAATCAGAAACGCATCCAACCCCACGATTTGGATGCGTTGCTCCGTGATCGACTCCAAGAACGGTTTAGCCGTATTACCCTTATTAGACGCCCGAATGAACCGCAGCCCCTTCTTAACCAGCAGGTGATACCACCCATGCAGCTGACATCCGAAGATATCAAGCATTTGTCGTCGGGTTATCCATTACTGGCGGAGTTCAATGTTTCGTCATCAAAGCCTTCGATTATCATGCTGCGTCTGGTAGATTCCAAAAAAGCTGCCCGGGGCTTTTGGGTCGGTGAGATTAATCATAATTACTTATGGGCCACCGAAAAGATGGATAACCTGCCATTGGATACCGAATTTTGTGTGTTGGATTCATCCCGTCGGCTGCTGCATAGTTCCCGGCCCAATTTGGCAAAAATCGCCGGCCTGTTGGAATCAAACACGCAAGCATCGACTTCGGGGCATTTTGAATTTAGCGCCGATGGGGAACAATTTATTGCCAGTTACACGCAGATGTTTTTGAAACCACACTTTAAACTGCCGCACTGGACGGTCATTCTTTTCAAACCGAAATCGGATGTGTTTGCACCCCTGGCCGAGTTTAGAATCAGTTTCCCCGCGATCATTATTCTAACCCTCATGGTGGTGCTGTGGCTTAGCATTGTAAACATCCGCAAAAATCTGGTGCCGATTGGCGCGCTGAAAGAAGGCGCCCAGCGCATCGCCGTTAGAGATTTTAGTCAGCCGGTCAGTGTATCCCGTCATGACGAATTTAAAGATCTGGCCGATGCGTTCAATGAAATGGCGGCGGCCTTGAACCATAAGTTTAAAACCCTTTCGGCCAAGGCTGAAATCGACCGGGCGGTTGTATCAACCCTTGACCCCGATGAAATCATCAGGGCGGCCATTACGCGCATCGCGGACTGTGTTGCCTGCCGGATCTACGGCATCAGTTTGATCGATGCAAGTGCATCTGCCCGCAATCGGGTGCTCTACAGTTTTCAATCCGAACGCCAGAGCATATTAACGCAAACGGTAAACGTAACACCGGATGAACGCAGGGTGCTCGCGCAGCATCCGGATTATCTGATGGTTCAAACCAATGACCCCAGGCCGCATTATCTCCCGACGAATTCACACTTGCGCCTGCCCACGCTGCTCATTTTGCCTGTTTGGGTTAAGAAAAAACTGGCGGCAATTTTATGGCTGGCGGGCAGCCTATCCCTGCAATTTACAACCGAAGATATAACGCTGGCGCGCCAATTGGCCGATCAGGTTGCCGTTGCCCTGTCAAATTCAAGTTTAATTACGGAACTACAGGAGATGAACTGGGGTGCGCTTCAGGCGCTCGCACGCGCAGTCGATGCCAAATCAGCCTGGACAGCCGGCCACTCTGAACGGGTTACCGAATTGGCGCTTAAGATTGGAAAAGCGCTCAATCTCAATTCCGATTCTCTTGAAAAACTACAGCGCGGTGCCTTTCTGCATGATATCGGCAAAATCGGGGTGCCTTTGGCCGTACTCGATAAACCGGCCAAGCTAAGTGAGGAAGAGTTTGGATTAATCAAACGCCATCCTGACTTAGGCGCCAAAATTATTGAACCGATCAATGCCTTTAAGGCAATCATTCCGATGATTGCCCAGCATCATGAGCGCTTTGACGGAAAAGGCTATCCCGCGGGTCTTGCGGGCGAGGAGATCCACCAGAGCGCCAGGATTTTAGCCGTGGCAGATGTTTCTGATGCGGTTTCATCTGATCGGCCTTATCGTAAAGGAATGGTGATCGAAGCGGCGCTTGGACTCATTCAAAAGGAAGCCGGACGTCAGTTTGATCCGGAGATGGTGGAAGCCCTGCTCAAGGTAATTGCGAAAGATCAACAAAGGGCAGCTTAGAAGCGTTGCGTTAAAATTTAATTTTAAACACCGGGCGGTAAGACATGAATACGGGAAATCACCAACGAAAATGGCGAAACTTTTTAATACGCAAAGATATTCAACTGCGACTGGTGACTTATAACATGATATTCCTGTTGTTTGTTATCGGTGTCGTAATGGCGATAATATTAGTCCCCTTATATGCGAGCTTTCAAAATCCGGAAAATTTGTGGTCCCAGCATTTTTCGGCCAAGTTTTTTATTGTCACCATCGATCGATTAGCCATCGCCTTCGTTGGAATCTTTGCCTTGACGTTCATCTTCCAAATCGTTATTTCCCATCGTATTGTGGGACCATTGATAAATTTTAGCAAAACGTTCCAAAAAATTACTCAGGGAGACCTGACCCGCAAAATATGGTTACGCCGCAAGGACTTTCTCCATAAAGAAGCATCGCAGGTTAACGAAATGGCGGATGCGCTTACAAAGTTAATCGCCAACATTAAAGAAGATAATGACCTGCTGCTTTTAATCCTGGAAGATGCAACCAGCGATAAAACGAAAGGTGATCAATTGGAGGCCAAGCTGTTAGAAGCCGTCAAACAGGCAGGTCGGTGCAAGGCGAACCTATCGACACTTAAAATTCCATTCGACGCAGATACAGAAATAAACTAGAATCCATCTCAAAAATGCATCGCATGCTCAGCAGCGGCGCGGACAACCGCAAACAAATGTAGCGACATGTCCGCGCCGGCGTTTTTATTGAAAGTACAGTGCTTAGCCAATTTTAATGACAACAAACCCGGCATTCGGCCTTTTCACCAGCAGCTGAACTTTATCGTCTTTTTCAACTTCCGAACGCAGTTCCGGCACGCTGGTGACCGGTTTGCGATTGACCTCTTTTACCAGGTCCCCCTGGCGAACCCCGGCCTCATCCGCTTTGCTGCCGGGCTCGACACCGACAACCAGCACGCCCTTTTCGGTTTCCGAATGACCGAATCGTTTGGCCGTTTCCGGTGTTGCTTCTGCAATCCGAATTCCCAGTTTTTCGCTATCTTCAGACTTGCGCTGTGCCAGCAGTTCTGAATCATCGCGTTTTGCTATTTCAACATTTACCGTCTTCTCTTTTCCATCTCTTAGGAGTGTAACGACCGTCTTTTTACCCACTTCAATATTGGCAATCGTACGGGTCAAATCGCGACTTGAGTTGATGGATTTGCCGTCAACGTCAATGATAACATCATTGGCTTTAATACCGGCTTTATCGGCGGGATCGTCTTCAAAAACCTGGGCTACCAGAACACCCTTTTTAGCTTTGATTCCGTAATATTCGGCTAATTCCGGAGAAAGATCCTGAATGCTGACCCCTATCCAGCCGCGGGTAACGGATCCGTGTGCCTGGAGCTGCTCAACAATGCCCCGGGCCATTTTGACGGGGATGGCAAAACCGATGCCCTGGCCGTTTGCGACAATGGCGGTGTTGATACCGACGACCTCGCCGTTCATATTCAAAAGCGGTCCGCCGCTGTTTCCGGGATTAATGGACGCATCTGTCTGGATGAAATCGTCGTAAGGTCCGGATCCAAGCGCGCGGCCTTTGGCACTGACGATCCCCGCGGTTACCGTCTGCTCAAGCCCGAAGGGGCTGCCAACGGCCATCACCCAGCTGCCCACTGAAAGATCATCCGAATCTCCCAGTTTCAGGGGAACCAGATCTGAGGCGTCCTTTATGCGGATAAGCGCCAGATCCGTATTGGGATCGCGTCCCACCAGTTCGGCTTCAAATTCCCTTTCATCAGCCAGTTTGACCTTAATCTGATCGGCATTTTCGATCACATGGTTGTTGGTGACGATATAGCCGGCCTTGTCGATGATAAACCCGGAACCCAGACTTCGTTGTTTGAAATCCCGTGAGGGACCTTCCTCATGACGCGGTCCGAAAAAATCCCGGGAGCGGTCCTGGTCACCAAAGGGGTTCTTCTGTCCGAATGGATTCCCGAAAAAATGACGAAAAACAGGCCCGCCGCCCTTAATCGTCTTGACGGTTCGGATATTGACCACGCCGCCACGGACTTTCTGAGCAAGTTCACTAAAATTGACCGGAACCATCATGGTCTTGGATTCTATTTCGGGCATGTTCTTGGCCTCGAGCTCATTTTCAAGGCCACATCCCCACAGGAATCCGGTTAATGCCAAAATCATGATTCCTAAACTGAGTTTTCTGAATGGTTTTCTTTTCATGGTTTATACCTCCTTGGGGTTAATGAAAACAGACATTCCACCATATTCGATGATCTACATTAGTGCACGCAGATGGCCGCAACATGACCTGAAAATGACCAAAAGGTTATGTCGGCGAGGGTGGAGTCTGAGCTGTGCTGGGAGGATTTGGAGGGGTTCTAATAATGAGCTAAAATTAAAAATGATCTAAAATGCCTAAAATTATGGTTTTGCTCACGCAACGCCAGCACCTACGTGGCGTGGCGCTCCATCTTTTATTATAAATATGATCGTTCGACCACGGGGCTCTCGACGGGTTGAATTCATTAACTTTAGGCAGTTTAGCTCATTTTAGGCATTTCTAACTTTAGAGCACCTTTGGAACTTTTTTTCTCTGTCTTCCAAGACGAACTGCTAATTTTGAGATAGGTTATAGGAAGAAGCGGTAATAAAGTGAATAATTTTTTCAATAGGCGTCCCGGAGCCGAAGACCTCGCCAATGCCGGCTTCTTTGAGTTTGGGAATGTCATCCGGGGGTATCGTACCGCCGAGAATCACAACTTTCTCATTAGCCCCCCTGGTATTGAGCTGTTTGACGACCTCAGGGGCCAGGATCATATGGTTTCCGGTAAGCGTGCTGATGCCGACGACGTCGGCATCCTCTTGAATAGCCGCCTCCACAATTTCTGCCGGCAGCTGGTTTCCTAAATATATGACTTCCATACCGGCTTCGCGCAGCGCACGCGCCACCATAATACTACCGCGCCAATGGGCATCCATTCCGAGACGCGCAATAAGAACTCGAATACGCTTGGGCATCATTGTTTCCTTTTAAAAAAGAGGCATATTCCACGTGCCATAGCAGTCTTTGAGGGCACGGGATATTTCCCCCACGGTTACATAGGATTTAACTGAATCTACGATGACTTCCATCAGGTTTCCGTCTTCACGACAACAGTCTGCAATCGCATCCAGTGCACGCCGGGCCTGGTCGGGATTTCGTTCCTTTTTAATTTTTTCCAGTTTTTCTTCCTGGATGCGGAGTGTTTCCGGTACTTCAAAAAGATCCATGGGCAGTTTTTCTTCCGCCACCTGTTGACAGTTTAATCCCACAACCGGTATTTTTCCGGATTCAATCCCGCGCTGGTATTCATAGGCCGCATCTGAAATCTCTTTGTGTACCCAGCCGTTTTCCAC
>JAQYWI010000098.1 GCA_030145015.1 Desulfobacterales bacterium
ATATTTTCTGGGATATAGGGTTACAAACAGTGAAAATTTTAACGTTGTTGTTTGGTCTTCTGGGAATGGCATTTTCCCTGTTACTTCTGATTTCGCCCAGATTGACCAAATCCGCCGGCAGTTTTTTTAACCGCAATATCAACGTTGAACCTAAAATAAGCTTCCTGGATAAGAATATTAAAACCGAAACGCTGATTTACGGCCATCACGTTGTTTTTGGCTTATGCATGGTTGCCGGTTCGCTGTTTGCCTTTATCTTTTTCGTATTTGATCTGAATATATCAAACTTTGCCAATGTGTTTATTGTTTCCAAGAAATATTTCCTAATCTTTGAAATTATTTTTTACGCCTTTGCCTGGGTTGCGAAGATTGCTTGTATCCTGGGGATTGTGCTCGGTGGCTTTCTCCTGTTTGCCCCTGATAAAATGCGAAATGTGGATCAGAAAGTGAGCATCTGGTTTGAAACACGGGGAGTGTTTGCAAAACTGGATCAAACAGGTCCCGAATTGGATGTATTTTTATTCCGTCATCCCTTTTTCTTCGGTCTAACTGGAGCCCTTGTTTCATTTCTTATCATCACCCTGTCTATCGTTAGTTTGCTGAGCTGATCAATATTCGCCGAGTTTTTAATTGACCCGACAAGAACATTCCACTAGCTTAGATTAATTGGAGTTGATTATGGAGAAAAGTGAGTTTCGGATTTTTCCTGCCGAAAGAATGAGTGCTGATTTTCCCTGGCAAATCTGGGCCGCAGGGTGGCTGTGTATTTTTAAAGGCAGTATATGGCTGGCTTACGAGCCAAGCATCTCAGATTCAATGCTCTCGCTGCTCGGCTTTAAATACGTGCTGCAGATGGCGCCCCTGATCATTTTTGGAATTGGTATTTGGAATTTGCGGAAGTGGGCCGTGTGGGGAGCAATTATTATCGCTGTGATTAATTTGATTTCTATCATCGTTGTTCCCCAAGCTTTCAGTGCTTTGGTGGTAAAATCCGAGGCTGCAATCTGGTCGGTTTTGCTATCGATTGTCACCATGCTTTGTAACGGTCCGCTGGGCGATCTGCTGATCCTCCTCAGCGCCCCCATTCTACTTAAGTACGCAAAGAAGGTATAAAGGTTCAGCGGTCAGTCAAAAGACAGAAGTCAGAAGACAGATGTCAGAGGTCAGATGAAAACCGGAGCGTAGGGCAGCCGTCCCTGGCTGCCAGAAGCCAGAAACCAGCAGTCGTTTGATTATAAATACTTCCGTAATTTTATAAACGTTTCTGCCAAATCCTCTTGTTTAATGCAATCTGCGCATTTTTGCATGCCCACACAATCTTTACACCCTAAAGGAAAACACAAAGCCTTTTCTAAGTACTGGCCCAAAATATCTGAGTAATCCTTTAATTGCGCTCTTAAAATGCTGGCTTCATCGGCGTCGCATGAGGATAGTTTCGATTTTTTCTGCATATATGTCTTCAGGAAACCATGTAAATAGCAATCGCTTTTGAATTTGTCAAAAACGAAACTCGATATTACCTTATCGATATTCATTATTTCCTCCTTACACATGTATATTACCCAAGCGCTGCAGGCTTGGTATAAGACAATCGTCTATATATGATATGAGGAGAGATTCGATAAGAATGCAGGTCCTGGCTCGATTCAACGAATGAACGTTTGCATCAGGTCAGGTGGAATTGGGAGCTCGATTCAGTCTATGGTCATATATATCATAGGATTATGTGGCGTCAAATATAATTTGATACACTGATTAAGGGAACATTTCTCCAAAATTGAATAAAAAAGTGGGCATGCTTAAATAGCTAACCCGCTTTAATTATAAAACTTTTTTGGTCGGGGCGAGAGGATTTGAACCTCCGACTTCCTGCTCCCAAATCAGGTTGATCACCATTCAAACTATCTTATAACCCATTAATAATACGACATATTTATGTGCTACCGGTTTTCGTCACCCTTTGTGCATGCTGTGCATGATATCAATAGGTTATGCATATTGTCGGCACAAAAGTCTAGACAAAGGCTAGACCGTACCACTCAAACCTACCTATATAACGACCCGGGAAAAGTTCTTACATTAGCTTTTTTGGGGAGAGAATTATGTTGTGGATTTGTAAGCGTAATCGAAAACTCATATAGAATATTATGAATTGTGTATTTATAGCCGCCACAATTTTCAGAATTTGCGTAAAGCGTTAGCTAATCTCAAACTGCTCCATTCTGATGAAGACTCCCGCACGCAGTTCGATACCAATGTTTTGTAGGCTTTCAAATGGCTCCATAAATACGATAAAATCTCCCGTTCAAATGGAAAACGGCCAAATCCAGTCAAACGGAAAAGTTGGGTTGATTCTCTGATAATCCCCCCTCAAACTTCAAAATTCTTAAATTTACCTTTCTGAAAACGATTCCCGGACCATTCATAATTGATGTTTCTTGAGTGGTCTTTATGAAATAATAGGTTTGAAGTACTAACAAACCCTTATTCCTCCCATATTGCATATTTCTGATTAGAACCTATCTCAAAAAACGAAGTAGTATTTTAACGCAACCAAGATGAACCATAGTCAGGAAATTTTCTACATGGTATCCGTATCGGGCAACCAACCGCCTGAAGTTTTGAAGCCAGGCAAACAGGCGCTCGACCCCACAATCAGAATATATTTAATAGGTTTTTACTATCAGTATGCCCGGTTTTTTCTCCCATTGCTTTGTCAGGCTGGATGCTAAGAATAGGGGTACAAATCGTTGTAAAACTGAGACTTAAAAATAGAAGGGATAATATATCATGTTTGAACTGATTATGGCGATAACCGTCTGCTGGTTATTGGTCAATTCGTTCTTAGTCGAAAACGAACGATTCGCTCTCCAACCTGATCCGGTCCGACGACCCTTGCGGCTCGAGCGTTATAGGTCCTTGAAAGAGCTCGGATAGCAATGACAACTGCAAAAAAAGACCGGGTGGCTTGGACTGCGAAATTGGCCTATGCCGCACCTGCATTTGCGCTGGCGGTGGTCGGTATTCCCGTGTATGTCTACATACCGAAGTTTTATACGGATGTGGTTGGGATCAACATTACGGTTCTCGGCTATCTTATGTTCAGTGTCCGTATATTTGATGCTATTACCGATCCGGCCATTGGTTACCTCTCCGATCGAACGCCAAACCGCTTTGGCAGAAGACGCCCGTATATCGCATTAGGGTCCATCCTGGTGGCCGTTGCGATGTTTCTTTTGTTCAACCCGCCTGCGGTTTCAGAGACAATGGAAACGGTTTGGTTCGGGTTTACCATTTACATCCTTTTTCTTTTCTGGACAGCGGTTGTCGTGCCCTTCGAATCTTTGGGTCCGGAAATCACATTTGACTATAACGAGCGGACTTCGCTGTTTGGCATGCGTGATGGATTTCTGATTGCCGGAACCCTGGCAGCGGCAAGCTCCCCCGCTCTCGTTGAATGGCTGTTTAACTTACCCGCGGATGCCAACGGAGAGCGCGCCAAATTTTTCTGGATAGCGGTCATTTATGCGCCGCTTTTGGTTGGAACTTGCTGGTGGTGCGTGCTCGCTATCCGCGAGCGGCGGCCTGGGGCAGAACATCATACGAAGGGCATCTGGCGCGGTCTTCGCCAGGTGGGTCATAATCGCCCCTTTGTCATTCTGCTGATTGCATATACCGTGAGTGCCATTGGAAACAATCTGCCGGCAACATTGATTCTTTTTTACGTGGAGTACGTGCTGGAATCGCCATCGGCCGACTTTTTCCTTATGCTGTATTTTGTTGCCGGCATCATTTTCTTGCCGGCCTGGATTATGATTTCGCGCCGCACTGGAAAAAAAGCGGCCTGGCTCGCCTCCATGGCGATCAACACCGGAGCGTTTGTGGGGGTCTTTTTCCTCGGCCCGGGTGATGCATTCATTTATGGTGTTCTGGTTTTTTTATCCGGCATTGGATTTGGTGCCACCCTGGCCATTCCATCGGCCATCCAGGCCGATGTGATTGACTATGATGAGCTGTTAACCGGCGAAAGGCGGGAGGGACAATACATCGGGCTGTGGTCGATTTCAAAAAAATTCGCAGCCGCCGTGGGGATCGGCGCCGGCCTGTCGATCCTTGGAGTGGTCGGATATACCCCCAATGTGCAGCAGTCGGCTGAGGTTCAGATGACCCTGCGCGTCTTGTATGCCCTGGTTCCGTCGCTGTGCAATATTGTGGCCATCGTCATCGCTTGCGCTTATCCGATCAGCAGCCGTATTCATGCCGAAATTCGACAGGCAATCACCCAACGCCAGGCCGGACTGCCGGCCACCAATCCGCTAAAGCCGTCACAAACGCCGGCATAGAACCGTTGGAGGAAAACCATGCAAGCTGAATTTGCAATCATGGGCTGGAATCTGGTTGCCGTTGCAGCCATGATGATCACCGGATGGTTGATCAGTCTCGGCTATCGCAATGTCAGCATTGTCGACAGTCTTTGGGGCCTGGGGTTTGTTCTGATTGCCTGGCTGACTTTTTTTATGTCGGATGGCGTTTGGTCTCGAAAAATGCTGATAGCCGTCCTGGTGACGTTGTGGGGGCTGAGATTAAGCATTTATCTTTCATGGCGCAATTGGGGCAAGGGAGAGGATCCGCGTTATGGCAGCTGGCGGAAAAAGAGCGGTGACCGCTTCTGGCTTGTCAGTCTGTTCAAGGTGTTTATCCTGCAGGCGCTATTTTTGTGGGTTATATCGCTGGCCGTTCAGATCGGTCAACTGGCGTCGATACCCGCCAAACTTACCTGGCTGGACGGTCTGGGGATTATCGTGTGGGCCGTCGGTTTTACGTTTGAGTCCCTGGGTGATTGGCAACTGGCTAAGTTTAAATCCGATCCGGCCAGCAAGGGGCGTGTCATGGACCGTGGATTATGGGCCTATACTCGGCACCCGAATTATTTCGGTGAATTTCTCATCTGGTGGGGAATTTTTCTCATTACGCTGTCGACGCCCAACAGCTGGTGGACAATCCTGAGTCCCGTTATTATCACGCTGGTCCTTTTAAAGATGACAGGTATTCCATTAACCGAGCAGGAGCTGGTAAAAAATCGTCCGGGATACAGCGAATATGTGAAACGCACCAGTGCGTTCGTTCCCTGGTTTCCGGTAAAGGAGAAAAAATGAGTCTGTTAATTGATATGGCAGAAAACTGATTGCCGGCCAATGGACTTATCCGATCAGGCTGAAGAACGAAAGGTGAATCATGCTAGTAAATTTAGATCCGGTATTGCTGACATGGATTCATTTCGCGTTCACGGTTGGTTTTCATACCATTAACCCCCATGAAGGGTATGCATAATGACGAATTATTTGAGCGAAGTATTAGCCGAAATAGGAAAAGAGTATAAGGAAAATATAAATAATGATTCGCGACATTACATTGAGATCAGCATTGCCAAAAAGGCAGCCGAGTTGGGTTTTTCAGAAGCTCAAGAGCAATACAAAAATGCCTTCGCAATTGTACCTCTGAAGGATCCGTTCGGTGGTATGAAGGTGCGGATTGACGGCCGAACTTTTGTTAACTATGCCCAGTTTGAGTCCGGAATCGTGGTGCCGAATTATATCGCCAGGCAGGTGGATCTGCCCCAAAGACCCTATACTGCACAAGACAGCATGATTTGCAACTTTGCCTGTTAGCCTATACGAACTGTTACAGCGTGTTCCCGCACACCGTTGTTCCCGTATCCCAGGGCATTCCAGTGGGCGGTCTCAGGCTGCCGGCGGCAGTTGGTGTCGGTTGCCCGGGCCATAATGGTATAGTCACCCCCGGCTTTAACATCCCACAAGTACTCCCAGTGACGCCAGGCGTAAGGCTGCTCCAACCCGATCAACTCGGCCGGATGCCAGGTCGCCCCGTGGTCGACAGACACCTCTACTTTTTCAATCCCGGCTTCGCCGGCATAGGCCGCACCTCTGACCGGCACGATGCCGGCAGAAAGAATTTGATCCTTTGCGGGCTCGACGATGATGGATTTGACCTGAATTCCCTTAACCACCTCGCCGGAGATAGGGTCTTCGCCTTTTTGAAACACCCGGTAGACCTTGTCCATAAAAAAACCTTCAAAAGGCCGATCCAGAACCTCAATTCTGTGAAGCCATTTGACACAGTTGGCCCCGGTCCATCCCAGCGCCAGCGCCCGCAGCGGGTAGCCGTGTTCGAGGGGCAGCGGCTGTCCGTTCATTTCATAGGCCAGCAGGGTTGAAGACAAGGCCTTGTCGAGCGGAATGCTGCGAATAAATTTAATCCCGGCCGATCCCAATGGTTGATCCAATCCTTCAAAACTGACGTGCCGGGCATCATCTTTTAAACCCGCCTTGGCAAGCACATCTTTTAGCCATATGCCACCCCAAACCGCATTGCCCACACCGCCAATGGTCCATGGATTTCCGGAGGCCTTATCTTTTAAAAGCGAGCGGCTGTTCCCTGAACATTCCAGGGTATCGGTCACCTCCACCTTGGGCAGGCGGTTGATTTCCTCAAAGGTCAAACTGAGTTTCTTTTTTACCAGCCCGTCGACAAGGAGTTTCCAATCTAAGAGCTCAACGGGCGCATCCATAAATTGGCCCTGGTTTCGCTTGAAAAAAACGGCATTGTCCGTAATCCAGGTGCGAAGTTGTTCGGTAGATGTCTCGGCGTTAAGGGGTTTTTCTGTCATCACGCGCATTTTTAGCTTCATTTTGGTTACCTCCCAAAAAGTCTTTTAGGGTGACAATTTTATCTACCACGGAACGACCACGGTTTCAATCTGTTGATGGATCCTTATACAAGATGATTGACTTAACAGATAAATTTATCTATTTTCAAATGTGCTCTGTATTTGCGGCGCTGACGAAAAAAATAATTAGAGGTCATAAAATGGACATTTCCATCCGAATTGGCGGTGCGGCCGGCCAGGGGGTTCAGTCGATCAGTTCGATTATTGCCCGAACCTTTGTACGCCACGACTTTTATGTATTTATCAATCAGGATTTTGCATCGCGCATCCGCGGCGGACACAATTTTGATCAGGTCAGAATTTCAGATAAACCGGTAAAGGCTGCCGCTGACAAAGTTCACATTCTGATTGCCCTGGATAAAGAGACAACCAGCCAGGATGTCGACTGTTTGGCCGGCGATGGGGTCCTGCTCTTCGATGGGGATGCGATCGGTTTCACCTCCGATGATCCCAATCACTTCTCCATTCCTTTGGCCCAAATTGCCTCAGAGGTCGGTAAAAGCAAGATTATGATCAATTCCGTGGCAACCGGCGCGGCCATTGCCTTGATGGATTTTGACCTGCAGCCGGTGTTGGATTGCCTGCAGGAGCAATTTCAGCAGAAGGGCTCCGAGACGATAGAAAAAAATCAGAAAAGTGCGGCGGCGGGATATGACTTTGTGCGGCGAAATTTAAAAGCAGAACCGCCGTTCACGGTTCCGTCTGCAAAATCGGTCCGCCGGAAGATGCTGCTCACCGGCAGTCAAGCCATGGCGTTGGGTGCGATGGCCTCAGGCTTGAAATTTTATTCCGGCTATCCCATGTCGCCGGCCACCACCATCATGGAATTTATCTCGTCCCAGGCTGATAAATACAAGATCGTTCTCGAGCAGGCCGAAGATGAAATCGCGGCCGTCAACATGGTCATTGGCGCCAATTTCGCCGGTGCCCGGGCCATGACGGCGACTTCCGGTGGCGGATTTTGTTTGATGGTCGAGGCTTTGAGCCTTGCGGGCATGACCGAGACACCGGTGGTTATCGTTGTGGCCCAGAGACCGGGGCCATCAACCGGACTGCCCACCCGGACCGAACAGGCGGATTTGAATTTGGTAATGCATGCCGGCCACGGAGATTTTCCCAGAGCAATCCTGGCCCCCGGTTACCCCGAGCAGGCCCTGTCCCTGATGTCCAAAGCCTTCAACCTGGCGGATAAGTATCAAACCCCTGTTATTGTGCTGGGTGATCAACATTTCGGTGACGCCTATTTCACGGTCGATGAACTGGATCTTGGGGGTATCACGATTGATCGAGGTCATATTTTAACCAATCAGGATTTACCCTCGCCCCTCGAATACAAGCGCTATGCACCCAGCGAATCGGGAATCTCTCCCCGGATTCTGCCGGGACAAACAAGGGCGGTTCTTTACGCCGACAGCGATGAACATACCGAAGAAGGCCACATCACCGAGAGTGCCACGGTACGCAATCAGATGATGCGCAAGCGCATGCAAAAACTCGAGGGATTGTCGCGGGAAATCGGCCCGCCGGAATTCTACCCTTCTGGTCAAGCCGAACTTGTCCTGCTGGGCTGGGGGTCGACCCATGGCGCCATCAAAGAGGCCGTAGACAAACTAAATCAAAACGGAATTGCCGCCCAGATGCTCCATTACAGCGAACTTTTCCCCATCAATCCCCGGCATCTTGCCGCTGCAGGGCTTAGAAAATCTAAAATCATTGCCGTCGAGAATAACTTTACCGGTCAATTCGCCGACCTTTTCAGCAATGCAACCGGCCTTTCCGTTGATCAAAGGATTCTGAAATACGATGGGCGGCCTTTCACATCTCGCGAAATCGTCGACCGGATCAAAGATATGACTTAGGAGAACAACAATGGTAACCTCGGAAGACTTTCAAAGTGACGACCCCATCGCCTGGTGCCCGGGATGCGGCAATTTTTCCATTTTAAAGGCCTTGAAAAAGGCCCTGGTGGATATTCAGCAAGAGCCCCATGAGCTGGTCATCGTATCCGGGATCGGGCAGGCACCGAAAACGCCGCATTATTTGCGGTGCAATTGCTTCAACGGGCTGCACGGCAGAACGCTGCCGGTAGCCACCGGAATCAAGCTTGCCAATCACAAATTAACGGTAATAGCCCAAGGCGGTGACGGCGACGGTTATGGTGAGGGTGGCAACCACTTCCTGCACGCCATGCGCCGCAATATCAACATCACCTATCTGGTGCACAACAACCAGGTCTACGGTCTTACCAAGGGCCAGACGTCACCCACCAGCGATTACGGCTTCGTCACCAGAACAACGCCACGGGGCGCCATCAGCCCGGCCTGCAACCCGCTCCTGCTCGCCGTCGCTTCTGATTGCAGCTTTGTGGCGCGGGGCTTTGCCGGAGAAATCGACCACCTGGCAGACCTGATCAAAGCGGGTATCCAGCACAAGGGATTTGCCTTGATCGACATATTGCAGCCCTGTGTTTCCTTCAATCGTGTCAATACATCCAAATGGTATTCGGAACGGGTGTACAAAATCGATGCCGATTCACCACGCGACACCGAAGACCGTCTATGGGCGTTTCAAAAGGCTCAGGAGTGGGGCGTTAAAATCCCCATCGGTGTTTTGTACCGGAACCAGCGACCGACTTTAGAGGAACAAATACCGGCAATTGCCGATCAGCCCTTAGTCGCGCAGCAGATAAATCCGGGCGCTTTTTCAGAATTGTTTGAGATCTTTAAGTAGTCAAACCGGCCATCAAGTCTGTTCCGCAATCAAAGCGTCCTGCCGGTACAGGGGTTTGGCAAATAGCATCTGGACATCACCGATGTATCTTTCCGCGAATCCCCCTTCACAATAACATAAATAGTATTCCCACATCCGTATAAAGGTGTCGGGATAGCCCATTTCCCGGATCTTATCAACATTGGCGAAAAACCGTCGGCGCCATTCACGCAGGGTTCTAACATAGTGGGGCGTAATGTCCTCCAGATGAATCAACCGCAAATCGGTCGCCCTGACAATGGCTTTATTGATGGCGGTGACCGATGGGATACAGCTGCCTGGAAAGATATAGCGTTTGATAAAATCCACCGATCGCTTGTGGCGATCAAAAATCTGATCGCCAATGGTTATGGCTTGCAGCGCCATCAGGCCGTCATCTTTCAGCAATCGGCTGCAGGTTTGAAAAAAAGTGGCGTAAAAATGATGGCCAACGGCCTCGATCATTTCGATGGAAACCAGCCTGTCAAATTCACCCCTGAGATCGCGGTAGTCTTTTTTCAACAAAGAAATTTGGTCCTCCAGCCCCGCTTTCCGGAAACGTTTTGCGGCATACCGGTGCTGCTCATCGGAAATGGTGGTGGTGGTCACATGCGCGCCGTAATTTTGAGCGGCATGGACGGCAAACCCGCCCCAGCCGGTGCCGATTTCCATCACCCGGTCGCCGGGTTTTAACTGGAGTTTCTGGCAAAGCCGATCATATTTGGCAACCGAAGCATCTTCCAGGGAGCTTTGCTCGTTTTCAAATATGCCGCAGGAATAGGTCATGGTAGCGTCGAGAAACAACGCATAAAAATCATTACCAAGATCATAGTGCGCCAGGATGTTTTGACGACTTCCCAGCTTCGTATTTTTCCTGGCAGAATGATAGAGTTTGTAAAGGGGTGCTGTGAGGCGCGCCAGACCTTTTTCCATATCGGCGAAGGCTTTCTGGTTTAGGGCCAGAATCCGCATGACCATGGTCAGGTCATCTGCCGACCACAGTCCTTCCATATAAGCTTCAGCAGCACCAATGCTGCCGCCAAATAAAATGCGGCCATAAAATTGTGAATGATGAACACTGATATTGGCCTTCAAAGATACCGTGGATGATTCTTCACCGAACGAGTAAGGCTGATTATCTTCGATTAGCGTAATCCGGCCGTGCTTTAATTTGGTTAGCAGTGATAAAACGGCTTTGCGCGCGGTTTGATCCAACTTCCGTTCTTTAAGCTCGCTGAGAGCCGGTGCCTCAGATGGAATAATCATTTCAGTCATTTCTCTATCCTTTCTGAAGACAGTTCTCTCTTTTTGGGATGGGTGAAAAATGGGGTTTTTTTCAGCAAAAGGCGTAAGGACTGCCAATAGATCAGGATGACCACTTTGCCGGTCATTACCGGATATTTGACTAAAAACCGCGTCAGGGCCTGTCGGCTTAGCGAGTGTCGCTGGAGTGCTAAACTGGCATCAAACAGCTTTTCCCCTTTCTCGTAATCGATCATATGCACCCGAATGGAATCGCCGGGCATCCGGAAGCGCCAGTCATAATGAATATCGATATCGATAAAGGGCGACACATGAAATGCTTTGGCAAACCGATGGCGCCGCCAGTTATTCAGCGGGTGTTCATTTTGCCCGGCACCTAAAACATAACAGTGACGCTCCCCCCAGGGTGTATTGTGAATTTCCACTACAATGGTATCCACCCGCGTACCCTTGGGGTCGTAGCAATAGTAGAAACTGGCCGGGTTAAAACAATGGCCAAAATATCTCAGATGGGTCAGCAGGCGAATCGGGCCGGCGGGCCGATTACCCAGACGCTTTTCAACCAGGTCCCGCACCGCTTGATCCAGGGGAATCGCCGCGTCACCGAAATGGTCCCGACGGCGAAAACTGGCTATATTAGATTTCTCATAAGACCACAGCGGATGAATATCAAACAGATCGGGCAATTCGGCCAAATCGAGAAACATGAAAAACAGGCGATACCGAAAGATGTTCGGTCGCGGCCTGAATCGGCGATGCCTTATGGTCCCTTCATAAATGCAGCTATGCATAATTTGCTTCGCTCTGTTTGGGTAAATTGCCGCTTTCGACGACGAATAACGCCGCCTGCCCGCCATCGCGAGCTGCTCAGGCGAGGCGGGCGAGCCACCGGGTTAAACATGCCGCCTTGAAAGCATGTTTAGAGGGTTTTATTGAAATGCTTGCATACCGCCACCGCGCTTCTGACGCCATCCTCATGGAAACCATAGCCCCAGTAGGCACCGGCGAAATGGGTGCGATTAACCCCGCTGATTTGACGGTGACTTTCTCTGGCGGTCAGGCTCTCGGGATTGTATACCGGATGATGATAGACATACTGCCGATGGATCTTTTCCGGGTTAATGGCTTTGGCCAGGTTGAGCGAAACGCAAAATTCCTCGGGTGCCCCGATGCTTTGTAAGATGTTCATGTCATAGGTGACGGCAACCCGTCCGGTATCTTCTTTGGGTATGTGATAATTCCAGCTGGCCCAGGCGGCCTTTTTGCTGGGAAGCAAGGATTCATCGCAATGCAGCACGGTCTCATTTTCCTGATAGGGAATAGCCCCCAGAATTTTCTGTTCGGCATCGGTCGGGTCCGCCAGCATGCCCAGCGCCTGGTCACTGTGCGCTGCAATCACGACCTGGTCAAATTTTTCGGCCGGTTGGTTTTTAGGAGTAATTTCGACATCATCCGCATGTCGCCGAACAGAAATAACAGGGCAGTTTAACCGGATTCGATCGGCATAGGATTTTGTGATCGGCTTGATATATTGCCTGGACCGGCCCTTGACGGTCAGCCATTGAGGTTGATCTTTGATGTTTAGAAATCCATGATTTTTAAAAAATTGAGCAAAATAGCGGGCTGGAAATTCATTGAATTTCACCGGATCGGCCGACCAGACCGCCTCCCCCATTGGAATAATGAAATGCTCTACAAATGAACGGGAGTAGCCCTTACCGTTCAGAAAAGCAGCCAGCGTCATTTTATAATCATCTGATTCCAACAATGTTTCCGAATCTCGCTTAAAGCGCACCACATCCCACAGCATCCGGTAAAATGACGGGCGCAGCAGATTACGGCGTTGGATAAACAGCGAGTTGAGATTACTGGGACTGAACTCCAGTCCGGTTTTCTCACATTGCACACTAAAGCTCATGACCGAGTTTTGCCAGCCCACGTCCAGACGGTTCAACAGCTTTATAAAATTTGGATAGGTCTTTTCATTAAAGACGATAAATCCTGTATCCACCGCATACTGCTGACCATTAAGCGACACATCCACCGTATTCGTGTGCCCGCCGACATAATCATTGGCTTCAAACACGGTCACCTCATGATCTTCACTGAGCAAGTAGGCCGACGTCAGGCCTGAAATACCGGTACCGATGATGGCGATTCGCATTTCGTGACCTCCCGTGAAATTCCCAAACGTCCGTCCGACTATGCTGGGGTTGATGTTTCGGCAATGATAAGATTCTTGTGGATCACATGCTCCGGCACGGGACGCAAATCCCTGACGATTCCCAGCCAGGACGTGCAGACAAGAACATAATAGGTAATGTCTATTTCCCACCAGAAAAATCCCTGACGGGCGGAAACAGCATAGTGATGATGGTTGTTGTGCCAGCCTTCACCCAGGGTAATCAGCGCCAGCAGTAAATTGTTGCGACTGGTGTCCTGGGTATCATACCGTCGGCTGCCATACATATGGTCCAGCGAGTTGATCGTCACCGTGGCATGCAGCAGTACCGTGGTGGAGATGAAAAACCCCCAAACAACCATTTGCAGTGCGTTGGTTCCCAGCTGAGGTGCAAAGCGCTCGAGCAGCGCACCAAAAACATAGAGCCCCAGGGCCAGAAGAACCGGTATCACCGTGTCAAATCGGTTCAGCCAGCGAAGTTCCGGATATATGGCCCATTCGGCAACATATTTATAATTGGTGGGGAAATTGGCCCTTGAAGTTAACCAGCCGATATGGCTCCACCAGAAACCATGGCGACTGGGAGAGTGGACATCCTGCTCTTGATCCGCAAAGCGGTGATGATGGCGATGATGGGCCGCCCACCAGAGCGGCCCCCTTTGAACCGAGGCATTACCAATCGCCCCGAATATAAACTGCCAGAACCGATTGGTTTTGAAGGCTTTATGGGAAAAATAGCGGTGGTAAAAGCCGGTGATGGCAAACATCCGGACGCAATAAAGCAGCACGGCCACACCCACGGCGGTCCAGCTCCAGCCGACCCAAAAAACCCCCAGACACATCAAGTGGAGGAATAAAAGCGGGATAATGCGCATCCAGTCTACTTCCTTTTGATCGGTCGCAGTAATGGATTCGATATTCGCTTCTGAATCAAACCAGCGCAGAATCGATGTCATTAAGTGGCCGGCGGCAGTGTTTGTCTTTTTTGGCGAACTCATTTTAAATCACGCCTGCAGGCTTCAGTATCTTCTGCCATTCCAAAGTATCAGGCCTAGATTGATAAGAGTTAACTTGTTGATATTGTATTTAAATAATCGGTCATCTAATGCTGAATATAAGTATCAACGGGTATGGCTACTATACGCTTTGTAAAATAAAATTTCAACAGACATTGGACATTTTTGACATTACCATGTTGAAACCAAGGCCTGTATGTTATATTCTGAATGCATTCAACCACCAACATCCATAAAGGCTTTCAAATGACGAAGAATGCAGCGAAGAAAGATAACAACGCCAGCAGCCTGTTTGCCGATGAGTTGGCCATTACCGTCCTCAACTCCCTGTCCGCGCACATTGCCATTCTTGACGAAAACGGCGTTATCCTCGAAACCAATCGAGCGTGGCGCGACTTTTCCGCAAAAAGCGGAATGCCGGAAGACCATGACGACCGGGGAAGCAATTATCTGGCAATCTGTGATGCAACCACCGGCAGCAATGCCGGGGACGCCCATAAAGTTGCCGAAGGAATTCGGGCGGTTATTGGTGGTGAGCTGGAAGAATCTCTACACGATTATCCCTGTCATTCTGCGGAAGGCCCTCACTGGTACTATATGCGGACCATACGCATGTCCGGCCCCGGCCCCATGCGGGTGGTGATCAGCCACGAGGAAATTACGGCTCTGAAGCTGACCGAAGAGGCCCTGCGACAAAGCCAGGAAGAGCTTATCGAACAAAAGCAGAGCCTTGAGGAAACCAACATTGCCATGAAAGTACTGCTCAAGCAGCGTGAAGCAGATAAACTTGAGCTGGAGGAAAAAGTACTGAACAACGTCAAGAATCTTGTATTACCTTACGTTGACAAGTTGAAGAACACCCGTTTAAAGGGCAAGGACAGGACGCTGGTAGAAATTATCGATACCCATCTGCATGATATTATTTCTCCCCTGCTGCAGCGTTTTTCAAATGCCAAAATCCTGCTGACCCCCCAGGAGATTCAGGTTGCCGCTCTGGTCAAAGACGGCAAAACCAGCAAAGAAATCGCCGATGTATTAAACGTTTCCGAAACCACGGTTAATTTCCATCGCAAAAATTTGCGGGTTAAGTTCGACCTGAGAAATAAGCGCACCAACCTGCGCTCATATCTAATGTCCATTTCACAGTAGTAGTTTTTTCCTATCAATAGACAGCGATTCCTCTCCCATTGCGGTTTCCCCCATTATGCCTAATTTACTATAGGATCTTATTTAGATCCAATTTCAATTAACTCATTTGCTCAGATCCGGCTGGCCTTAAGTCTGGTGAATATTGGGACGAGCGTTGGAGCTGAATTTGAAACTTGAAAGGAGTTAAAAGTGGATTCGAGAAGGATAGATTCTGACAGTATAGTCGATATGGTATTTCATCTGAAATGGAAAAGCGATGCTGCAATTCATACAGAAGGTTACCAGGCCAGCCGGATCAACATCTGGCGGGATTATACCCCGCCGTTTCTGCTTGATGCAATGAGAGGCAAACAGGCCGGTGATAGATTAGAAGTGCGCTTTAAGTCAAACAGTGTTTTGCCTGAGTTGGATGACCGGAACGTATTCCAGATCAAAAGCAATCAGTTTGATCGTCGGCTTACACTGGAAGCGATTGCAGATCCGGCAGTCGGACGGTTCTATCCCAAGGGCACGCTGAGGTCGGTTGCCGGGGTGTTTAGCGCCAATGTTGAGCCCTTCAGGCTCGTTCACCTCAACAATGGGCACATAATGGTGGATTTTAATCACCCGTTGGCGGGAAAAGACCTTGTCATTTCCGGAATTGTCGGAAAAGTTGAGAACAAGAAAACCGAGCGGGGCGGCAGCAGTGTCGACTGGATGGAGGTGTTGACAAATGGTCCCGGCATGCAGGCTAGATGGCAGAACCAACAAACAGACTTCTTTTCTTCAGAAGCATTCAGACGTGACGATGAGACGCCGGATACCCTTTTCTATGGTGAGCCGCGCCTGGTGCAGCACATTGATGATACCGCCGCGGAGATGGTTAGAAACACCTATGCGCGGTTTGTGAAAAACAATATGGATGTGCTGGATCTGATGAGCAGCTGGCAGTCACATCTCCCGGATAGAATAAAATTCTCGCGTCTTGTGGGGTTGGGGCTCAACGAGCGTGAACTGGAAAAAAATACCCGGCTGAGTGAACAGGTGATTCAGGATCTCAATCTAAGTCCTGTTCTGCCATTTGAATCCGATAGCTTTGATGCGGTGGTATGCACCGTATCGGTTGAATATCTGACCAAACCACTGGCGATATTTGAAGAGGTTTCCAGGGTGCTGCGAACCGACGGTTATTTCATCGTTACGTTTTCCAATCGCTGGTTCCCGACCAAGGCAATTAGAATCTGGAAGGAGCTACACGAATTCGAGCGCATGGGGATGGTACTCGAATACTTTATTCGCTCGGGCGGTTTTAAAAACCTCCAGACCTATTCGTTTAGGGGCCTGCCACGCCCGCACGATGATAAGTACTTTCCTGATCTGATGCACTCTGATCCTGTGTATGCGGTCTGGGGGCAAAAAAGGTGACCCAATTGAGCAAAAGATGCTCAATTGGGTGGTTAATTGTTAATGGTTATTTGTTAATTGGTTGAAATACAGGTACAAGCTGACAAGTTTACTGCAGCTTAGGAATCTTAGAGGTTGATACTAATGACAGATAATACCACCGATTGGAGTTTAAAAAATGGCCGATAGAATGCTGGGGATATTATTTTTGATGGCATTTACTGTCCTGGGATGCACGGGTGTTCCCAAGGGTCTGGAGCCGGTCTCGGATTTTGATGGCGACCGGTACATGGGGAAATGGCATGAAATTGCGCGGCTGGACCATTCTTTCGAAAGAAATCTCAGCAATGTCAGTGCAATGTACACCGCGAAAGAAAATGGAGAGATTTCAGTTTTGAACCGAGGCTACAATGAAAAGTCCGGCAATTGGAAGCAGATAGAGGGCAACGCACGTTTTATTGACCATGAATCCGTTGGGAGTTTGAAGGTATCATTTTTTGGTCCTTTTTACGGAGGTTACCATGTCATCGCACTTGATACGGTAAACTACAGCTATGCGATGGTTGCCGGCCCGAGCCTTTCCTACCTTTGGATTTTGTCGAGAACCACCGCACTGAATGAAGCTATCTATTCAAGACTTGTAAGCAGAGCCGCCGAATTGGGCTTCGATACCACAAAGCTTATACGGGTCAAACACGATCAGACTGCAAAGATTCTTTTAGCGCAGGGAGAGACAAAAATGTCTTCAAAAGCAGCTAACATGTTTGCCCCATGTCCGGATTCGCCAAACTGTGTGTCTTCGCTGGCAGAGAACAAAAAGCATTTTGTTGAACCGATCCCCTACCATGGGGAAAAGGCGGTGGCCCAGTATCAACTGCTCGAAATTTTGCATTCATTCAAACGAGCTCACCTGGTAACGATTGAGGAAAATTATATCCATGCTGAATTTGTTTCTTCCATCTTTCGATTTGTAGACGACGTTGAATTTTATTTTGATACTGCTAAAAAACTAATTCAAGTGAGATCTGCTTCACGGACAGGTTACTTTGATTTTGGAGTCAACCACCGGAGGGTTGAAGAGATACGAAAACAATTCGATCAGAAAGAAAAATATAGCCATGCAGAAAGCAACACAAAAACAGCATAACATAAACGAAAATCTAAGTAAGGATAAATTCAGCTGAATTCTTGGATTGCATCCAAACAAGGTGTCAATTCGGCGAGATATCCGATGGCGGATCAATAAGACCCTCGAACCAACGCCGTGGAAATCTTTCCATACCGCAGGACGCCCCCAGAAGCGCGCCTAAAACCGAACCGCGCGCGGCATTTTCACCACCCAGGTTGGTGTTGACGATCAGCGCCTGTTCCGGATCATCCAGCCATTTCTTAAAGGGGTGACCCAGCAGGGGATGGCGCTGAGCTGCGATTTCTTCCAGGATGGCTGCTTTCAGGGAAATCCCGTTGAGTACCTTCAGTAAAATATCAATAACCAATGATCCGGCGGTCTCCATTTTATAACCGGGATGGGTCAGCGCCAGGTGTGCCATGGCAGCTTCGCGGGCTCTGGTATGAATAGGATCTGTCATCGTAAATCTGCCACTTAATCTTAGAATCAAATTGAAACTCACCCACATCAAACCGATTTTTGGTATGCCGAATCAGAATTGACCGTTAGTCAGAATTTCTGGCCATAGTTGCGGTTATCCAATCATGGATAAAGAGTAAGTCCGACCGGTGGCCCCGGCAAGACTCATGATTAAATTAATCAGAGTGATCTTTTTCTTTATACCGAATGGCAGGTTTATACCGTTATTTTGCCCTTAAAGATTGTCTATTGAAATTTTATAAAAGTGTCTAAGCTTATTAATGAGAGTATTAATTTTTGAAATAACTATTTGAAAAATCGGGAGACAAAATTATGAAAGTCAATCTAAAATGCTTTTCAAAACTGGTAAACCCAGACACCTGCGATTTTAATGAAAGCACCACCTACGATCTGGACGCGGGCCATACGGTTAAAGATCTATTACAACGCGCGGGAATTGCTGGTGAAGATGTCAAGATCGCATTCGTAAATAGCCGGATTGTGGATTTAGACACGACCTTGTCAGAGGGGGATCGGGTCGGGCTGGCCCCGGCCGTTGGAGGGATGTAAACCATCGCCACCCATTCTAAAACCACCCACGACAACCAAATGAAAATGGAATAAGTCTTAGAAATGAATATATCCTATTATCTGAAGCTATACTTGCTTACAGTGCCAGTTTTCTTCGTTATCGATATCACCTGGCTGGGAGTTATCGCCAGGGGATTCTACCGACGAAATTTGAGCTTTATATTGAGTCCCGATGTAAACTGGGCGGCGGCTATCACTTTTTATCTGGTTTATATTGCTGGTATTATCTTTTTCGCCGTTCGGCCGGCATTAGCGAGCAACACCCTGCGCGATGCTGCCCTGCTGGGTGGTCTTTTTGGTTTTTTCACCTATGCAACCTACGATTTAACCAATATGGCAACGATCAAAGGATGGCCGCTAAAAATTGTTGTGATCGATATTCTTTGGGGGACTTGCCTTTGTATGCTGGTTGCCGGCCTAAGCTTTCTAATTGCAAAATGGCTGCTATAGACCGGTAACCGGAACGCCGTGACGGATGGAATAACGACTGCAAAGCCGGCCCTGATGTCGTGGTTTTCACCGTTGAGAACAGGCCTTCCTTAACTAAAGACTGCGTTGATAACCAGGAAAGAGGTTGCCCAATGAACCGCTCATGGTGCATGGGGAACTTTACTAATATTTTCTATGTTGTAGTCCTGTTCCTGGAGAAATTTTAATATTTCCTCATATTCATCAGCGGGAATCGTTTTCTCTCGCGCCATGATCCAGACGTAATCTCTTTTGGTGCGCCCGATCACAGTTTGAGAGTAGTCCTCTGAGAGAAAGATGATTTTGTATTCGGCCTTGAATGGCCAGATAAACTGCATCCCCCAGACGGCATTGGAGCCTTTATCCCGGACGTACCCACGCGCATGATATTTCTTCAGTGGTCCATCAAAACTTCCTTTATTGAATTTAAAAGTGGTCGCCACGGTTCCATCATCATCAAGCCGGTAGGATTCAATGGCATTGAAGGCATCCTTTTCGATAAATGTCGGAATACTGGCAATGACGTACCAGTCTCCCATGAAACGATTCAGGTCAACCTTATCGACAGTGTGGATCGGTTTCATTGTTTGACACCCGCTGAGCACTAGTAATAATACAGACAAAAAAGTTATTCCAACAAAACGCACGATGACATCCTTTCTATGCTTTAGCATTTAGCGGTCCCCTAAAATCTGCTCTTTAAATGAGCTGTTGATCGGTTCAGGACCCAGCCATATGGAAAAAACGGCAGCGGCAAAGTCCGCCCCTTCTATTAACCCCTTGGGTTCACCATTCAGGGCGAGTTCGGTTCCTCTACCCGGGATGTAGGTCAGCGAGTAACGATCCCCCGGTTTGACATCCTGATACAGAGAATTGTGAAAGTCGATTTTGGGGCGCAAATGACTGAAGGTTTCGGCATCAACATTTTTGGCGATACTTTTATCGGTCGCCGGGCCGAAATCCTTGCCCTTTATCGAGCGGAAATATTCTAGTTCTATTCGTTTGGCCGTATCGGCTAAGACATCATCGATTGAGGCCCCGTCCTCCAAATAAAGGGCACCGGTGTAAGCTTTAAACCCCCAATACCGCAGCAGTCCTGCACCGGTTAGCCGCAGTTTGGTATTGCCGGCAGCGTAGCTGTCCTCAAAGTAGATCCCTTCAACTTCAGCGGCATGACCGGGTACAGCAAATATGCTGAAAAAAAGATATGAAAGGATGTAAAATTTCAGTGCTCTGCGTTTCATTTATTGCCTCATAGAATAACGTTAATGCCCACGGCCGTAATGAAGGGCCTACTCTATATGGAATTCGGGCTAACAACTGGTTATGGGATTAATTGGCCATAAACTATCCTATTAAATAGTCTGC
>JAQYWI010000267.1 GCA_030145015.1 Desulfobacterales bacterium
AAGCCAGGCATAATATCCGCTTCTATGGACCCGCAGGACCCTGCACATCACCGTCACCCGGTGCTCGTGGCGATGGGCCCTGATAAACGCGTACTTTACTCGGGGTCCCTTGCAAAGTACGCGGCGGTAGATTCAATAGGTCGATGCAACACCTATGCTAAAGTCGTCAACAGAGGTGGTGCAAATGGCTCAATTAGGAAGACCTGGACTATCCGCTGCGCAGAAGAAGGAACTATGGCGCAGATGGAGAGTCGGAGAGTCGCTGAGCGACATCGGCCGTGCTCTGGGAAAACACGCTGGATCCATCCATGGTGTCGTGTCGGCTCGAGGTGGTATTTATCCTCCTGATCGCCGCCGCTCTGCGATATCATTGGCTTTGTCTGAACGCGAAGAGATTTCTCGAGGTATAGCTGCTGGCCGTTCGATCCGGCAGATTGCGGTGCTGATCGACCGATCACCGTCCGCGGTCAGCCGCGAGATCAAGCGCAATGGCGGACGGGTCCGATACCGGGCAGCGAAGGCTGATGAGGCGGCTTGGAACCGCTCTCGGCGACCGAAGCCGTGCAAGCTGGCGACGAATGGACGCCTGCGGGCGGTCGTTGCACAGAAGCTGAGCTTCGACTGGTCCCCAGAGCAAATCTCGGGATGGCTGGCGGTGAAGTATCCTGAAGATGACCAAATGAGAATCTCGTAAGGTGAAAAAACTCAACCGACCGCCAGACTTTTTAACGATCGAATGCTACATCGAACATGTTGGCCGAATCTCAGACGAGAACGTTTCTGAATCGGACACATCCAGGCGATTAGCTGGTCAGGTGATATGCGACGCGCTCATGCGGTCCGTGCGTACCACTTGCAGAAAGAACACTCGAGTATCTCGAGTATCTGTCCTTATGCAGCCTCGCGATAGTAGTACCGCAGCATACCGCCGAGCCGCTCTCGACAAAGAACTTCGCCATCAATTCGGCTGACTTCTTCCCCGGGTTCGATCAATCGATTAGCGAGACCTTGGTGATTACGTTCCATGTGGAAATAATCCAGGGACGTGCCAACTGCCCTTCGTAGCGACTTCTCGCCGAAAAAGATCATTCGATTGAGACACTCTTCCTTCAATGAGCGGTGGAAACGTTCCACGTTGGCGTTCAAATTCGGACTTTGCGGAGGAAGCTGCACCGGTTTTATGCCTTCGTTCTTCAAGATCTCTCGGAACGCGGGACAAAACTTGCCATCTCGATCCATGAGCACATACCGCTTGCCATTCAAGAAACCGTCAAAAGCGTCGGTCATATTCCTACCAATCTGCTTCATCCATGGTTCATCGGGATTCACAAAGCAGCCAGCAAAATGAACACGCCGTGTAGCTATCTCCATAACGAATAGTAGGTAGTACGTAACCAATCCGCCCTTTGTCCATACCTCGATCGTCGTGAAATCGATTGCTCCCAATACATCCCAGTGGGCTTTCAGAAACGTTTTCCATGTAGTCTGTCGCTTTCGTTCCGGTGCCGGTTCGATGCCGCTGGCTCTAAGAATGTTTCTCACAGTTGTATCAGAAATCGCATGACCAATATTGCTCAGAGCTCCCTGGATCCTGTCATACCCCCACGTTGGATTTTCTCGGGCCATCTGCAGAATAAGTTGCGTCACTTCTTCTGATACTGCCGGTCGCCCCGGCCTCTTTTTTCGTCGATCGCTATAGTCCCATTTCTCTGCTACGAGCTTGCGGTGCCAGCGCAAAATCGTATCTGGTGTCACGATAGTCGCAATCTCAGACAACAACTTACGCCCCAGTAACTTGCCTTTGACTGCTAGGCGACGGCGCTGATCGTCGTTGAGAAGAATCCGTTTCTTAACAAACTTCTCTTTGAGGACTTGATTCTCTGTGATCAAGTACTCGATCGTATACTTTTGCCTGCGATTTACCCATCCGGACAGACCTATGAGAAATATATGCCAGGGCTGAATAATAAAGCTCATAACTCCCCCTAAGGTTCTTGAACAAGAAATGAGCATTATGAGGCGCCTAGCACGGTCTGTCAACCGGCTGAGATCCGCCTGTTTTACCGGCTTTAACTAAAGGAAGGATCGCAAGTTGGAAATCGGTTGAATATTTTTACCCTACGGGAGTTGAGTCGGGCGAGAGTCACGCAGATCATGGATTTGCTGTACCTTGCCCCTGATATTCAAGAGGAAATACTCTTCCCTCCGAGTGATGAGAAACCCGAGCTGGAAGTGCCGGACCGGGGGATGCGTCCAATCGCCCGCATCCCCAACTGGGATGATCAGAGCAAAATGTGGCGAAACTATGCGGTCCGTTGATCAGACGAGAAGAGTAAGCTGATGTGCGCCAAGTCGTGACGCCACAGCGCGTTTGAGTTTTCGGACACTACGCGATCATTCAGCATGATGCAGCGCATGCTCTGGGCAATTGAAAGTTTTTTTGTTTTATCTGCCTTATTATTAGACTGGATTATTTAAGTTTATCAATTGTTTTTGTACTCACCCACAAAATATCCGACTGATCGGTTTTAACATGATACTCTTCAAAGAATAAATATTTTCCGTCAGAAGATAAATAGGGAGCTGCATAAACCTGACTGGTTATATGAAGTACATCTTTCATACTTTTAGGATTGGCCCATGATCCATCTGGATTCCTAAAACTAATCAAAAAATTTGATATTAGCCGTCCATCTTTCCTGTAAACCAGATCAACAATAATATAACTTCCATCCGGCGCAATGGCGGGATGACCCACCAGGGGCAGATCATTGATCTTATTGTCCAGTTTTACTGCTGATTTATAGGAACCATTTTCCAACTTGGAATGAAAGATTTTTCTCTCTTTGTTACTGACAAAGTAGATTGTCCCATCTTTAGTGATGGACATTTGGGCTGGATAGTGGTCATCGATTATGGATGGTAAATATTGAGAAATACTCCATCCTTTTTTGCCTTTTTTTGCTACCCATAGATGAGGAACCTTAGATATTTCGGTTGTACCGGGTAAGGGGCGTCTGGACATATAAAAAAGGCTTTCGCCATCTGGAGTGAAACAGGGTTGGCCTTCCAAACAATCATAGGCAAAGGGAGCCAGTATGGAAATGGAAAGTTTTCCATTTTCCAGCCGGCTGTACCATAGGCGGTCATTCCTCTGACCGGGAGTTCGTCGAATAAAAAATATCTCCCGCCCATCGGGAGATATTGCTGGTTTGTACTCCTTGCCATTTTTAATTGAGACAATTCCCGGAGCAAAGATCTGCGGAGTCATGCCCGGAGGTTTCTGGCCCAGGTAAGTGCCCTTCAAAATAGGAAAATCTTTTTTGGCCGTAAGTTCCCCTCCTGTTCCAAATATGATCAATAAGATCAAACATAAATAAGTAAAAAAAAGTTTCATTTGAATCTCCTTTATTTTAATTCCTCTGGTTTTAATTTTTCAATAATTTTTGCAGAAACCCAGTAGATATCCCCATTTGCTTCAAAAAAAATGTATTTGCCGTTTCCTGAAATAATCGGAACATGAAATTTCCCGGGTAATTGATAGCCTTTGCTCCATTGATTGTCTTTTTGCAAAAAACTCACATAAGAACTTTTTATCCTGTGTTCACCAGACGCCTGGTATCAGTCGATAGACCGTCTTGTGCGCGTAAGCCTCATACCCCGGCAACTCCTTGCGTAGCATTCGATCCTCTAGACCGGTCCGGATGACCAACAACAACACCACGATACCCACTGGCAGAAATGCCCAGCTCGATCCCAGGAGGAGTGGTATTCCCGCGAGTATGAGGATCAGGCCAACATACATGGGATGCCGAACGATGGCGTACGGACCGGCTGTAATCACCCGGTGGCCGTGTTCACTCTGTATTCGAATAGTCCCTTCGAGGTGTGGATTGACGACCATGGCCCAGAGCATAAACGCGTCTCCGGCCACATGGACAACAATAGCCAGCCAGATCGTCCAGGAGGCGGCGGACGTCCATGCGTATCGCACGGCGTCCAAACCGGCGACGATAGCAATCGCCAGTACTGCAGGGATGAACAAGGGAAGCATGACCATCTCGAACCTCGCGCCAGCGTGCTGCCTCTTCATCCGTACGATAACTGTGTCAGGATTTGTCCAAAGAAGGACCACCAAGTTCGTGGCCAGCGTGACAACCCAAAGGCCGAGGTGAATCCACGCCCCGGCCCACGCAACAGTGCCGGCCGCCCAGAACAGCAGACCACCCCACACGCTCAGTACGACAACGAGACGCGCGGCGGCGCGGATTACTAACACCGTTGCTGAGGTGTTTCCTACTGGTAATTCGTGTTCTTCCATGTTGCCTAGCCTAACAGCGAAGACCGAGTGGTCAGATCCATCTCCATTCACGGCGCAAACTTCAGTCGCTACTATGGAGCTGATTCTTGCTCTAGTTCAGCTGACCTTACCCCATTCTTTGACCCAGTGCTGAGTTATTTCTCGGCTCCCTTTACTGTCTATTGGTACTTCGGCGGGAAGCGCCTCAAAGTGCTTGACGACGAACAGCCGAGGGTTAAGTTTTATTGTGATTCAATATTTGTCGCTATTTCAATCTCCGTATATTTCTCTGCCTTTTCTATTAAATCAATTTCTTGTTTCTCCTTCAGATATTTATCAAAGAATGCCAAGACGATCACATTCATGATTTCGATTGTCTTTTCGCCATCAATCGACCCCAGAAGAAAACTGATGGATGGAACAGGATAGACAGAATAGTCTGAAAAATTATAATGGTCTGAATCCTTTACGCTCAGCGAGTAACAATCCATTTGCGATTTACTTGTAAATATTTTACCATACCCCAAATACCTTTTACTGTTCAGGAACATTAAAGGTGTTGGAATTTCCTCAGCTAATGCTGAACCGTTTAATCCACCATCAATACTAACGCATGTCTTGACTCTTTTATCTGTTATGCAAATTTCTGTTGATGCAATACCTCCCATCGACATTCCGAATACACCGATTTTATCCAAGTTCAATTTCTCTTTAAAGATTTTATGTTCATTATTGATATCCTCTAATTGATCAATGAAAAAAGAAATGTCTTCGGCCCAATGCTTTGGAGTTTCTACTAAAGCCGTAGGCAATACATTATTTGTTTCCACAAACACTTGTATACGTTCTTCGTCATTGCTTGCTTTATACATTTTTTGCATTAATTCCATGGCTTTTGGACTTTGCATCTCTTGCATAATCTTCCGAAACCTAAGACTATTCATATCAATATATATTAATCGCCCATCAGGGAATGATGAAAATTTACATTCATAGTGATGAGCAATGCTAAAAATGATATAACCATGGCTTGCCAATTCTTCCATCAAGATTGTATTTTGTGAATAATGCTCACCCCACCCGTGCGAAAAAATTAATATTGGGTATTTGTTTTCTTTAGATGACAAAGGTACATCACGACTTGAGTTTGTTTTTAAGTCTTTGTATATCTCTGGAAATGGAAGATACCTGATGACAAATTCTGTTTCGGCATTCAGAAAATAAGGTTCAGGATTGGATTGTTTATCTGAAGGATACCATGCCTTGACTGTAATTTCTCTGTTACTTTCCTGATTGTTGTCAAATAATTCTTTTCGATTATTATCAACAAAACTGAGGTAGGTTATTCCGACAAAATTATTTCCTGTTGGTTTTTGTAATGTGTCGGTTTGACTTTGACCGGAATTAAATATTAAGCCGCAAAATAATAAGATAAATGTGTGTTTCATTTTACTGTTCCTTTCAAATTAAAACCTAACGGCTCGCGCACAAAGTGGCGCGCGGGGGTGACGTGCCCCCAGGCTTTGTACAACTCTAAGACTCAGACTGCTCGATCCATGGAAGGCGGTTCGATTGCCTCCGGCGCCGGCGGTCTGTATCCCAGAGCGCTGTGCGGACGAACCTGATTGTACTCCTTTCTCCATCGTTCCACAAGGACTGTATTGGTCTGTACGTTGCCAGCCAAGTGACACATATTTCTTAAAAAACTAATAGACACATTCCCTAAATAATGAAGGCCGGATCAATTCCTCATCCTTCAGCTCACGGCCCAGATTATAGCAC
>JAQYWI010000433.1 GCA_030145015.1 Desulfobacterales bacterium
CTGCCGGAACCAGGTATGGTTTGTGGCCTTTTTTTCTTAAAAATACAGAAAGCTTACCTGCAGTGGTTGTTTTACCGGAGCCCTGAAGGCCGACGAGCATCACCGATACCGGACTTGTTCCCGACAGATTCAATTGCTCATGACGGGCGCCCATTAATTCCGTCAGGGTTTCGTTGACAATTTTAATGACCTGCTGGCCGGGTGTCAGGCTTTCCAGGACCTCCTGGCCCATCGCCCGTTCTTTGATGTCGCCAATGAAGCTTTTAACGACTCGATAGTGGACATCGGCTTCGAGAAGGGCCATGCGAACTTCTTTCAACCCGTCCTCAATATTTTTTTCCGTTAATTTGCCATGCCCTTTAAGCTTCCGGAATATGGTGTTAAGTCTATCGCTTAGGCTGTCCAGCATGCTTTTACCTGGTTGGGTCCATAAATTCTTGAAAATATAATTTAAAAAATGCTATGTCAAGGAAATAAATTTCACTTCACAAGATCTGCCAGATGGATTGCTTTGGTGCGGAGCATTGATTAATCCTACTACATGGAATAATGGAATGTTGGAATAATGGAAAGCTGGTAAATATCTTACGGACCAAAACATAAGGGGCAGGGGTGTCTTGCCAGACCCTGAGCTTTTTAAAATCTCGGTTGATAATTTTCAATTAGGTGGAATACAGACCCAATATTCCATTATTCCATCTTTCCATTATTCTCCGCCTCCGGCGGATGAGCGAAGCGCACTAAGTTCATATGCAGAATACTAAAAGGCAAAACATCCTCGAACTTGACCGTAAAGAATTGATTGTCTGGCTGGACAATCAGGGAATTGAGCCATATCGCGCCGATCAAATTCTTAAATGGATCTATTTGCGTCAGACCGATCGATTTGACCGGATGACCGATATCGCCAAAAATATCCGTCCGCTTTTGGATGATCATTTTAGGATCAGCCGCCTGCAAATCGAAAATATTGAAACCTCAAAAGACGGTTCACGCAAATATCTGTTTAAACTGGAAGATGGAAAATATATTGAAAGCGTCCTTATTCCGGAGCGCGATCATTATACGCTCTGTATTTCCAGTCAGGTGGGCTGCGCTCAGAACTGCCGATTTTGTTTAACCGCCATTGGCGGATTTCAGCGGAATTTAACCAAAGCGGAAATTGTTTCCCAGGTAAGGGATGTTAAAAATGATTCGCAAGATTCGATGCCACTGAGCAATCTGGTTTTTATGGGAATGGGTGAACCCCTGGCCAATTACAAAAACCTGGTGGACGCCGTTGCGGTGATCACCGACAGCAGCCTTGGACTTGGCTTTGCCGGGCGGCGGGTAACCGTATCAACTGCCGGGCTGGTATCCCGTCTGGCCGATCTGGGACGCGATACCCGGGTAAACCTGGCTGTTTCGCTCAATGCCACCGATAACGCCACCCGCAACCGCTTGATGCCGCTCAATCAGAAGTTTCCCATCGAAAAACTGCTGAAGGCCTGCGAGCAATTTCCGCTCCCCGGCGGGCGGCGGATTACCTTCGAGTATGTCCTGCTAAAGGATGTCAACGACACGGATAAAGATGCCAATCGCCTGGCCAAACTCCTGCGGCCCATCAATTCAAAAATAAATCTCATCCCTTTCAATCCCCATGAAGGTTGTCAATATCAACGACCGAACGA
>JAQYWI010000012.1 GCA_030145015.1 Desulfobacterales bacterium
CGCAATGGATTGCGAGGTAACCATTGCTTCTGATAAGGGTCAAAAAACAATCGGCCTCGATCAGTTCTTTACCGGTCCCAATAGTACCGTACTGGGCAAGCACGAGATATTGTCGCAGATCATCATTCCCAAAAGGATGGAGCAGTTTAAGGGCGTCTATCTAAAACATGGCCCCCGCAAAGCAATGGATATCGGCATCGTAAACATCGCTATTCTCTTGGATGCCGATTTAAACAAGGGATTGTGCAATCAGGTGATGATTGCACTGGGTGCGGTGGCACCCACACCGATCAGAGCCAAAAAAGCGGAAGCGCTGTTAAACGGGCGAGAACTAAAACCCGACCTGATTCATAAAGCGGCCGAAGCGGCATCCAACGAAGCAAAACCGATAACCGATTTTCGGGCGTCTGCAGGCTACCGCAAGGATTTGGTTAAAAGCTTGGTCGCAAAAGGAATTCAGCAGATATTGGAATCTTACAACGCTGAATAACCCTTATTCGTCGAACTTTCCTGCACCTTATAACGCTTTAAAAAGGGAGCGTGTTGAGCAAACACCATCAAGGGAGGCAATATGGGGAGCAAGCATCGAATTCAGATCACTGTAAACCAGGAAGAATATGATCTCCTCGTTCATCCAGACAGGACCTTGCTGGACCTCTTAAGGTATGATCTGGGTTTAACCGGCACCAAAGAAGGTTGTGATGAAGGAGACTGTGGCGCCTGTACGGTTATTGTGAATGGTAAGGTGGTGACATCTTGTCTTATCTTAGCCGTCGAAGTAGATGGTGCTGCCATAACAACCATTGAAGGATTGCATCAAGGAGACGAATTGCATCCTATACAGCAGGCCTTTGTAGATAGCGGGGCTGTTCAATGCGGATTTTGTACACCGGGCATGATTCTCACAACCAAGGCGCTGTTGGATGAAATTCCGGATCCTTCAGAAGAAGATATTAAACACTATCTGGAGGGAAATTTGTGCAGATGCACCGGTTACACCAAAATCCTCGATGCGGTCAACATTGCAATCCACCAATTGAAATGAGGATATGAAGAAGGGAGTTTCAAAAATGGATAATTATTCAATCGTCGGAAAACGAATCCCTCACCGCGATGCGGTTGAAAAAGTGAAAGGCAGCGCTGTTTACGCTTCTGACATAAAGTTAAACGGCACCCTTCATGGCAAAATTTTAAGAAGTCCTGTGCCCCACGCTCAGATACGCAATATCGACATTTCAAAAGCCAAGAAACTCCAGGGCGTAAAAGCCATTATCACATCCAAAGACACGCCCCAGATAAAATTCAGCATTTCGCCCACCTGGGCTGACAAGTTAATTTTAGTAGATAAAGTACGGTATATCGGGGATGAGATTGCAGCCGTAGCCGCGGTGGATGAAGAAATTGCTGAAGAGGCCTTAGAATTAATTGAGGTGGAGTGGGAAGACCTGCCCGCTGTTTTCGACCCGCTTGAAGCCATGCAACCGGGAGCCCCCCTGCTGCACGCTGCAGTCGAGAATAATATATCCAAAACACTGACAATGGAGTGCGGCAGTGTCGAGGAGGGATTCGCCGAGGCGGATCTTATTTTTGAAGATACGTTTAAAACCCAGGCGCAGTCCCATTGTAGTCTTGAAACCCATTGCTGTATTGCGACATGCAGTCCGACCGATGACGTTAAAATATGGGTAAATTCACAGGCGCCACATCCCTTGCGGCAAAAACTGTCGGCTGCCTTAAATATCGATGCGGCTAAAATACATGTTGCCACACCGTTTATCGGCGGGGGGTTCGGCAGCAAAATCGATCTGGAACCTGCGCAGGCCATATGTGTGCTTTTAGCCAAAAAGACGGGCAAACCGGTAAAAATCGAACACTCGCGCAAAGAGCAGTTTATGACTACCCGCATGCGACATCCAACCATAAGTAAGTTGAAGTTTGGCGTGAAACAGGATGGAACTATTGTCGCCAAACAGGCTGAGGTGGTTTTGGACAACGGGGCCTATAACAGCCACGGCCCTGCGGTCATGGCTTACAATAATGTCATGTTTTCAACTCTTTACCGCGTCAAAAATATAAAATACGAAGGCCAGCTGGTGTATACCAACAAAAACTGGGGTGGTGCCTGCCGCGGATATGGCGATCCCCAGGCTACTTTTGCTCAAGAAGTAATGATGGATATGATTGCCGAAGGGCTCAACATGGATCCGGTCGACCTGAGGCTAAAAAATGCCAACATCCCTAACGAAGTCACAGCCAATGCAGTTAAAATTACCAGCTGTGGGCTCAAGGAATGTTTGACCCAGGCCAAGGAAGCATCGGGATGGATCGCCAAAAAAGCCAACAAGAAAAAATACAGGGGTCTGGGCGTTGCCGCAATGCTTTATACGGGTGGCGGAAGCATTGGGTCAGGCTTTAATTATTCCGGAGCGACGATGCAGATGAACGCGGACGGCACCTTGCACCTTTTAATGGGCGCGGTGGATATCGGTCAGGGATCAAATACGATCCTGACCCAGATGGCAGCTGAAATTATGGGCGTTGAGCCGGAGACAATCAGCTTGACAACCGCAGATACGGATACGACTTTTCCCTGTATGGGCACGTTTGGATCACGCGTTACGTTCTGTGCCGGAAGTGCCGTAACTGAGGCCGCCAATGGTCTAAAGCAGCAATTGCTGGAAAATGCAGCCGACATGCTGGAGGCCAACCCGAATGACTTGGAAATGAAAGCTAAAAAGATTTTTGTTAAAGGCAGCCCGGACAAAGCCGTGGCCTATGCCGAAGTTGGGGCCGCTTCTTTTTACAAGAAGAATAAGCCGCTGGTCGCCCATGGATATTATAATGGACCGGAGGATGTTTCCCCTGAGTTTGATCCTGCAACTTACCGAGGATACCCGGCACCGGCGATGGTTTTTGGCACGCATCTGGCGGAGGTCGAAGTCGACCCGGCAACCGGTAAAGTTGAAGTGCTGAATTTTACAGCAGCCCATGATCTGGGCCGCGCCATCAATCCCCTTCTGGTGGAGGGACAAATTGAAGGGGGAGCAGTACAGGGTATTGGCTGGTCCTTAATGGAAGATCTTCAATTTGAAAACGGAGAGATCGTTAATCCAAATTTCCATGACTATAAAATGTTAACCATCAAAGATATCCCCAAGATCTCTCCTCTGCTGATAGAAACGATTGATCCCAATGGCCCCTTCGGTGCCAAAGGAATTGGGGAGTGTGCCATGGTAGCCACAGCACCGGCAATTGTGAATGCTATTTATGATGCGGTGGGTGTCAGAATCAAGGAACTACCGGCCACATCAGAGAAGATTTTTAAGGGCCTCAAAGACAAGTAACATAAAACGGGTTGACATGGGTTCCGTCTTCGACAGCATAGCGTTTGCAAAAAGGAGAATTCAATATGAACAAGACTCTGGATGGGATTAGAGTCCTCGAACTGGCCCAGTATATTTCAGGTCCTTATTGCGGAATGCTTCTCGCCGGGTTGGGAGCCCGGGTAACCAAAATTGAAAAACCTGTGGTGGGCGACCTATCACGGAGGTGTGGCCCGTTTCCGGAAAACAATCCCCATACCGATAAAAGCGGGTTATTCCACTATTTAAACCGCAACAAGAGGGGAATTACGCTGGATATTCGAAAAACCGCCGGGCGTGAGATATTCCTGAAGCTTTTAAAAGACACCGATGTGCTTGTGGAAGATTTGCTACCGAAATCGGCTAAAAACCTGAAGCTGGATTTTAGCCATCTGAGAGAAGTGAACCCAAAACTTATCGTTGTTTCCATTACCCCTTTTGGCCAGACCGGTCCTTATAGAGATTATAAAGCCTATGCCATCAATGCGAGTGCCATCGGTGGTATGAGCACCATCGTGGGTGAACCGCAACGGGAACCGCTGACGCCGCCTTTTTCGCTGGGCAATTTCCAAACCGGAATCATCGCCGCAAATGCCATCATGTTTGCATTAACGGCCAGGCAGAAGAATGAAAAGGGACAGCACCTTGACATCTCCGAGGCCGAGTCATGGGCTATTTTCCATACCGGTAACGTTGTTTCGGCATTCATTTATAGCGGCCGCAAAAGAAACCGCACCGGCCACCGTACATTCGCTCCTTATCCCTATACCTTGCTGCCATGTAAGGACGGGTACCTTTCCATGATTGCTTTGCGGGGATCGGAATGGAAGCGATTCCTTGAGATTGTTGGTGATGGGGAAGTGCCTGAATGGTACGCATCGGATGATAGGTTTAAGGATCGTTTGAAAGCAGGGCTGGAATACGCCGATGTTCTTGACAACCTGTTAGCACCGTGGCTTATGTCCCATACGCGACAGGAAATATTTGATCGCTGCCGGGAAAATCATGTTCCATTTACCCCGGTGAGGAACTTAGACGAGGTTGTAAATTGTGAGCACCTGAACAAAAGGCAGTATTTTGAAGAGATCCGATGTTCTGAAATTAAACCTTTTAAATGTCCGGGAGCGCCTGTTCGATTTTCAAAAAGTTCGTGGAATTTGAACAAAACAGCTCCGTCTCTATCTGAACATAACAACGACGTTTATCGTAATGATCTTGGATATTCAACCGAGCAATTGGTGCAACTGCAACAGTCGGGTATCGTTTAGTCTGTTCATCCGCGCGTTACTTTTTGCAGTCCGGGCGGATTTCTTTTAAGGGGACAGTTATCCATGCGATATGAGGCGCTTTCATGCCAAATAGAAAATCAGGTAATGATCATCAATTTGCCTGCAATTGCGAACTATCATACGAAAATAACGCAGCTGGCAGATGAGCTTTCCGACGTTTGTACCACTATAGCCTCAGAAAAAGAAGTGCGGGCCGTTATCATCAATTGGGAACAGGATGAATTCCCCGTTGGAACGGATCTGGCTGGATTTGGTTCAGTCAAAGGAGAATACGAAACCACGCCGGTGTCTTTAACGGCTGCGGTTGCCAAACTTGACATACCGGTCATCGCTTCTATCAATGGCTATGCCGTCGGACAAGCGCTGGAATTGGTGCTGGCCTGTGACATCCGGATTGCATCTGCGACATCCTATTTTGGAATACCGCATATTCAGGCTGGTATGATTCCCTGGGACGGAGGAACGCAACGGCTGTCACGCCTGGTTGGTAAAGGTAAAGCCATCGAGTTGATTCTCACCGGAGAGATGATCAATGCCCAGGAAGCGCATCGAATCGGATTAGTCAACCGCATCGTTAAAGCCAAAGAACTCCTGCCGGCAGTTAACGCGATGGCCCATGCAATGGCTGCCAAGGGTCCGATTGCTTTGAGATACGCCAAGGAAGCGGTCCTTCAGGGCCTGGATATGACTCTGGAGCAGGGACTTCGTCTGGAAGCAGATCTCTACTTTATATTACATACGACCAGGGATCGTACCGAGGGGATCAAGGCATTTCAGAAAAAGAGAAAAGCCAAATATAATGGGAAGTAGCCGGGTGAGTTTAAGAGAGAGCAATGACCGCTTTTGACACATTGCTTTATGAAAAGCAGGATGGGGTAGCCTATGTAACGCTCAATCGTCCTGAGGCGCTGAATGCTTACAACATTCAGATGAGAGATGATCTTTATCAGATCTTGAACGCCATAAAGGACGACGATGAAGTATTGGTGGCTATCTTCAAGGGGGCCGGCGAAAAAGCCTTTTGTGCCGGTGCGGACCTGAGCGAGTTCCTTAGCGCGCCTTCACCGGTTGTTGCACGGCAGGTACGCTTTGAGCGTGATGTCTGGAGACTTTTTTTAAATATTCCGCAACCACTCATCGCTGCGCTGCATGGATATGTTTTAGGATCGGGAATCGAAATCGCTTTGTGTTGTGATATTCGAATCGCCTCAGAGGACAGCCGGTTCGGTATGCCGGAGGTCGATCTTGGCATCATACCCGCTGCCGGGGGGACCCAGACCCTTCCGCGAACAGTGGGGCGGGGCAAGGCGCTTGAAATGCTACTGGCGAATCCCTGGATAAGCGCCGAAGAGGCCTACCACATCGGTTTGGTTAATCGGGTCGTACCTATAGATGAACTGTTAAAAGCTGCTGAGGAGATTGCTAAAAAGATCGCATCCTGCAATCCGGCAGCGGTTCGACATGCCAAGCAGGCAGTGGTGAGGGGCTTGGAGCTGAGTCTTGCTGAAGGTCTGGATCTTGAAAAAAGATTGGTAAGCCAGCTGCACACATTGAAAACCAAATGAGAAGAGGTAAATTTGAACACCACCGATTTTTTGAGCATTGCCAATGCCATCTGCCCTGAAAGGGATGCCGTCGTGTTTGGAGAAAAAAGGTGGACGGTCGCCCATTTGAACGAACGGGTTAATCGATTGTCCCATGCTTTGATCGGTTTAGGGATTGAGCACGCTGATCGCATCGGTATGTTACAGGTAAATTGCAATCAATATGTTGAAGCCTATTTTGCGGCAGCCAAATTAGGAGCCATCTTCGTCCCCCTGAATTTCAGGGCCAAAGCGGATGAGTTATCCTATATGATCGCCAATGCTCAGACGAAGATCTTATTTGTAGGCAGCAGATATTTAGCAATGGTGGATGCCCTCTTACCACAATTATCCACCGTGACAAATTGCGTGACTGTTGATGCTGAGGTAGCCGGGAGGCTTGATTATGAGGATCTGATCAGTTCATCATCCGCAGATGAAATTGTTTCTGAAATCGGAGACGAAGACACCACCATCTTGATGTATACGGCAGGCACTACGGGACGTCCGAAAGCGGTGCCGTTAACCCACAGTGGATTTGCCAGCTATGTGCTCGACAATGTGGCGCCTGCCGACCCGGAAATTGAAGAAAAGAATTTACTGACCGTACCCTTGTATCATGTGGCCGGGATTCAGGCTATGCTGGCAGCTGTCTATGGCGGGCGTTCATTGGTTATGATGAAACAGTTTGAAGTCAAAGAGTGGCTGGAGACTGTTGAGAGAGAGCAGGCAACACGCGCAATGCTGGTTCCGACAATGCTTAAAATGATTATTGATCACCCGGAATTTAATCGATATAATTTGGCGAGCCTGAAAATAATAACCTATGGGGCGGCTCCAATGCCTTTTGAGGTAATTAAGAAAGCGATTGAGGAACTGCCAAGTGTAAAATTTATCAATGCCTATGGTCAAACGGAAACAGCTTCGACCATAACGTTCCTGGGGCCTGAAGACCACATTATTGAGGGCACGGATGAAGAGCGCCATCGCAAACTGAAGAGACTCACCTCCTCTATTGGAAGGCCTTTGTCCGATGTGGAAGTCAAGATAGCGGACGAAGCCGGCAATCCGCTGCCGGTGTTGGAAGTGGGCGAAATTATGGCAAAAGGTCCCCGCATCATGACGGGATATTGGAATGATGAAGAAAAGACCGCACAGGTTATGACCAATGACGGGTGGTTGCGGACCGGTGACAAAGGATGGATGGATGAAGACGGCTATATCTACCTGGCAGGACGTTCCGATGATATGATTATACGGGGAGGTGAAAACATTTCCCCCGCAGAAGTTGAGAGCGTACTTTATTCACATCCTAAAATTGAGGATGCGGCGATTATTGGAATTCCAGATGCGAAGTGGGGACAGGTGCCCCGGGCGATAGTTGCTTTAAAGCAAAAAGAGGCCGCCACCCCGGAAGAAATAATGGAATACTGCAAATCGGAATTGGCCGGGTTTAAGCGTCCCACCTCGGTCATTTTTGTTGATTCTTTACCGCGCAATCAAATGGGGAAAGTATTAAAAAAGGAACTCAGAGAAAAGTATGGGGAGCCCGATTAAAAAACAGTTAAGGAGGTGTAGGTAGAAGTGGCGAATGAAGTTGGAAAAAGATATGTCTGCAAAAAGTGTGGTGCCGAATTTATCGTTACACGCGGTGGAAAAGGACAGCTCAAGTGTTGTGGGCAGCCTATGGAAATCAAGAAATAGTATCAACAGGTGTTAACTCAAAATATTAGGAGATGAACTAAAATGAGCCAGCTGGGTAAAAGATATCGCTGTGAAGAATGCGGTACAGAAATACTTTGCACGAAAGCGGGAGAAAAAGAATTAAATTGCTGTGAGAAGGAAATGCTGTTGCAGGAACCAAAGCCATTGCCGTCATCGGATTGATCTTCTCCTTGAGCTTCAGCCTATCGCTAATAAAGAATCCATCGGCTCTGCCGGTGGATTCTTTATACGTTGAAATGTATTAAACTGAATCCGGAGATAAGAACGTGAACAGTGAGGCGAGAGAGCAAGGTTTACTGGATGGGATGCGGATTGTTGATTTGGCTGATGAAAAGACCAGCTTTTGCACCAAGCTACTGGCGGATTTGGGAGCTCGCGTTGTCAAGATCGAAAAACCCGGTGGGGATGAATCCCGCAGAATGGGGCCCTTTTGGGAACACGCATCGCATTCTGAAAAAAGCCTATCTTTTTTTTACAATAACACCAATAAACTCGGTATTACCCTGGATCTTGATCGAGACCGTGGACGGAAAATTTTTCTAGAATTAGTCAAACGATACGATATTATTGTTGAAACGTTTCCACCCGGATATCTGAGCGACCTTAAACTCGATTTTGATTTTCTAAAAACTGTGAACCGCGGACTGATTTTAGTCTCTGTAACTGGTTTTGGCCAGAAGGGTCCAAGAAAGGCCTATAAAAGCTGCGATTTGGTGGCTTCGGCTTATGGCGGGCAAATGTACGTGACGGGTTCTCCGGCTTCACCACCGCTCAAGGCATACGCAGAGCAATCTTACTATCTGGCATCATTATTCGCTGCTATCGGTATCCTGCTTGCAATCCGGAAAAGATCTCAAACGGGTATCGGTGAACATATCGACATTTCGTTACAAGAGGCCGTAACGGCAACGCTTGAACATGTAATGATTCGATTTTTTTCCGAGGCGATTATTGCTGGAAGACAGGGCAGCCTTCATTGGAACCATGCCTTTAAGATTTTTGCGTGTAAAGATGGTTTTATCCATTTAAGTCTTTTTCAAAATTGGGAGACCCTCGTTGAATGGCTGGATAGTGAAGGAATGGCTCAAGATCTCAAAGATAAAAAGTGGCATGATGAAGAATACCGGCGGCAGCATATTGAGCATATCATTGAGGTCGTGGAACGCTGGACAAAAACGCATCGAGTAGAGGAACTCTTTGAGCTCGGACAACTCATGCACTTTCCATGGGCCCCGGTGTTGTCTCCTAAAGATATTTTAAACAGTGCGCAACTCAAAGCACGCAAATTTTTTGTCCCGGTCCATCACCGCGAAAATGATACCGACCTTAGCTATCCGCAACTGCCATTCAGGTTTTCTTCCAGGTTCATTCCTCGTAAAAAGAGCGCTCCTTTGCCGGGCCAGGATAATGCAAAAATTTATAAAGATGAATTAGGATTTTCGAATCGTGAAATACAACAGCTTTTGGATTTAAATATAATTTAGCCGGTTTCAAATGGATCAAAGTATATTGGAAGAATTGAGGGTTCTTGATCTTACGAGAGTGGCAGCCGGACCTTATGCGACGAGGATCGTAGCCGACTTTGGAGCCGAGGTAATCAAGTTACAAACGGAAAAAATATCGACGGGTGCAGAGTCAAATGAATCGGCATATTTTCGTGCCTGGAATCGTAATAAAAGAAGTATCACGCTTGATTTAAGCTATCCTGAAGCCCAAGATTTGTTTCTTGAACTAACACGAATAAGTGATGTGGTGATTGAAAATTTTTCTCCGCGTGTCATGCAAAATTGGGGGCTGAATTACAATAATCTTAAAAAAGTTAGACCCGATCTGATCATGATCAGTATGTCGGCAATGGGCCAGACAGGTCCGTGGAAAAATTTTGTAGCCTTTGGCCCGACATTACAGTCGCTGGGTGGTCTCACCTATCTGACATCATTTTCCAAAGACACACCGCTGGGTTTGGGATACGCATATGCGGATATGATTGCCGGCTTATATGGGGTGGTCGCCATCCTTGCAGCCCTGGAATACCGCCAACAAACCGGGTGCGGTCAGTATATCGATCTTTCTGAGTATGAAGCCGTATGTACCACAATTGGCCCTGCCCTTTTAGATGCATTCATCAACCCCAATAATATCCTGCCTGAAGGCAACTCTGCCACACATATACCCGCCGCCCCATACGGTTGCTACAAATGTAGCGGTGATGAAAGATGGTGCGCAGTCGCTGTTTTTAGCGAAGATGAATGGCAAAGCCTGTGTAATCTGCTCGGAAACCCGTCGCGCGCGGGAGAAGAAAGATTTTCTTCTTTATCAAATCGTAAAAAAAATAAGGTAGAACTGGATAAATGGCTTGCAGATTGGATGGCAAACCGCAGTGTCGAAGAGGCTGTTAAACTTCTTCAATGCGCAGGAATTCCCGCAGGGATTATCCAGAATGCCGAGGACTTGGCCGGAGACCCGCATCTGCATGCACGAAATTTTTTTAGGGAATTGAAAGCACCTGACGGCGATGGCTTCCGAGCCGATACCTCGCCAATTAAGTTTGCCGGTGCTAAAAACGGGCCCTGGAAGACGGCGCCATCATTGGGCAGGGACAACAATTATGTCTATGGCAAATTGCTCGGTCTAACACAGGCACAAATAAACCGTTATATTGAAAGGGGCATTATCGGGTAATCCCCCCTTCGCACACTAATTTCCTTCACTGCCAGATACACCCATGAAGCAAAATCCTGTAAATCAAATTGAATTGGCGCCCGCAGACGCAAGATCATGGATTGGTTTCGGGTTGCTTTTGCTGTCTGCACTTGGTTTTACAATCGCCATGTTATTCGCAAATATGGCCTATAGGGATGGTATTGATGTGCATACCACCAACGCAGCGCGTTATACAGCAACGATCGTGCTTTTGTTTCTTTTTCAAAAGATTCGCGGTAAAAAATTAAGATTATCGCCCCGGGAGCGCTATACCAGCCTTGCGTTAGGCATTTCGGTTTTCATGATGGGATTTGGTTATTTAGGGGCCACTCAATATATTCCGATCAGCTTGGCTGTTTTACTTTTTTACACGTTTCCGGTTTTTGTTGCCTTGATTGCCAGATTTACCGAAAAAGAATCCATCACTGCCATTCGTCTGGTTGCGATCATTTTTGCCTTTATCGGGATAGGGCTGGCTCTGGAAGTTCATTCTTTAACGAACCTTAACTGGCAGGGAGTTGCCTTGGGTTTCCTATCATCCTTGGGATGCACTACATTTGTTATTGTCAGCAGCCTCTCGATGCGAAGCGCTGATCCCCAGGCGGTGAACTTCCACTGTCTTGCTGCGGGCGCGGTGTTTTTTGCTGCGTTTCTATTTTTCACCGGCGGTCCCGCGGGTATGATATCCTATTCGGCGTTGTTGATGCTATGTGTTTCAAGTTTAGCGCTTGCCACCGGTTATATAACATTGTTTACCGGTCTTGAAATCATCGGACCGGTCAAAACTTCCATGCTCATGAACGTTGAACCGATTTTAACCATTACGCTGGCATCTATATTGCTGGGAGAACAACTTGCCTTTATTCAATTGATCGGTGCTGCATTCGTTATTCTGGGAATAATCCTGATTACGGGCGGCTCTAAAAAAAGATAATCAAACAAAAGCACGGAAAATGATCATCAGGGAATTGTATGGCAATAACTAAATCGGTACAGCAGCTTATGCATAAGTCGCGGGCTATTTTTTATGGCTGGATTGTGGTCGCCTGTGTATTCGTTCTTTTATTTATTGCATTCGGCAGTGTCTACTCGTTTACAACGTTTTTCAAGTCGCTTCAGGTTGAATTCCAAACAACTCGCAGCTCTACGTCGCTTATTTTTGCAATTGCCGGATTTATCTATTTTTGCCTTGGCGCTGTCAGCGGGCAAATAGCTGACCGTATCGGCTCTAAATGGGTCATAACATTTGGTGTCCTTGTTATCGGAATGGGTCTGTTGGTAGCGAGTCGCGCAGCGACGGTGTGGCAAATATATGCAATTTACGGCTTTGGCACCGGGGTGGGTGTCGGCTTTGTCTATGTTCCTGCGGTAGGTGTGGTACAGCGCTGGTTTGTCCGAAAGCGGGGTCTTGCATCCGGAATAGCCGTAACGGGGATCGGCCTCGGCACCTTATGCATGCCGGCGGCTTCAGCAGTGCTCATCCACTGGAGCGATTGGCGCACTGCTTATCTGGTGATGAGTTTGTTCGTTTTTGCCTTTGGCATAATCGCGGCACTTTTAATCGTCGAGTCACCGGAAAAACTCAGTTTGCACCCGGATGGGGACTCAATCAAAGCAGATCCTATCATCACCATAAAAGAACCTACCACAGGTGCATCCACACGCAGTCAAGGGATAAGCGTCAGGGATGCACTGCAAACAAAGCCTTTCTGGCTTCTTTATTTATGCACCTTTTGCGCCTCGCTTGGACTGTTTATTCCATTTGTTCATCTGGTACCGTATTCAAATGATCTCGGGATGCCGACGGCAACCGGAGTCATGCTGTTCAGCTTGATAGGCGTTGGAAGTACGGTGGGACGTTTTCTGGTTGGCGGCATCGCCGACAGGATCGGCCGACGTCAATCGCTAGCCGGCATGTACGCTGGGTCCGCGGCGATGTTTTTATGGTGGTTGTTTGCCGACAGTGTTTGGGAGCTTGCGGTATTCACATTACTGTTCGGGACCTGCTATGGCGGATTTGTTGCGCTCATGCCTGCATTAACGGCAGATTATTTCAGTGGCCCGAATATGAGCGGCATTATTGGGGCGCTTTACACAAGCGTTGCCGTGGGGAATCTTTGCGGCCCGACACTGGCCGGATACATGTTTGATCTTAAGCAAAGTTACACGATTCCCATAATTGCAAGCACTTTTTTCGCGCTTTGCTCAGCGGGTATCGCGCTTCTGCTTAAAGACCCCGTAAAATGGAAAGCGTCCTTTTTACTTTCTCCCAAATAACAACTATGGTAGATCTTATTCTCTATAATGCAAACATAATTACGCTAGATCCAGATATTGAAAACGCGCAATTGGTTGCTATTGGCAATGGCAGAATCCAGGTTGTTGCAAATGATGCGGCACTAAAAGATCTAAAACACAGCGACACGCAGGTGATCGATTGTTGTGGCAAGACCGTGTTGCCGGGATTTTGTGATACGCATTTCCATCTTCAGTCTACGGCTGCAAAATCGGTGACCCTGGATGTGTCGCCTGCGGCCAATGTGTATTCCATTTCGGATTTACAAGACCGAATTCGTAGAAATTCAAAAAAGCGTGCATCCGGAGCCTGGATAAGAGCATCAGGCTATCATGAGTTTAACCTGGCTGAAGGTCGGCACCCCACACGCTGGGACCTTGACAAAGCTGCCCCAAAGCACCCGGTAAAACTGACACACCAATCAAGACATGCGCATGTCCTGAATAGTCCGGCATTGGATCGCGTCGGTATTTCCATAAGCACCCCGGACCCGCCTGGAGGACTGATTGATCGAAGTGTCCCCACAGGAGAACCCACCGGGATACTATTCGAAATGAATGAATTTTTGTCTGAGCGTACTGCACCTCTGGAACAAAGAGAATTCAACCGCGGGGTCGAGTTGGTAAATCAAGAACTGCTGTCATTGGGAATAACCTCCATTCAAGATACTTCATCTCATAATGGTATTAAACAATGGATGTCACTATGCTCATGGAAAGAACAAGGTAAATTTTCCCCCAGGGTAAATATGATGCTGGGTTTGAATGGATTTAATAACCGTGAACAAAGTGATTTTTCCTGCTTTGGCAACAAAGATGAGCTTCGCTTTAGCGGAGTCAAAATAATTTTAGATGAAACCACGGGCCAACTTTATCCACCTCAAATGGAATTGAACCGGCTGGTTTTCGAAATTCATCAAGCCGGGCTGCAAGTTGCCATCCATGCCATTGAGGAAGCGGCGGTTGAATCTGCCTGTATTGCCATTGAACATGCATTGAAGAAGGTGCCAAAGCCGGATCATCGGCACCGAGTCGAGCACTGTTCAGTGTGTTCGCCTTCCTTGGCAGAGCGATTGGCCTCCTCAGAGATTATAGTCGTCACGCAACCGGCATTTATTTATCATAACGGTGACCGCTACCTTGAAACCGTTTCAAATGGTGAAATACAGCATTTATATCCTATCGGTACACTTATTAAAAATGGAGTAACTGTCGCTGGAAGTTCAGACAGTCCAATCGTGCCGCCCAATCCTTTGATCGCAATGTACGCCGCGGTTACCCGCAAGACAAAAACGGGTGCCACGGTTTCAACAAAAGAGCGAATAGACCCGATGGCTGCATTGAGAATGTATACAACCGATGCGGCCAAGGCCACCTTTGATGAAGCCAAAAGAGGTTCAATCACAGCGGGCAAACTGGCAGATTTAGTGGTATTAAGTGGCGATCCTACGAAACTCTTCCCGGAGAAATTAAAGGATCTTGCGGTGGAGATGACGATTTTGAATGGCAATATTGTATGGAATTCGAATTAAATTCATTTCAAAGATTGTGGCAATTGCTTTACGATCTTCTCATATCCTTTAACCAAGCGGTGAACTACCTCTTGCACCGTAAGCACCTCTTTAATTAACCCGGCTGATGCCCCACAATAGGCTTCCCCTTTGTCCAAGTGGCCTTGTATTTGCGAAATCCTATTGCGACGATAACCGATAAAATCCATAAGGTCTTGAACCGAGGCTCCCGAGTCCTCCAGTTTGGACAAACGATTGGTGAACTGTGTCTTCAGGCTTCGGGCTGGAACAATTTTGCGACAGGTAATCACGGTATCGACATCCTGGGCATCAATAATTGCCTGCTTATAATTTGAATGCGCAATATTCTCTTCCACAGCCACAAATCGTGTTCCTAATTGCACTCCCTCGGCACCAAGCGCAAAAGCAGCAGCTACACCCCTGGCGTCACTGATTCCTCCGGCCGCGATTACAGGGATCGAGATAGCGTCGGCAACCTGTGGTAACAATGAAAATAATGGAAGTTCATCTATGCCATGATGCGCGGCAGCTTCAATCCCCGCTGCAATAACACCATCTACGGCACACGACTCTGCTTTTTTCGCTTGTTTGACCGAGCTTACCACATGAATAACCTTAATTCCTTTTTTTCTTAACACTTCCGTAAAGTTGGCAGGACTCCCCGCAGCTGTAATAATAATTTTTACTTCACTCTTGAGTAGTATGTCTATAAGGATTCCCGAATATTCCAAATACAAAGGAATATTGACCCCATAAGGTTTATTCGTCAAATGGTTAATTTTGGCTAATTGATCCTCTAAATTTTTGGAAGGGTCTCCCTCCATTTCCATTCCTGCAAGAGGGCTTATAACTCCTAAAGCACCCGCATTTGAAACTGCGGCAGCAAGTTCGGCTGTAGCGAGCCAAAGCATTCCGCCCTGAATGATTGGATACTTAATTTCCAGAAGTTCACAGATTAGTGTTTTTTCCATAATATTAAAAATATTAATGAATATTTCATAATGGTTGTCTTCAGATGGTTGTGGAACCATCCGATACGCAATTAATCGAGAATTTCACCTCACCTATACTTTGTCCCAATTATTGATGCAATCCTCAAATCGCAATTTTGTCTTCTCAGCAGCAGCATGGTCTTTTTATTGATCTATTCACAATTCATGCTTTGACACTTTTTAGTCCAAAGTTGACCACTTAAGCGTATAAATATTATACAATTTGCTAAGAACCGTATAGTATTTATACAATATTTCAAAAATTGATTGACTAAAAAAAGCTAAAGTGATTGTAATTATTCTAATTTAATAGAAAGTAATGTTGGCTTGGGGATTGCATAAATAATTTATTGCTTAAAACTTAAAGGGGCGTTTCTGGAACTTAAATTTAAAAACAGCAATTCTTTGAAAAGGAGGAAGCAAAATGAAACAGGCTAAAGCAATTTTGCTAATATTCATGGTAGCATTCATTTCTTTTCTGGTTGTAGGGATTTGTCCGGAGGCAAGATCAGATACAATAAAGTTTCGGCTCGCCCACGGACGACCGAAAACCCATATAACCGGTAGAACTGTAGAAAAATTCAAGGAATTTGTAGAAAAGGCGAGTAACGGTCGACTGCAAATCGATGTCTATCCTGATGCCCAACTTTACAATGACCGAACCGCACCTGGAGCAATAGCAGGTAACTATATTGAGTTGGCTTGCACCAGCAATGTTGTACTCACAGGTTGGGTGCCCGGTTGGGATATTCTTTCAATGCCATTCATGTTTAAGTCCGATGAGCAGTTTTATGAGTTCACAAGTACGGATGCATGGAAAAAACTCTTGCGTGATACTGAAGCCAAAGGAGTGAAAGTCATTAGCTTCTGGCCGGGAGGATCGGTCTTTCATTGGAACCGAGTTAGGCCGATCAAGTCGATTAATGACTTTTCTGGCATAAAGACAAGGGTACTAGAAAGTAAAATCCATAAGGATATCATTAATACCCTTGGGGCCAATGCGATGCCCGTCTCTTTCCCTGAAGTTTATACCGCACTACAACAGGGAATGGTTGACGGCGTCTTCACGACAGTGGATGCGATGTATACGGCCAAATGGTATGAGTATGTTGATTATGGGCTAACAAACCCGGTTATCATGGTTGGAACTGGTATTATGGTCAGCCAGAATGCATGGAAGAGTTTACCCCCTGATTTACAAAAGCTATTAATGGAGCAAGGGAGGAAAGCATCGGATTGGGAGAATATCGAACTCGCTCAGGATAAGGCAAAAAAGTTTGAGGCAGTTAAAAAGGGAGGGGTCGCCCTAAATGAGCTTTCGCCTGAAGGGTTGGAAAAGGTTAAGAGCGCTATCGAACCGGTCGTTAACAGATATAAAGACAAAGTGGGCAAAGATCTCATCTCCGAAGCTCAAAAAATGAACTAAAAACCTGTTTGGACAGTATGGATTGAGAGGGTAGGGGCTGTTAGCACATTATTTTTTCCACCCAAAAGCAGAAAATTTGGAATTCATAATGCTGATCAAAAAGCCTCTGTCCTGAAACATAAATTCCCGTTCTAGCATGCGTGAAAGATTACGGGTTGTAGTTAACCGAAATTGATATCGGTTTGGAGTGACATATGAGATGGGTTAAGTTGATCGGTAAAAAGTTTGGTTTTATTCAGGAAGTCATCTCCTACTCATTCTTTGCTCTTGCCGCTGTGCTGGCCTGCTTTGAGGTTTTTTCTAGATATTTTTTTAGTTCCAGTCATGCCTGGGTTGAGGAGCTGGTCAAGCTCCTCATTATTTATGCGGTATTTATCACTGCGGGGCTTACTTTAATGAAAGGGGGACATATCGGAATGGATTTCCTTTTGGAGAAATTCAAAGGGAAATATAAAGAAGTAATTCACCTAATAATAAACGTTCTAACTTTATCTATATCGGGTTTGTTCTTTTATGGTGGATGCATTGTTTTTATGAATTATATCAAAAGAGGGGTCACATCGCCAACAGAAATTGAGTTGCCTTTAGCTGTGAACTATTTGCCGATACCTATCGGTTTTGCATTGTTGTTGATCTACTGCACGGTTAACATTATTAATAACATTATTCAACTGAGAAGCAGTGGACGGTCTATCGCGTCTGATTCCAACTCGTAAGGAGAGTAATTGATATGCTAACTCTGGCTATTGCAATAGCGATTCTCTTTCTATTTATTGGGGCGCCGATATTCGTGGTCTTCGGCTTGTTAGGCACCCTTGTTGGCGTTTGGTTTCTGGGGCTTCCTCCAGCTGCATTAGCTGAGATTATGTTATCCGGTGTGAATATATGGGTCCTAGTCGCTGTCCCCTTTTTTATTTTAGCGGGAAACCTTATGGTCCACGGTGGTCTTGCACGTCGTATTTTCGACTGTGTTGACAGTTTTACCGGCCACTTTTATGGAGGTCTTGCTATATCGGTAATCGGGGCTTGTACGATTTTTTCTGCAATTTCCGGGTCAAGCCTTGCAACTGCATCAGCAATTGGAAGCATTTCGCTTCCTTCCATGGCAAAGTCTGGCTACCCTTCAAAATTCAGTACTGGGTTGATTGCGGTCAGTGGTACGCTGGGCAATCTCATACCACCGAGTATTTATCTGATTATACTTGGCTCAGTACTTGAATTGTCAGTGGGGAAATTGTTTATGGCGGGGGTATTACCGGGGTTACTTATTGCTTTTTTTATTTCTCTCACGGCGTCCGGAATTTCTTATAAAAATAGATATGCTATGAAACCACCAGCTTCTTGGAAAACAAGGGGAAAGAGTCTTGTCCTTGCTCTGCCTTCTTTTACCATGCCATTTATTGTTCTTGGTGGGATATATGGAGGCATATTTACCCCTACAGAGGCTGCTGCTGTAGCCGTTCTCTTCAGTTTTTTGGTGGGTTTTTTTATTTACCGTGAGCTCAATTTTGAAAAAATTTGGAAATCACTGGGCAATTCCATGAATACGACTTGCATGGTGTATTTTCTCATTGGCATGGCCGTTCTCATGAATAAGTTTTTTTCATATACAAACTTGCCTCAAGAGATCACTAAAATTGTTGTTAGCTCCACATTAAGCCCCACGAGCTATATGTTGCTGGCTTGTTTATTGCTGGTGGTTTTTGGTTGCTTTTTGGATGCTCTCCCCATCATTTATATCTGTGGCCCACTTCTTTTCCCGGCGGCAGTTAACCTGGGTATTAATCCGATTCAGTTTTGCATCATTCTTACAGTTTGTCTGCTTATTGGGCAGGTGACACCACCAGTAGGATTGGTTCTGTACGGCACGGCCAGTTTTTCTGGTGAGAAAGTAAACAATGTTATAATAGGATCTATTCCTTTTCTTTTGGCCATGATTGCGGGATTAATCGTGATTGTCATTTGGCCCGATCTCAGCATGTTCCTGCCTTCGTTCATGGATTAACAAAACAGCTTATTATAGGAAAATTGTCACTTGTCGGTCAAACAGACTCCGCTTTGCCAGCACAATTCACGCAGTATCTTGCCAACTCGAAATAGAAATTTACCATATCGTTTCTTTAAGCGAAATTTGGGTTCAACTGCCACGTGGTATTTGCAATCCCATCAAACGTTCGATAAGCTAGTCCAATCATTTCATTAAAGAAACAGCTGGGTGGGGAACATGATTATAAAGAGTACTTGTAAAAGCTGTCATGGGGGCTGCGGTGTTCTCATAACCATTAAAAACGGATTAATTACATATATTGAAGGAGACCCTGATCATCCTAACAGCCATGGAACGATGTGTGCAAAAGGTTTAGCATCCATACAGCATGTGAACAATCCTAATCGCCTTAAATATCCGCTAAAGAGAAAAGGAAAAAAAGGTGAGGGAAAGTGGAAGAGAATAAGCTGGGAGGAAGCTCTGGAAACAATTTCCGGAAAAATGAAAGAAGCCATTGCTGAATTCGGATCCAATGCTGTTGCCATCGGTCAGGGGACTACCCGAGGATATACGAGATATACAACCCGGTTTGTAAACTCCATTGGATCAGGGAATAGATTAACCCCGGGTTATGTATGCTTTCTGCCGAGAGTCTTTATCAATAAGGCCATGTTTGGCGGAAGACTTTATTCCGATTTGCACGGCTGGGGCGGGGAATATCCCAAGACGATCATATTATGGGCCAAGCAGGCAGAATGGGTCAACGACAATGGTGAATTATCGGTAAACTTCCTGCGTGCTCTGGAAAGGGCAAAAAATCTCATTATAGTGGATCCAAGAGTGACGGCTCTGACGAGTCGGGCGACGATTTGGCTCAACCCCAGATTTGGAACTGATGCTGCATTGGCACTGGGCATGTTAAATGTCATTATGAATGAAAGAATACATGATCATGAGTTTGTCAACGATTGGTGCTACGGATTTGATCAGTTGAAGACAAGGGCTAAAGCGTATCCTCCCGAAAAAGTAGCCAAGATAACCTGGATTCCTGAGAGAAAAATAATCCAAGCGGCCCGGATATTTGCTACAGATATTCCGGGAACGATCATGATCGGGAACCCCGTGGAAGCTCAAACAAACGCCACTCAAACTCTCAGGGCGATTATGAGCCTACTTGCCATAACGGGAAATATAGAGAGACCCGGTAGCTCTGTACAATGGATTCCCCCGCCAACCGGTAACATTCAGGTGCAGTTTGGGTCCGAAATACCAATATCCGCTGAAAATATAAAGACTTTAACGGGTGCTGATAAATACAAGCTCATATGTTCCGGCAAAGGCGGCTGTCATCCAGATACACTTTTCAAGGAATTAAAAGAGGGGAATACAAAAGTAAAAGTAATGCATCTGGCTGGGTCTAACCCCTTATGCGCCTATGCGAATACCAGGGATGTCCTTGCCGGTATATTAAAACTTGAATTTCTCTCAGTGGCAGATTTGTTTATGTCGCCCACTGCCGAGTACGCAGATATTGTTTTACCTGTTGCTCATTGGCTTGAAATGGACGACATTGGGGACATGCCAGCAGGCTTTGTCGTCAGCGCAGTCAATAAGGCTGTCGATCCGCCGGGCGAGGCTTGGCCGGATAACAAAATTTTTAACGAACTGGGTAATCGGGTCGCTCCCCAATACTGGTTTAAAGATATTGAAGAGATGCTCGATTACCAGCTAAAAAAATCAAAGATAACATGGAAACAATTCAGCAAGCGAGTCTATCTCGCGAGTACCGGAGATAAACAAATATATTACAAATATAAGACGGATTATTTTAGAAAGAACCATGGCTTTAATACAGATACGGGTAAGATAGAGCTATATTCAACGGCTTTTAAAAAGATGGGTTACGATCCTCTACCTTATTATGTGGAACCAGAGGAAAGTCCGTACTCAACGCCGGAGCTCTATAAGGAGTTTCCCTTGATCCTTTCTACCGGTGGACGCGTACCTTACTATTTTCATGGACAGTACCGGCAGATTCCTTGGCTCAGAGCGCTTCAACCTTATCCAATTGTACAGATCCATCCTGATACAGCTAAGATACATGGGATAGAAAAAGGGGACTGGGTCTGGATTGAAACGCAAAGAGGTAGAATAAAACAGAAAGCAAAGTTATTTGAGGGTATGGATCCTCGATATGTAATTGCTCAGTCATCTTGGTGGTATCCTGAAAAAAGGGGGCCGCTTCATGGGGTCTTGGAATCGAATACAAACGTGATTACAAGCAATGAATTCTTTGATCCTGCCACTGGCGCTCCAAATTTTAGAGCACTCCTGTGCAAAATTTATAAGCTTGGGGAGGACAAATGAGAAAGGTAATATTTTATGACAAAGATAAATGTATCTCCTGTTATGCTTGTGTAATTGCATGTAAAGTAAAAAATGATTCGGCACCCATTCCGGTATGCCCCCCAGAGCCCGAACCATATGGGCCTGATCTTATAAATATATTTCAATTTGGGCCTTTTATGGATGGCGACAGGGTTAATCAGTTCTTTCAACCTGCCTCCTGTAAGCACTGCGCGGATGCACCATGTATCAAGAATTGTCCGGAGTCTGCGATTTATAAGGATACACAGTTCGATATAACAGTGGTTAACAGAACGAGATGTATAGGTTGTCAAACGTGCCTCCAGGTTTGTCCCTTCGGTGCTCCGGCCTTCGATGAAATGGGGAAGCTTACCCTATGTAACATGTGTATTGATCGTTTGAAGAAGAAATTAAAAACAGCTTGCGAAGGAGCATGTCCGGCAGGAGCCATTAAAACAGGAACGGATAAAGAAATTTCAATAATGCAAGGGAGGAAAGTGATCGAAAAAATAGGAAAAACGCAAATATAGCAAATCTGGCCAATCCAGAAGACATTCAAGGGTTTCAGTCTTAAGCCTGCCCCCTCCGATGGATCCAAAGTATCTCCAGTAGGGCTAATCAACTCAACGTTGCAGTTATGCCTGCTGTGGAACCCCTGTGGTCCACGACGGTGGCCCATACAACCGGTTCCTCTTTTCCCAACAACTGAATCGTTTCTTTGAGTATTTTTTCCATTTTTTGTTCTACCAAATCGTCTCGATCTTCTGGCAAAGGTGCACAAGTGAATCCAGGCTGTCAAATGGCAGGAAGCTGTCAATGTAAGGAAGCGCCGTTCGCATACCCGTGCAAACCGGCTCGTAGGATTGGGTTGAAAGCAAGGGATTGAGCCAGAAAAGATGGCGGCAGCGTTGATGAATGAGGCCCATGGCTTCATTCAGAATCTCCGGACTCCCTCGATCCCAACCGTCACTGACAATAATCACCACCGCCCGATGAGCAGATCCCGATCCGAGATGCTCAGAATAGAGTTGCATGAGAGAACTCCCGATCTCAGTACCTCCGGACCAGTTGACGGACATGGATTGAATCCGTTTCCATGCTTCGTGGAATTGAGCGCTCTTCAGATAGTGGGTAACCCAGGTAAGATAGGTACTGAAGACGAAGCATCGCGCATTGGCCAGGGCCTGCTGCAGTCCGTACATAAATATGACAAAGAATCGGTTATAGATATCCATGGAACCGCTGATATCCAGAACCAGGTGAATTCGGCTCGGAATCGATTTGGGGCGGCGATAGTGAAATTCTAAAAGTTCCCCTCCGTACCGGAGGGCGCTCCGAAAGGTTTTGCGAAAATCGATTTTCCCAACCTGTTCGGCCATCCGATGCCGCCGGCGGAGCCGACGACCAAGCCTCATGGCTATCCGTAGTACCAGCGCTTCTATTTGGCTTAGTTCTTCAGGTGAGAGTTCTGCAAAGTCCTTCCTGGCTTCCACAATCCCCAGGCCGGCCGTAACCTGACTGTCCTCTTTACCGCCCGTTCCGCTGACGTTCCGATCGGCGCCATCCTGTTGTACAGCGTTATCGTCCGTGTCTGTTCCGCCTTCGTCACTCTTATTTCCTTGGGGCCCTTCACTTCCCGGCGCATCTTCAGACAGATCCGGGTGTGCCATGATTCCATCCCAAAATTCTTGAAAAAGTACCTCAAAGCGCCTCAGTTCATTCGCATTGGAAACCAGCGTGGCCCTGAGAAGTGCCCGGAACTGTGCCTTGACGCCAATCTCGATCACCTCCAGCCCCTGTAAGGTATTCTCAAGGTGAGCCGGCGTAATGATAAAGCCTTCCCCCCGCAATCGGCGTCCAAAACGGATGATTGACTCTATTAGATTCTGGCGGTCATAAGCTGTGTATACCATTTTATGTTTGGCTGAGATCGATCGTCTCTCTTACAAGTGCTGATACCTGTCCCTGAAAGTGATTCTGATCTTCACGGTATTTAAAAAGGCACCCATGCGTTTTCTTTACGATCTCTTCATCGAGATGATCCCGGTGAAACAGAAGCAACGCTTCAGCCCAATCCAAAGATTCGGCAACTCCCGGCTTCTTCAAAAACTGCTCTTTTCGTACGCGCTCCATAAATAAGCATATCTGTTCGGCCAATCGGTTTTCCAGCCCCGGCACCTTTTTCATTAGAATCTGTCTTTCCTTTTCAGGGCTGGGATACTCGATCCAATGATAGAGGCAGCGACGTTTCAGGGCTTCATGCACTTCACGCGTCCGATTGGAGGTCAAAATGACGATGGGAATCTCTCGGGCCTTGATGGTCCCCAATTCCGGAATGGTTACCTGGAAATCAGAAAGCAGTTCCAGCAAAAAGGCCTCAAACTCCTCATCGGCCCGATCCAGTTCGTCGATCAGCAGTACCGCCGGACTCCCTTTGACCTCATGTTGAATGGCTCTTAGAAGGGGGCGTTTGATCAGATAAGCCTCACTAAATATATTCTCCAGGCTCCTTTCATCGGGACTACAAGCCTCTTGCAGCCTGATATTAAGGATTTGTTTGGCATAATTCCATTCATAAAGTGCGGTGTTCACATCCAGCCCTTCATAACACTGGAGGCGTATCAGTTCGCGGTTTAGCCCCTGGGATAAGACTTTGGCCACTTCGGTCTTGCCTACTCCAGGTTCTCCTTCCAAAAACAAAGGCCTTTCCATTTTCAATGCCATAAAAATGACTGTCGATAGGTCAGGTTCGCAAATATAGTGCTCCCCTGACATGATTTTTTCGACATCCTGAACCGTGTTGACCATGCATTCTCCTCTAAAATAAAAATCGTTTTAAATCGTGCTCACCGTTAGATGCGGCATCCTTCAATGCGCTTTGCAGTTTCACAGGCGTGTCCACACAGTACTCTGCTGCCACAGCAAAAATGAAAAAGTTCTGATACCTAAACAATCAGAACAAAATTTGCTACAATTCAAGAGCTTAATTTTGTCATGAACCCAACTTTGTTGAAAATACAGATTTCAATTGGATATCGCAAGGGTTTTTTAGATGGTGACATGTTATCGTCCGGTCCCGGGAATTTGATTTGAAAATTCATGCTTCAATTGTGATTTACGCTTTTTGTGGGTTACATTTTGACAAATATACAAAATATTCGCCTAATAAAAATTGTGTCAAACGAGTCCTCTATCGAATCTTTGGAATACCACTAAAATCATTGTAAATTTTATTTGGCAATCCTAAAATCGGGCTTATATGAAAGCAGGACCCTCCAAGCCATCCAATTCCTTTGATTGGGTATTCCAAACCGGGTGCTTCGCACCCGGTTTCACCGCGTTGTTTTCAACGATTGGGGCACTTCGCGCCCCTGTCTTTTCCCGCCCATGGCGGAAAAATCCAAGCCACCCGCTGTACGGGTGGTCGTTGACTCAATCGCCGGAGATTTCATTCCAATTCAAATCATAGCTGGAACTGCGTCCTGCGCCCGGATTCGGCCGCAGAATACCTTTTTTTACCAGGTCGGCCAGCTCACGCTGGGCGGTGGCTCGACTGACGTGGGTTATACCGGCATACTTGCGATTCGTTAACCCGCCTTCAAAGCCGCTCGGTCCGGCATCAAGCAGACGGTTAATCCCCTTGCGCTGCCGATCGTTAAGATCGGTTTGCGCATGGCGCTTCCAGAAACTTGCCTTTTGCATTACATTGGACAGCAGCCGGTTGGAGCTAAGAATTGCCCGGGACATGCACGCCAGGAACCATTTGAGCCATTGGGTGATATTACCATCTTTCTTGTTGGTGCGCTCGAGAACTCCGTAATAAGCGTCTCTTTCAGCCATTATCTGCGAGGACAGGCTGTAACATCGGGTCGCAAGTTTCTCATCTTGGGCAAGGGCCATATCGGTGATGGTTCGGGCAATCCTGCCGTTGCCGTCATCAAAAGGGTGAACAGTCACAAACCACAGGTGCGCAACACCGGCTCGCAGTATGCCATCAATCTCATTGCGGCTTTTATCCCACCAGCTAAAAAATCGTTTCATTTCGTCATTCACCCGTTCTGCCGGCGGGGCCTGATAATGAACTTTTTCCCGTCCCATGGGGCCGGAGACCACCTGCATCGGCCCCTCTCGATCATCGCGCCAGTCAGCAATCCGAATTTTATGTATTCCGGAATAACCGGTGGGAAACAAAGCCGCGTGCCAACCGAAAAGCCGTTCAGTAGATAACTTCTGTCCATAGTTTTGCGTGGCGTCCAACAAAATTTCGACAACCCCATCAGCCAGTGGGCTGTTGACCTCCGGCAAACCTGCCGACGGCAGGCCCAACCGTCGGGCCACCGATGAACGTACGGCTCTCGTATCCATTTGTACGCCTTCGATTTCGGAGGTTTTCAGGGCTTCCTCGATTAGAACTTCAGCCCGTGCCTGTTGCTGGGCCTCAAAACCCAGTTCACGCATTTGGGCCAAAAGAGAGCCTTGCTGAAAACGGCAGTCACCCAGAAGTTTCAGTAATGCTGCGCTGTCCCATTCAAACTTCGGCCAGGTTGGAAATTGCCAGATATAGCGCTGGTTTTGAGTCATTTTACCCTCCTAATCGACTCATAATTTGAGTCGATTATATAGACTATTCGACTCACAGTCAAGCATAAAACCGGCAACGCAGGCCAGAGGGAAAAAGGTGCCATACACCGGAACTAAACAAATCTCACGCAAATACGCTAAGATTGTTCAAACGATAAAATGAATTTGAATATAACAAATTCAAGATTTGAATACCAGCCTGGCTTTAATAGCTCAGCCTCGGCCTGCTCCTGCGACACATTCAATGCTGCAGAATAATTATTGATATGATAAGGGTTTCTAAGTTATAAAAAAACGACTCGGCTACGCGAACCTTTTTGCGAACCCGTTATCGTCACCACCCCTGGCGGCCACAACGCTTTTTCCACCAAAATCATAGTAGATAATGAATATCTGGCTGATCCTGATAGCCTTTACATTCCATTTTACCAGACACGGCATCTCTTTTCCACTGATCCCACTGTTAGCTGAAAACTTTGGAGCGGCGCCATCGGAAATTGGATTTGTGGTCGGTGCCTTTGGCTTAATTGGTGTATTTTTGTCCATACCGCTTGGAGGTTTAATTGATCGGGTCGGTCCCAAGCAGATGCTTGTGTTCGGCGTGATTGGCAATATCATCAATGCTGCAATTTTACTGCATGCGAGCACTATTTTTGAGCTTATTATCGCGCAAATGATCGCCGGATTGGCGTTTACGCTAATTATTGTTGGGAGCCAAGCGTTATTTTCTAAAATGTTAAATCCCCGCGAACGCGAAAAGGCATTCGGACTCCTCACCGTTGGCGCTTCAATCGGGCAAGGTATAGGCCCTGTTTTGGGAGGTTTTTTGGTGGAACGGTTTGATTACCGAACTGCTTTTTACCTGGTGCTGATATTTTCAAGCATGGGGCTGTTGGTTCTCGGAATACGGGGTATAAAGGAATCCAATTCTTTGAAACGATCATACAGTTTTTTCCAGGATGCAAGACTTGCGGGTGGTTTGGCCTTAAATCCTCAGGTCATGATCATTCTTATGTTTACATTTGTGGTTCTTTTTGCAGTAAACCTAAATTCATCCTTTCTGCCGGTTTTATTACGCGGCGAGGGTTTAAAAGAATCTTCAATCGGGTCATTATTATCCGTTTTTGCGGTGACTTCTATTGGTATTAGGCTCTTTTTCAGTAATCTTCTTGCATTTGCCAATCGCAAAAAGATTATTGCGTTTGCCATGGGAACCATCATTGTGGGTGTCGGACTGATACCGTCGATGTCTTCGCTAATGGGATTCGCAATGGCACTCTTAATATATGGTCTTGGATTCGGAATTACGCAACCGCTTTCTATGGTGATGATAGCCGATTTGACGGATCCGAATCTATCCGGGCTTGCGATGGGACTTCGATTCACGGTTATCATGGCTGCAAATTTACTAAGTCCGGTCATTCTCGGATTTACCGTCGATATCATTGGCTTAAAGTCTGTGTTTTATTTTGCAGCTTTTGTGGTGTCTATTACTGCGATATACATTCTGGTGATCAGGCCGGGCCTAATACCCGGCAGGAGGATCTAGACGATGATCGCCTACCTTTACAGACGGAAACCGCTTCGGATTGGTATGCGGTAAAAATTTGGCGGCGCTGAAGCGGTTCATGAAATCCTGGTTGACGTTGAGCTCCAGATAGGTGATGCGGTCGCGTATCTGTTCGATGTCCTGGTGATATTTATCGGTTTTAAGCGCCAGGGTCGCACCGCCAAGTGAGCTGTTTCCCAGCGGCTTATACCGGTCCAGCGGTAAATCAGGCAGCATCCCGATCGTGATGGCGGATTCAGAGTTGATCAAAGATCCAAACGTTCCGGCCACATAAAAAGATTGCAGATCTTCAGGTGCAATACCAACCGACCCGGTCAGGGTTTCTAATATCGTATACATGGCCGCTTTGGACCGGATCAGGCTGTCCAGATCGGCCTGACTGATGGTGAGATCGGAACCGGTCGCCGCCTTGGCGGCCGGGACAACGATCAGGTGCAAAAGGCCGTCTATCTCTCTAATTTTTGAGCCGCAGGCCGCCGGTACCAGTTTGCCCCGGCTATCGATCATGCCGCTAAGAAACAATTGGGCGGCCAGATCAATAACGCCCGAGCCGCAAATCCCTTTGGGCGGCAGCTCCTCAATGGTGTGGATATTAAATTCCAGCGTATTCGAATCCACTCCGATTTGGTCGATGACGCCCGGCCCGGCCGTCATTCCCATGCGGGTGACGCCGCCTTCCAATGCCGGACCGGCGGCTCCGGCGCAGGCGATCAGCCAGTTTTCATTGCCGAGCACGACTTCGGCATTGGTCCCTACATCGACCAGAATGCAGGTTCGTGCTTTTTTGTGGATTTCTGAAAATAAAATTCCTGCAATTAAGTCCCCGCCGAAATAACTTCCGATGTTGGGGAAAATCCATGCCCGGGCTTGCGGATTAACGCGCAGGCCGAGTGCATGCGCTTTTACGGAGCCGGGACTGTTAACCACCGGGATATAGGGCTCACGGATGATCCATTTAGGATCGAGACCCATGAAAAGATGGGTCATGGTGGTATTGCCGGCCACTGAAAGGGCGTAGATTTGTTGCGGCTTAACATGCTGAGATTCACACAATTGAACGATTGCATTGTTTAAGCCGTTGATAATCAGCGTATTCAATTTCTTCAAGCCGTTTTCTTTTTCGGCAAAATGAATCCGGGCCAGGATATCAGGTCCGATCGAATCTTGAGGATTATCGAAAGCGGATTCGGCCAGCGTACTGCCGCCGGCAAGATCTATCAGGCGCAACACGACTCTTGTGGTGCCCAGGTCAATCGCCAGGCCGGCAATCGGAGTGGGGTCTTGTGCCTCTGTAATTCCGGTCAGCACCCATTGGTGTCTTTCCTTAAATAAGATACAACGAACTTTAAATTTACACGCGCGTAAGACCGTCGGCAGAACCTTTAAAAGGTCGGGATCGATATCGATGACGGGTGTATCCAGGCGTGACTTTAGTGCCTGGATGAGCCGGTCCGCATCCGCCGTATTGTCTTTTAAGCTGGGGGGAGTGAGGGATATCGTATGGATCCAGGGGTAGACATTACTATTCATTGGTGATTTTTATGTTGCTGTGATCTAACACAATATCGGTTTTGAATTATTTCGATAAACACGTCAAACGCGGGGTCAGTTTCTGGCCAATCCAAGCTGGCGGGCACAGAGGCCCGCCCTACTTTCCTATTAGTTTTAGCAGAGCACGGACAACAGACAACAAACCACTGACCCTAAACCATCTTTTCCAAATCCGCGATGATACGATTCATGACATCTCCGGCGGTTCCTTTGATAAGATAATCGCTGACGTCACCGGTTAGCGGCGTGCGTTCCGGATTGATCTCGATAACTTTGGCCCCGGAATCCTTGGCCACAATCGGCATCAGAGCAGCCGGTTGAACCACGGCCGAAGTGCCGATTACCAGCATCACATCGCAATCCGTTGCCACCTGTCGGGAGCGCCATAGGGCTTCCTGCGGTATCATCTCTCCGAATAAAACGGCATTTGGCCGTAAGATTCCACCGCAATCGCAACGGGGCGGAATTTCGCTGATATCAACCCGACTGGTTTTGTAATGCGCATCGCACTCCAGACAGCGTTGCCAGGCCATGTTGCCGTGAAATTCGATGACATCACTATTTCCGGCCATTTGATGGAGCCCGTCTACGTTCTGGGTAATGATGGTCTTTAAAATTCCTAATTCTTCGAGTTTTGCCAATCCTTTGTGACTGTCGCTCGGTGCGGCTTTGTCTAAAACTTCCTTCATGTCCTTGAAGAGAAGGTTCCAGACTTTTGCAGGATCCTGCAAAAACGCGTCGATGTGGGCGACCTCTATGGGGTCATACTTTTCCCATAGCCCGCCCTTGCCCCTAAAAGGAGGAATCCCGCTTTCAGTGGAGATGCCTGCACCGGTTAAGGCCGTCGCCATTTTTGCTTCAGATAGATCCGCCGCCGCTTTTTTAATCAGATCATCCATTTGTCGCTTCGCTTTAGTTAAATGGGTAAATGGAAATATTCGTTAAATGGGGAGAAATGGGCAAACGATCTATCAATTCAACCATTTGACCAATTAACCAGCCACTATAGTTCAAACGTCATATCCGTGCCCACGCCGGTGCACTCAATTTTGAAGCCCTGGTCAGCAAGGTGTTGTCGACAGGTGTTAACCATGGCATCCATTTGGTCATCGGTTCGTTCCTGGTTTAAATGGAACAGCCCCAGTTTTTTAACGCCTGCCTCCTGCGCCAATTTGAGCACGTCGGTGTAAACGGAATGGCCCCATTCGATAAATTTCTGATATTCTTCAGGGGCGTATTCACTATCATGGATCAAAAGATCGGCACCGGCTGCAAAGTCCACGTATTCCTGAAACGTGCGACCGCCGGAATGAATAAACCCCAGCTCATTGTCCGTCAGAAAAACAAAGGATTTTCCGTCTTCCACAAATTTATACCCGCTACCTCCGTTTGGGTGACTGATCGGTATGGGTGTAACCGATACGGAGCCGATATTAAATTCCTGCGGGCAGGCCCTTTCATACGTCATGCGGGCTTTGACATCATCGTATTTTACCGGAAAATTGGGCGGTGCCATTACCGTTGATAAGATTGATTCCACAAACTGGGTGTGGAACGGACAACCGTGCATGTGAAATTTAGCACGCTTAAAATAGAGGGGTTTGAAGAAAGGAAATCCCATTAAATGATCCCAGTGGGCGTGTGTGAAAAGAAAATTAATATTGTCAACGGTTTCATCGGCAAGCTTTTTGCCAAATCTTCGAATCCCGGTACCGGCATCAACAGCAATGATATCACCGCTTTTAGTGCGGATTTCCAAGCTGGTGGTATCGCCACCGTATTTTAAATATTCCCTTCCGGAAACCGGTATTGAGCCCCTGGATCCCCAGCATGTGATAACCATGTTGATCCTTTCAAGAGAGATTTAATTTTGTATTTTTCCATAAAATGTATGCCAGATTCCTTCGTGGGTCCAGCTTTTTATAATTTTTGCCGGCAGGCGTTCCAATTCAGTCCGTACCTGTTTGGCTTCACTGCGTAAAAGACCGGATAGAATAAAGCGCTTTTTTGATGCGAAATTTTCGGCCCGAATCAGCTTTTTGATAACCGCATAATGGATATTGGCAATTAACAGATCGGCCGGAAACACAATAAAATCTTCAGCATATCCCTGCACTACCGTCACCCGGCCTTCGAGATCGTTTAATCGAACGTTTTTTGCGGCAGTTTCGGCTGCCAGTAAATTTAAGTCGACGGCAAGATTTATTTTGCATCCCAGGCGTGCGGTGGCCAGTGCCAATAGGCCGGTTCCGGTGCCAAGATCCAGTACCACTTGCGGTGTTGTTTCCCGGACGGCCAGTTCGACCGCATCCAGACAATCCCGGGTCGTGGGATGGGTGCCCGTACCAAAGACCAGACCCGGATCCAAAAGAATGGGTTGCTGAGCATGCCGGCCGCCCGCATCGCTCTCCCATGGTGGGATGACGCGAAAACAGCCTTGATCAAAGGAGGTCAATACGGCGCCCTGCCACTGCTCATAAGACATGTGGTAGTTATCCACATAGGTAAGATGCGGCTGGCTGCGCAGTAGTTTTTTAATTTCCTCCGGGGCCGGATCGGAAAAAAAAAGAAACGAAAAATCCTCCTCCTCCCAATTGCCGATAAAACATTGCGGGTGGATCTCTTTTTGCGATGTTAAGCGACCGCCAAGCTGGTATATATATAAATCGTCGTAAGGGCAAGCGCCGGATTGGCGATGGTTAGGGTGTGAGCGCTGAGGACTATTCATTTTTCGGCAATTGGTCGAGATACCATTCCATAGGGTCCAGCAAGGTAAATCCCAGGTTTTTTAGTTTTTCCTTCACATGCGCAACATTCTGGGTCAACAGATACGGGAAAACCGCGCGTTTATCTTCATCCCAATATCGGGCCACCAGCACGCTGCCAAGTGAAATATTCTCCTCGGTGATCGCATCTACAATTTTTTTCAACTGCCCGACTTTCTCTTCCAGCAGGATACCCAGCAAAGCACCGGGTTCGCCAATTCCTAAAACATTGATAAAAGCACGCAGCAAATCTCTAACCGAAAGAATTCCTTTAAGTTTGCGTTCTTCGTCCACAACCGGCAGTGCACCAACCTTTGTTTCCTGTATCATCAGCAGTGCGTCTTGAAGGGTTGAGGTCGGTGAAAGTGTGATTGGATTTATCGTCATAATATCTTTAATTTTAATCTTGGAAAATTTTTCCTTATCTTTTTTGCTGTAAGATTCTTTAAAAAAACTGTACGGCCAGGCGCTTCTAATATCTCTATCCGTGACAATCCCGATGATGCGGTCATTCTTATCAACTACAGGAAGGTGCCTGATGTGATTTTCCCCAATCAGTTTTTGGGCATCAAAGATATTGGTTTCTTGATCAACGGTGATCACCTTGCGGGTCATGGATCGGCTGACAAACATAATACCCCCTAATTTGGTTAATTAGTTGATTTGTTAAATGGTTAAATTGTTGGCGGTTATAGCTATTATTGGATACGATTTAACAAATTGATCATTTAACCATTTAACTTATCCTTTAAGCAAAACCTTTACATGATTTCTGGCCAACTCCGGAAGGCGTCTCAGTGAATATCCGCCTTCGAGTACCGATATCAGTCTGCCCTTCGAATACTGGCTTGCCATCTCAACGATTTTTTCAATGATCCAGGTGAACCCCTCTGTCGTCAGCTCTATGTCTGACATATTATCGTCAATATGCGCATCAAAGCCGGTAGAAACGAGAATAACTTCCGGTTTAAAGTCGGCAAATGCCGGAAAAAGATCTCTTTGCAGCAGTCGTTTATACTCGGCATCTCCATTTCCAGGGAGTACCGGTGAATTTTTGGTGAAACCGTATCCGGAATTCTCTCCCAGTTCAAACTCACGACCGGTTCCCGGATAAGCGAAGGTTGGGTGCTGATGAATGGAGTAATAAAACACGGTGGGATCTCGTTCAAAAATGTGCTGGGTTCCATTTCCATGATGGACATCGAAGTCTACAATGCCGACTCGCTTTATTTCCCATTCCTTTTGCAGATAGCGGGCCGCGATTGCCACATTGTTAAAGTAACAAAAACCCATGGCTTTGTCGACTTCGGCATGGTGACCGGGCGGTCTGACGGCACAAAACGCATTATCAAGTTTACCCTCCATGACCAAACGGATGGTTTCTAAAACACCGCCGACTGCCAGCAATGCGATCTCATACGACACCGTACACATCTGGTTGTCGGGACTGTCAAAAATGTTATTGCCGGCGCCACAGGCCGCCTCAAAGCGTTTGATATAGTTGTGGTCATGTACGGTTTCAACCCATTTCAAATCCGCAGGAACGGCTTCAATCAATGTCAGCTCTTCGAGCAGACCTGCGTCCTCAATTCCTTTGTAAACCAATGGAAGCCGATCCGGCACCTCCGGGTGGTAATTTCCTGTCAGGTGTTGCTGGTATCTTTGATCATATAGGAAGCCGGTTCTGTTGCTCATAGATTTTGTACTCTGTTTTGAAATCACTTCTGATTAAGGTTTAACAAAAGCCGGGGTAGCAGGTAAAGCGTAAGCTGCAGTTAGGCAACAATTTTATCAAATATTTTAAATGCGGCCTGTACGGATTTACTATCTCGAGGCATCTCAATGGTCGGCCGGCCATTGAAATCATAATCATAAATCACATCATCTTCAGGAACGGTCCCGATAAGTTCAAGATTGGCTTCTTTTATCATCGCCATGGCTTGCTCAGGCGGGGCTTCGCGTGTCTGATTGATCACGACATAACTTTTCCCTACGACAATTTTCAGACATCTGGCAAGCTCATTGATTCTCACCGCTGCTTGAAGTCCCCGCCGGGATGGATCCGATACAATCAAAAGGATGTCTACGTTGTTGGTTGTCAACCGGCTGATATGTTCCATGCCGGCTTCATTATCCATGACAATATAGGGGTAGTTGCCGGACAAGCGCTCCAGAAAATTGGTCAGCAATGTGTTTGCCGCGCAATAACAGCCGGCACCTTCAGGCTGGCCCATTACGACGAGGTCAAACCCCTCCGATTCAACCAGGGCCTCCTCGAGCTTCATTTCCATGAAGATATCTTTGGTCATGCCGCTGGGGACATCGCCTTTTTTCATTTCTTCCCGCGCGTTTCCGAGCGTATCGGCAATTTCAACACCGAGAACTTCATTCAGATTGGAATTGCAATCGGCATCCACCGCCAGAATGGGTATTTTATCTTTTGTGAGCAAATATTTTATAAGCATACCGGCCATGGTGGTTTTGCCTGTTCCACCCTTACCGGCAAGTGCGACAGTATATGACATGTTTTTTAACTCCCTTACATTTAATTTCGATCCCGTGTCGATCAGGATAAATAATCCAGAATAATTAAGTCAGTTTGAGCCATCAGTCAAGAGCGTTTTACAAGCCGCGGGCCTGCCACTCGCCGTATCGGTCCGCCTGAGTATAATTTTGATGCATTCTAGTGCCGCGTCCCGCAAGTAATTTACAAGACACGAGGTTATTTTTCAGGTGTCGGGTGTCGGGTGTCAGCAAACAGATGACTGAGGGCAGAAAACAGTCTGCCTTTTGTTTGCTGTCATCTGTTTTCTGTGCGCTGTCCTCTGATTCTTCCTGACACCTGACACCCGAAACCTGACACCATATGGATTGCGACTTTTGTAACATTTTCGTGGGTCATGATAATAGAGATAGCTTCTACTTGAAAAGCCTGTGTGTCCGTGCTAATTCGTACTAAACGAGGATAAGCATGGATTTTGAACTCACCAAATCGCAAAAAGAAATACAGAAAGCTGCCAGAGAATTTGCCAGGGGTGAATTTGACAAGGCGCTCGCCCTTGAAATGGACAAAAAGTATCAGTTTCCGACTAAAATATGGAAAAAAGCGTGTGACCTGGGATTTGTGGGGGTGCACTTTCCCGAGAAATATTCCGGGCAGGATCTGGGCGTATTGGAAAATATCATCATCGCTGATGAATTTTGTGCCCGGGAGTCCGGCATCGGCAGCGCGGTAATTCTTTCCGCTTTTGCATCAGAGTGCCTGTTACGTTTTGGAAGCGAGGAATTAAAGCAAAAGTTTCTTCCCGCTGTTGCAGAAGGGCAGGTAATTTCCGGCGGTGCCTTCACCGAGCCGGGTCGCGGTTCGGATATTACCGCTCTGGATACCACGGCCGTACGTGACGGAAATGAATGGGTGATCAACGGCACCAAAACATTTATTACCAATGGAGGTCTGGCCGGTTTTTATTCCGTGATGTGCCAGACCGATGCGGATTGTCAGCCGTCTTTCCGGGGCATCAGTTTAATTCTTGTCGAAGCCGATCGAGATGGCCTAATTGTTACCGATACAGGTGCAAAGTTGGGCAACCATATGGTGGCAACCGCCGAACTTAACTTCAAGAATGTGCGGGTGCCGGCTTCTAATCTTATTGGCGAAGAGGGCAACGGATTTGATCAGGTTCTTGAATTTTTTGATGAAAGCCGAATTTTAGTGGCTGCCCAGGCGCTGGGCACCGCTCAGGGCGCTTATAACCGCGCACTCGCTTATGTCAAAGAACGGGAGCAGTTCGGCAGGAAAATAGCCCAATTCCAGGTGACCCAGCATAAGCTGGCCGACATGGCCACCAAAATTGAGCTTGCCCGGCTGATTACTTACAAGGCCGCCTGGAATTTCGATCAGGGCCGTATTGACCCCAAGCTAACCGCCATGGCCAAGATGTACGCTGCGCGCACGGCAGTTGAAGTGGCGGATGAGGCTATTCAATTGCTGGGCGGGTACGGCTATATGGCCGAGTATGAGGTCGAGCGCTTTTACCGGGATGCCAAGGTTACTGAAATTTGTGAAGGAACCCGGGAGATTCAGAAAAATACGATTGCCGGGGCGATACTCGGAAATCTAAGGTAATTTTACTTCCCTTTGATAAGATTATTGGCGATTACCAGGCGCATAATTTCATTGGTGCCTTCATAGATCTGGCATATTTTGGCATCCCGCATATGCCTTTCCATGGGATATTCCTTGGAGTACCCGTATCCGCCTAAAATTTGAACCCCCTCAATAGAGGCGCGCATGGTCGTGTCGGACGCATACATCTTGGCCATAGCGGCCGCTTTTTCAAAGGGTTTTCCATTATCCTCCAGCCAGGCAGCCCTCAGGGTCATCAGCTCGGCGGCGTCCAGCTCCGTTGCCATATCTGCTAATTTCCACTGGATGGCCTGAAAGTGGGCTATGGGTTTGCCGAATTGTTCACGTGTCTTGGCGTACTCCAGGGCCTCTTCCAGAACAGCTCGCCCAATCCCTATTGCCTGGGAAGCAATGCCGATCCGGCCGCCGTCGAGGGTGGTGAGCATCTGCTTGAACCCTTCGCCTTCTTTGCCCAGAAGTGCGTCAGCAGGCACCCTGGCGTCCTCGAAAACCAGTTCAGCTGTGCCGGATGCATGGATTCCCAATTTGTCTTCCACATGGCCCACTTTAAATCCCGGCGTATTTTCTAAATCGATCACAAAGGAGCTGATCCCTTTATAGCCTTTTCCCTTTTGTGTTACAGCAGCGATCACCGCGTATGCGGCCACATTACCACTGGTGATGAATTTTTTTTCTCCATTGATGATCCATTCATTTCCATCTTTGACAGCAGTGGTGCGCAGGGCAGCCGGGTCCGAACCCGCGCCGGCCTCAGTCAACCCGTAGCAGCCTATTTTTTCGCCTGCGGCAACCGGGGAAAGATATTTCATTTTCTGTTCGGGAGTCCCAAAAGCCATCACCGGAAAACAGTAGAGCGAGTTGTTCACGGACATGATGGCCCCTGTACCACCGCACGCCTTGGAGATCTCAATAAGAGCGACCACATAGCTGACGTTATCCATTCCCCCCCCGCCGTATTCCTCAGGCACCGCAATCCCCATCATCTTCAGTTCACCCAGCTGTTTGACGATTTCCGCCGGGTGCTCATGTTTTTCGTCCAATGCCGCGGCTTTAGGTTTGATTTCGGTCTCAGCGAATCGTCGAGCCATATCCCTTACCATCAGTTGTTCTTCTGTAAGTTCAAAATCCATTTTTTATTCAGCTCCCTTTTCAAATGAAACGATTCTGTGATCATTGAATCTTATTATTCGCAAGTCCATTTAATCCTCGCTGGCGTTTTGTAGCATAATCTTTCTTGTTTGTAAATTGCAGCTGCGACCCATACCGAATCTGGGTCGTCAAACTTCGTACAATATTAGTTGTATTTTAACAATCCGGTTATATTATTGATATAATCTGTGAAAACGCTTTGAGACGAAGAAAAGTATTTTCTTGTAAACAGCAGTTAAAGAAGAAGAAGGGAGCCCACCATGCTTGAGATCATAAAAAAGACCTATCTGGCAGGAGCCGACCTGGCCGCCAAAACCTGGGATGAGGTGGAATCGCTCACCAAAGAAATCTCTAAAAAGGCCAAGATGTCTGAAAAAGAGGGGGCTAAATTTTTAAGAGACATGAAAAGCCGCTATGATGATACTCAGAAAAAAACGGGAAATTACGTGGAAAAAATCGTCAAAGATATCTTGAAGAAGATGGATATCGCTACGGCAGCGGATATTAAGGCTCTGAAAAAAGAGATCCGGCAGCTCAAGAAAGCAACCGGCAGGACCGGTACCCCAAAACGAGCCGGTACTACCACCACCAGAAAGCGGACCACGACCTCCGCCAAAAAACGAGCCGCCGGTTCAGCTGCCCAAAAAACCACCGGCCGTGCGAAACCGAAAAAGCGCGCGGGCACCACAAGTGCAAAAAAGCGATCTGCCAGCAGCAGCGTTAAAAAGCGCACCGGCAGTGCGGGTGTAAAAAAACCTTAAGCTTAAAGTTTCCGGGTGTTGAGTATCAGAAAAATAAGCGTCATCGGGCGGACCCTACAGACAGTTAATATCGAATTCCTTTCACAACGAACAAGACACCCGCCACGATCATCAAAACCGCCCCCGCCTTGTAGATGGTCGCTCTTGATTTGAGCCAACCCATGTCGGCGAGTTTGGCCACTAAAAACAGCGCCGGAACGGTACCCATTCCGAAGGCAGCCATGAGGCCCATGCCGGCCAATACACCATGATGAGCCGAGCCGGCATCCATGCCGGCTCGGCCCGCACCCAGCAACGCTGTATATACCGGTCCGCAGGGCAGCAGTCCGAGCAACAGTCCCAGAGGCAGATAGACGATGGTGGATTTTGTCTTGAGCAGCTTGCCAACGCCCCTGGATAACCATCTGCCCGGGTTGGATTGATCGCTAAAGATCCTGCCAATGGGCAACCATCCTGCCATTGCAAACCCCATGAGCACAATTAAGGTGCCGGCGAACACCATCACGCCTTTCTGGACGCGTTCTATATGAGCGGCCATCATAGTAAAGGAACCTGCGGCCGCCACCACGCCCCCCAGTATGGTATAGGTGGCAATTCTTCCGAGATGATACAGCAGCTGGGGGACGAGGATGTTTTTTTCTTTGAGATTGAGGCTAAAGGAAACCACCAGCGGTCCGCACATGCCGATGCAGTGCCCGAAGCCGATGGTAAATCCGGTGGAAAGATACAACAGGTATAAGGTTTCAGTAGATAACATCGAAGATAAAGTCGGTTTGTCCCACTTCCGGTACGGTAACCCCGGCGCGCCAGGTTCGGCGGCCGCTGGGGCATTTGACAATGACGCCCCGGCCTTCATAGGTATCGTTACCGGCGGATTTAAGCTGCACGCGGTTGGGGCCCATCTTCATACCCGGCATGAGTAGATCGATATAGGGTAGCTTGGCGTTCGGCTGTAGTTTAGCGCTAAAGGTAACTTGAAATAATAATTCCTGCATGGCTTTTACCGGCCGGGGGGTGACCGTAAGGGTAACCGTGGATCCTGACAGGTTCCCGGTGCAGGCGCCCTGGTGGAGGTCGCAGTTGATCAGTTCCCGGTACTTATCACCCGCATTTCCACTACCGGAAAAAGTTAGCAGCAAAACAGCCAATAATAGAATCATGAATATATTTAAGCTGTAATGCATTTTTAATGTTCGGCCTTCCCTTTTTTTCTGTTTTAAAAAAAACATCCGCGATTGCTGCAATAGCTGCCGCGGATGCTGGAAATATATTTCTTTCTGTCTTCTGACCTCGTCTCGGCTGAGCTCGTCGCAGGCTGTCATCTGACCTCTGTTTCAAATTTACAACAACGTATAGCCCGGCCCTTCCCCTCCCTCCGGACACGTCCAGGTAATATTTTCATAAGGGTCCTTAATATCGCAGGTTTTACAGTGCAGACAGTTGGAGGGATTCAATTTCAACCGTCGTTCGCCACTGCTATCATCCACCTCGATTTCATAGACATCGCCCGGGCAAAACCGGGTGCAGGGACTGCGGTACTTGGGGTAACATGTGCTCACGCAAAGATCGGTATCGTGCACAATAATATGGGAAGGCTGATCTTCACGATGCTTGGTCTTGGACAGATACACACCGGTGAGCTTGTCCACATACAGCTTACCGTCATAGATTTTGGAATCGACTCCCGGTTGAACATCAAGTTGCTCACCGTTGAGAGGCCTGAGGGTTTTATAATCTTCTTCAAGGGGCATATTGTCAGCCAGGCCACGGCCCTTGGTGAAATATTGGGCGCCCAGGTGGATGAATTTCATCAGGCTGGTTTTTGAAAGGGCCTGGTAAAAATTACGACCTTCAAATAACTGCTCATTGATCCAGCTATTTTCAAACAAGTCGGAATAGGTTTTGAGAGTTTCCTGGTCAAAACTATCTTTCTCCACAGCCTCAATGGTGGCTTCAGCCGCAAGCATGCCGGATTTCATGGAAACATGGATGCCTTTTAAACCCGGCATATATTGAATGCCTGCATTAGCGCCGATAAAAAGACCGCCGTCAACGGCCAGTTTGGGCAATGTGTAATAGCCGCCGGTGGAAACCGCCCTGGCGCCGGCCTCAACGACCTTGCCGCCCTTGATGAGATTGGCTACAAAGGGGTGGCTTTTGAATTTGATAAACGTCTCGTACAGATCCATCAGAGGGTCCTGATAGCAAAGCCCTGTCAGAAACCCGAGAGTGAGCCGGTTTTCGCTCATCTGGTAAATAAAGGCGCCGCCGGGTATATACAGCCCGATGGGATAGCCCATCAGATGAATATCGTTGCCTTTACTGCTTTTGAAGTAATTTGACTCTGCGGGCAGCTCAATGACCTCTTCGATACCGGTTTCAAATACCTGGGGCATTTTTCCTTCGAATAAATTTAGCTTTTTGTCGATTTCTTTTAACAGACTGCCGCGGGCGCCTTCTCCGAAGACCGTTACCTTGGCTTTCAGATCAATTCCGGGTTCAAAATTTGCTTTAGGTTCTCCATCGGGTCCCAGGCCCTTATCGCCTGTTCGCACCCCGACAATGGTTTTCTGATCATCAGCGTAAAGGGCCTCTTTACCGGCAAATCCGGGGAAGATATTGACGCCCATCTCTTCAGCCAGTTGACCCAGCCAGCGGGTGAATCGGGAAAGACTGATGATCAGGCTGCCTTTGTTGTGCATGGGCTTGGGCACAAACGGCACCGGAATGGCTGAGGTTTCGGTTAAATAATAAAATTCATCTCCTCTGACGGCGGCTTCGAAGGGACAGCCTTTCTCTTCATAATCCGGAATGAGTTCTTTGAGGGCCCTCGGGTCCATGACGGCACCGCTTAAGGCATGCGATCCGATTTCGGAACCTTTTTCAATCAGGGCAACTTCCAGATTGAGATTTTTCTCCTTGGCCAGCTGCATCAGTTTAATGGCGCCCGCCAGACTGGCCGGACCGCCGCCGACAAACAGCACATCAAAATCGATACTTTCACGTTCTACGGTCATCTTAATTGCTCCTATTTACCCTAAGTCATTAATTTTTATTATATTTTGAGGCTACCTAAAGCCTGTTGCTCAAACCCTGAAGGATGACTTTTAGCATAACCCTGTATCTTTGTAAATTGTAAGATGCTGATTTAATCTCTTAAATGTTGCGGTGCCTTTTAAGGATGCCATGGAGGGGCTGTGGGGGTCCGCATCAATTAAAACCTATAAAAAGTGCCTAAATTGAGCTAAAGTTTGAAGTGCCTAAAGTTAAGGTGTCGCTTTGCTCCAGCTTTTATTAAGATGATAGAATTCATTAACTTTAGGCATTTTAGCTCACTTTAGACACTTTAGCTCACTTGCTATTTTGAAATTATCCCAGTGCAACATCCAGGGTCATCATCACCGCGAACCCGCCCATGGCACCCAACGTGGCGATGTCGGTATTTTTTTCCAGTTGAGACTCCGGAATGAGTTCTTCGACCACCACAAAGATCATTGCCCCGGCTGCAAAGGCCAACCCATACGGCAAAACCGGCTTTATAAAAATTACGGCGAAAGCGCCCAGGACGCCCGCAATGGGTTCAACAAACCCTGAGAGCTGGCCATACCAGAAGCTTCTTAAGCGTGTAAATCCTTCGCGACGCAGCGGTACGGCAACCGCGGTTCCTTCCGGAAAATTTTGAATGCCGATACCCACTGCCAGCGCAATTGCCCCGCCCAGGGTAGCCGAAGGCAGATCCGAAGCCAGGGCGCCAAAGGCCACGCCGACAGCCAGGCCTTCCGGTATATTGTGCAGCGTTATGGCAAGGACCAAAAGCACACTGCGGTGCCAGCTGGTTTTAATACCTTCGGCATCCTGCCTTGGAAAACCCAGGTGTAGATGCGGAAGTATCTTATCGATAATCCAGAGAAAGAATCCGCCCATTAAAAATCCGGTAGTCGCCGGGACCCAGGCCGGCAAACTGCCCTCTTCAGCCATTTCAATGGCGGGCGCCAGAAGTGACCAATAGCTGGCCGCAATCATAACTCCCGCTGCAAAACCGAGCATGCCGTCCAATACTTTTCGGCTGATGCTCTTAAAAAAGAAAACCAATGCGGCGCCCAGGGCGGTCACAGACCAGGTAAATAAAGTGGCAATTAATGCTTGCAGGACCGGGTTAAGCCCCGTAAACCAGTCAACCATATGGCTCGCCTCCTCCCGAACAAGTTATGGTAAACAAAATTCTCCTTTGCAACATTTTAATCAAAGGAATTAATTTATCCGCCTAATAATATAAGTATAGCGTTCACATTTGGTGGGTCAAGTAAAACTCATAAAGATATGCAAAAATTGCCGGAGCGGAGGATCTCTAAAAGTTTGTTGAAACCGGCTTGACTAAATTTCGGTTGGTCCTTATTTTTTCAGATATAAATTTTATTGAATCTTCTTTTTTTTTTTAATAAACATATTAGGTTAGCTATAAATAAGAACGATTTAGAACCTATCAACCAGCAGAGAGTGTCGTTGATGAAACTGTTTCTTTACAATTCACTGACACGCAAGAAGGAAGAATTCAAGCCCATCACGCCCGGGGAGGTCGGGCTGTATACCTGCGGGCCGACGGTTTACAACTATGCCCATATCGGGAATTTACGCACTTACATTTTCGAAGATATCCTTAAACGCGTGCTGGTTTATAACGGATATGCCGTCAGGCATGTCATGAACATCACCGATGTGGGCCACTTAACCGGTGATCGTGATATGGGTGAAGACAAAATGGAAAAGGGCGCTGCCCGGGAGGGGAAAAGTGCCTGGGATATTGCCGACTTTTACACCCGGGCCTTTAAAAAAGATATTGCCGATCTGAATATTCTGGAGCCCGATACCTGGGTAAAGGCCACCGACACCATACCGGAGCAGGTTGCCCTGATTAAGACGCTGGAAGAAAAGGGCTTCACCTATCACACCGCTGACGGCATTTATTTTGATACCGCTAAATTTAAGGACTACAACAAGCTGTCGCACCAGGACCTTGAAGCGTTGCAGGAAGGCGCCCGGGTTGAACGCAATCCGGAAAAGCGCAACCCCACCGATTTTGCCCTCTGGAAATTTTCACCTGAAGGTCCAAAGCGGCAGATGGAATGGGACTCCCCCTGGGGGGTCGGCTTTCCGGGCTGGCATCTGGAGTGCTCGGCCATGAGCATGAAATTTTTGGGAGACCAGCTGGACATTCACTGCGGTGGCACCGATCATATCGACGTTCACCATACCAATGAAATTGCGCAATCAGAGGCCGCGACGGACAAACCCTTTTTCAATTTCTGGATGCACGGGGCTTTTCTGATCATCCAGGGCGGTAAAAAAATGGCCAAAAGCGAGGGAAACTTCCTGACCCTGGAAAATGCCTTGCTCAAAAATGATATCAACCCGCTGGCCTACCGCTTTGCGGCCTTTTTGACCCATTACCGCAAACCCATGGAATACAGTGATGAGAGCGTTGAAGCCGCCCGGAATGGCTTGCTGCATTTGCAAAACCAGGTGCGCCAGGTGGCTGATGCCGGTGTCGATACCGTCGATTCCGTCAACGCTGAATTTAAAAACAAATTTATTCAAGCCATCAATACTGACTTAAATATGCCTCAGGCTATGGCGGTTATCCAGGAGATGCTGAAAAGCAATATCAGCGATGTCGAAAAGCACACCGCCATGCTGGATTTTGACCGTGTGCTCGGGTTGCGGTTGGATCAGCTCGACAAAGCGCCCGGGTTGCCCGAAGCGGTTCAAAAACTGATGGAGGCCCGCATAAAGGCCCGGGAAGCCAAAGATTTTGCCGCCTCCGATCAGCTGCGCGCTGAAATTGAGACCCTGGGGTATCAGGTCCAGGACACCAAAGATGGTATGAAGGTCGTTAAGAAATAATAGGCCACTTTGCGGGGATAGATAATATCTATGTGGGTGAATCGGGGTAAGCGCCTTTTAATTGGCATATTTACGGTTTCAGGGGTCTTTTTGCTCATCGGCAGCGTAAATGCGCAGGCCGGCAAAAAGCTGGCTGTATTTGTGAGCATTGCGCCCCAAAAGTATTTTGTGCACCAAATTGGCCGGGAATGGGTGGATGTTCAGGTAATGGTGCCACCCGGAGCCAGCCCGGCCACATACGAGCCCAAGCCCCGGCAGATGGCAGCTCTCTCTGACACCCCTGTCTATTTTGCTATCGGTGTGCCCTTTGAAAAGAACTGGTTAAAAAAAATCGTCGCCGCCAACCCAAACATGCGGGTGATGCACACGGATCATGGCATTCAAAAAATCCCCATGGCGACACATCATCACGAAGCTGAACACCACCAGAATAAGGGCCATCAAAACCTCGGTGAACTTGACCCCCACATCTGGTTGTCTCCGCCACTGGTCATGACCCAGGCACGTACGATTCGGGATACTTTGCAGGAAATTGATCCGGCCCATCGGTCTGTGTATGATACCAACTATAAAGCCTTCATCTCAAAGCTTGCGGACCTGGATGCCGAGCTTAGAAATACATTCGCAGGCCAGCAGGGACTTCAATTTATGGTTTTTCATCCATCCTGGGGCTATTTTGCGCGTACCTATGGCTTGAAACAGGTAGCGGTAGAAATCGAAGGCAAGGACCCGAAGCCGGCTCAGCTCAAAGAGCTGATCGAGCACGCTAAAGAGAAAGGCATCAAAATCATCTTTGTGCAGCCACAGTTTTCATCCAAGAGTGCCAAACTGGTGGCAAAGGAGATCGGCGGCCAGGTGGCCGTTGCCGATCCATTGGCTCAAGACTGGTCGGGCAATCTTCGTGCAGTTGTCAGAGAATTCAAAGGGGCTTTACAGTAAATGGGAAATTCAATTGTTGAGATAAAAAATATCTGGTTTGCTTACAATGGGCAAACGGTCCTTGAGGACGTCAGCCTGGACATCCGGCAGGGGGATTTTATCGCCATGATCGGTCCCAACGGTGGCGGCAAAACAACGCTATTGAAACTGATGCTCGGCCTACTTAAACCTGACAAAGGTGCTATCCGGGTTCTGGGGGATTTCACGGAAAAGGCATCTCATCACATCGGTTACGTGTCCCAGGACGTTCACATCAACCGCAGCTTTCCCATCACCGCCATCGATGTTGTCCTGATGGGCAAGCTGGAACCCAATAGAAGATGGGCCAAAAGTTCCCTTCAGGACCGTACCGACGCGCTTGATGCCCTTGAGCGCATGGAAATCGCAGATTACGCGGGCAGTAAAATCGACGCGCTTTCGGGCGGTCAACGCCAGCGCGTGTTTATTGCCAGAGCTTTGGTTACCCGACCAAAAATATTGCTTCTGGATGAACCCACGGCCAGCATTGATACCAAAGGCCAGGCTGAATTTTACATGCTCTTAAAAGAGCTGAACAAAGATATTACGATACTGGTCGTCAGCCACGATCTGGTGGCGATTTCAACTTATGTCAAATCCGTTGCCTGTGTAAACAAACGACTGCACTATCACCATCAGGCAGAGATTACCGGGGAGATGCTGGAAGAGATGTACCCCTGCACCGATGAGGAAGTCTGCCCCGTCGAACTGATCGCCCACGGGCTGCCCCACCGGGTTTTGAAGCATCATCAGGATTGATGCCCCAATTGGAATGTTGGAACTATGGAATGGTGGAATGATGGGTTTCTAGAAAACCGAATTCAAGGCGCATAATTTTGCATTTTTTTCTTGTTCTGATTTCCATATCCAGTATTCCAATATTCCATCATTCCATGTGGCTTACAAAAGAAAATGGCCACAAAAAGCACTATATTTCTACTAATTTGTAGAAATTCCGAGAAGGAAGATTATGTTCGAAGCCCTGCAATATGAATTTATGCGCAATGCCCTGGCGGCCGGTTTGCTGGCCAGTGTTATCTGCGGCGTCATGGGAACCCTGGTGGTGGTCAACCGGATTGTTTTCCTTTCCGGTGGTATCGCCCATGCCGCCTATGGTGGGATCGGTTTATCCTTCTTTTTGGGCTGGCCTTACATGGTCGGCACGCTCGGGTTTTCCCTTACGGCGGCAATGGTTATGGCCGCAGTCAGTCTGAAAGCCAAACACAGGGCCGACACCATCATCGGGGTCATCTGGGCCACGGGGATGGCCTGCGGCATTATATTGCTGGACCTGACGCCCGGATACAACGTGGATCTGATGAGCTATCTGTTTGGCAGTATTCTGACCGTCCCGGTATCGGATTTGTGGATCATGCTGATTTTGGGAGCCTTGATTGCCGGCTTTGTCACCTATTTTTATAAAGATCTCCTGGCGATATCTTACGATGAGGAATTTGCTCGCGTTCGGGGCGTGCCGATTCGAGCGCTTTATTTTGGATTAATCGGCATGCTGGCGGTGACGATTGTAATGGTTATCCAGGTCGTGGGGCTGATTCTGGTGATTGCGCTGCTCACCATTCCTGCGTTTATCGTCGAAAAGTATGCCAAATCCCTTTTTCAAATGATGGTGGGCTCGAGCCTGCTGGGGGCTGTTTTTACGATAAGCGGCCTGTGGCTTTCCTACGCTTTTAATCTGACATCGGGGGCGTCCATTATTATGGTTGCCGGGATTACCTTTTTTCTTTTTTTTCTGACGGACCGCTTGGTGGTTAGCAGCCGTCGTCGTTCAAAATCCTTGCCCGCCGGCAACCCGGAATCCGATGGGACCCGCTAAGGAGTTAAAATGTGTCATCCGCATTTATTGAAGCCACAGAAATGGCAGAGGATACAACCCTCCTCGAAACTGACCGTCTGACCGCATTCCGGACATTTTTCACCCATAAGGCTGTTTTCAGATTTGTGATTTCCTTTGACGGCATCGCCGGAAATGTACCTTCGATCCAGCACCCGCGCGATGGCGTCCGGGATGGACAGCACCAATCCGCCGTTTTGAAACACAGGATGTTCACCGCCGATACCCTTTAGCTGGTCGACGATCTCATCCACTTTTATACCCGATCTTAGCGCCAAAGAGGCCAGGCGGCCAATGGCTTCGGTTTTGGCGGTGGTGGACCGGCCGGATTTGCCGATGGTGGCAAAGACTTCAAAGGGCTTGCCGTCATATTCGGTGACGGTCACATAAAGATGGCCGTAACCGGTTTTCATCCTGGTGGTGAAACCATCCAGCGTCTCCGGTCGCTCCTTGACGGCCGACATGAAATCGTCCTTGCGCCGATCTTTTTGGGAAAAGGATAAAACCTGGTTTTCTTTGCTGCCGTCTCTATAAATCGTCACCCCTTTGCAGCCCAGCTCATTGGCCAGATTGTAGACTTTCATGACGTCCTCGACGGTGGCATCGCGGGGTAGATTGACGGTTTTGGATACGGCATTATCCGTATATTTTTGAAAGGCTGCCTGCATGCGGATATGCCAATCCGGTGATACATCATGGGCGGTGACAAATACCTTGCGGACATCTTTGGGTATTTGTTTGATTTTTTTGATGCTGCCTCTCTTTGCAATTTCATCCATCAATTCACGGCTGTAAAAGCGTCGATCGTTGGCCACCTCTTTGAAATTCGGGTTGACTTCCAGCAGTTTATCGTTGTCCATCACATTACGAATAAAGCTAAGCGCAAACAGCGGCTCGATACCGCTGGAGCAGCCGGCAATGATGCTCAATGTACCGGTGGGCGCGATGGTGGTACAGGTGGCGTTACGCAGTTTGAGGTCGCGTTCCTTGTAAATGCTTTGCTCCCAATTGGGAAATTCACCGCGCTCTTCGGACAGATTCTGGGACGCTTCGTGGGCTTTTTCCTGTATAAACTGCATCACCGTTTCCGCGGTTTCCAGCGCTTCATCAGAGTTATAAGGAATTTTTAGCTGAAAGAGCATATCGGCAAAACCCATAACCCCCAGACCGATTTTGCGGTTGCCTTTAACCATTTCATCGATTTCCGCTAGCGGATAGTTGGACATGTCAATGGTGTTGTCTAAAAACCGAACCGATCGGCCGACCACCTCTTTTAAGCCTTCAAAATCGATAACCGGGCCATCTCCATTTTCCAGTACGAATTTGGCCAAATTGATTGAGCCCAGATTGCAGGCTTCCATCGGAAGCAGCGGTTGTTCGCCGCAGGGATTGGTGCTTTCGATATCACCGAGATGCGGCGTCGGGTTATCCTGGTTAATGCGATCTAAAAAAATGATGCCCGGATCTCCGTTTTTCCAGGCCTGCTTTACCAGGGTTTTATAAACTTCAGCCGCATTTAAGCGGTTAACCGCGCTCTGATCGCGCGGATCGATCAGGTCATAGTCTTCTTGCCTGTCAACGGCTTGCATAAATTTATCGGAGACGCCTACCGAAATATTAAAATTATTGAGCTCGCGGTTGTCCTCCTTGCTGAAGATGAATTCCATGATATCCGGGTGATCCACCCGTAAAATCGCCATGTTGGCGCCGCGGCGGGTACCGCCTTGTTTGACTTGCTCGGTGGCCGTATTAAAGATCTTCATAAACGACACCGGACCCGAAGCGACGCCGCCGGTGGTGCCGACGGTGCTGTTTTTCGGACGCAGGCGTGAAAACGCAAAACCGGTTCCGCCGCCGGATTTATGAATCAGAGCGGCATGGTGCAAGGCCCCGAATATGCCCTCCATGCTGTCTTCAACCGGCAAAACAAAACAGGCCGCCAACTGACCCAGCCGGCGGCCGGCGTTCATGAGGGTGGGCGAGTTGGGCAGAAACTTCGCATCGATCATCATCTCATAGAAAATTTCTTCCCACTTATTTACCTGGTCGCTGGATTTGTCTCCGTATTTTTTCTCTGCCCTGGCGATATGGTTCGCAACCCGTCTAAACATTTGCTCCGGAGTTTCAATTACTTTGCCTTGGCGGCTTTTTCTCAAATAGCGTCTTCTTAAAACCCTTCTGGCGTTTTCGGAAAGATTCAGTCGATTTTTTACGAAAATCGATTTGTCCAGATGAATCGGTGAGGGTTTGGTCAGCCCGTATTCCATTAGCTTGGTTTCAATCATTTTTTCGATAAACACGACCGGAATGGTGTTTATCTCCATCTTGGAGATATCTTCACGCAAGGACTGGCTGATACCCATGGCCTGATTGGTATCGATCGGGTTTTCACGGATGAGAATGTCTGTAAAAAGCTGGTCATCCCAGGTATAGGTGCTGAGATCGAAACTGCCTTCGCTCGTAACTAAAAATTTGCCTTTTTGGCCCATTGCGCTGCTCCTGATTTGAAAATATGTATGTTTTTGAATTTTTCCCTGTCGCGTAGCCCGTATTTAAGAATAAAAAACCCGTAGCTATCTGGGCGTTAAGCGTCTTTTATTATGTCGCCTTGAGGAATTTTAACCTGCTTGAAAAGATGTGATACGGCTAACGGGAAATCGTTTCTTTGTAATATAAAAAGGATGGATTTTACCTGTTTAGGTCAACTCTGGTCAGAGTTCTAGGTGACCGGCTTTCCAAATTAGCCTATCATATAGTGTAACTATCTTTTATCTCATACTATATGTTGTATGTCAAGAAAAATATGGGGTCCTTTCAGGGTTAACTAGTCATTTTCTACCTAAAAAAGAGGAGATCGGCTCTGGCTAAATCATTTTATACTTGCGAGCCCATCCGGGCTGCGCTGTCGAGCCAATCTAAATCGCTGCCTTAAAATGAAACCCCAGTATAGGCACCGGTGACTGAGGTGATCCTATTCGGTCCGGTAGCATCCGGATCCATTGGGTTTTTCAAACCGGGTGCTTCGCACGAGATTATACGAATTTACGAATCCACGGTTCCACCGCGTTACTTTCAACGATTGGGGCACTTCGCACCACTGTCTTTTTCCGCCTATGGCGGTAAAATCCAAGTCACCCGCTGTGCGGGTGGTCGTTGACTCAAACGGGTTATTGCCCCTGACGCTTTTTCCATTCCTGATAGGACTTCCATTCCTTCCACTCCAGAAATTCCTTGTATTCAGCCGCGCCTTTGGATGTTTTTTTCCATTCCTGAAATTCCCGGAATTCTTTTTGTTCTTTTTTCCATTCCTGGAATTCCTGGAATTCTTTGGCCGCTTCCGGGGTTACCTGAGCTTCTTTGGATGTCTGGCCGGCAGCAACCTTAGTTGTTCCGGAGGCCGTGTCCGAACTTACCGGGGCTTCTTTGCCTGTCTCGGCGGATGCTTCCTTAGATTTCTCTTCGTGATTTTTCCGAAAAGAACCCCCTTTTTTGGAATCATAGATGGTAAATTCGCCTTCTTCTCCAGTAAAAACACCGGGCCCTTCTTTCATTTCATCAGCAGTTGGCTGGTAATCATAGGGTTTGCCCTTGGCACCGCAGCTCATCAGAATAGCGGCTGCGAGACCGATCCAAAGAAATTTGTTAAGTGTTGTTTGAAAGTAATGCATACGATCCTTTCTGTTAAAACTTCACACGCCCACCGATCATGACGGCACTAATGTCCTCGATGTTGTTGACACCTCTTCGGTCCAGGGTGTGATAGCGGTAACCACCATAGAACTGGATGCTTTCCCAGGGATTGATCACATAGGCAAGACCGATAGTGTCGAAATCGTCGCCGTTCTGATCGACATCTTCAGCGCGGCCATAATCAACGGATACGGCGTGGATGCCACGTCTGAATCCGAGCTTGCCATAGTAAAACATGCCGTCATCTCTGCCGGGTTCATCATTGAAGTCGCGCGTACCTGCAGCCCCCGTGATATTAAATCCAGAGCTGTGTAAAAAGGAGATCGAGCCGCTGTACTGTGAAAAATTATCCCGCTGAGTCTCCGCACCCGTATAGTGTGCAGCGGCCGCCAGTTTGCCGATGCCTTCCCATTCATAGGAAAAACGTCCGGCAGTGTCCCAGGTTTGACCGTTCATGTAACTGGCCGAAAAATAAACCGGTCCGAACTTGGGGGTGTCATAGCGGATGCGGTCGCGGCGGCTGAATCCGTCATAATTGCTATATACGCTACCGATTGTCGCAACAATGACATCATCACCGGTCCGGAAGTTGATGCCGCCGGCCATGTCGACGATATCAGAATATTCGACCACATCCGTGCCAGATAGGTCCACTTCAGAGGTACTGTTAGAGGCCGTGTCGCCCTGGCCCATATAAAGCTTTCCAAAGGTTTTGTGTTGGACATAAAATTCGATCTTTCGTTCGGTGAAGCTGACATCACTGGTGTCATTGTTATCACCAATATCAAAATCATCCGAGGAGTTTGACTCCATTTCAACCTCCCAGGTGATGCCGACGGTCCAGGCTTCACCAAAATCATTGGACCCGGTAAAGCGCCAGCGGGAGTTTGAATTTTCGTTGTCCACAAAAAACGTATCGTTATCATTGCCGTTGTCTGCCCAGAGGACCGCTCGGTTGATATGCCCGGAAATCTTAAAATCTACCGCCTGGGCCGATGGTAGAATTAACAGGATTGTGATCGCCATTGTCAATGCAAAAATGCCTAATCGTGAAAATTTTTTCATCTTGAAATCCTCCTTGTATAATGAAATTAAACGTTTTCCCGTTTTAACAACAATTTATTTATTTGGGCGAATCACCTCCTTTCCATGTTGAAATTGTCTAATAAAAAGGCAAATATTAGCGAGACGAAGCTGCCTTCGATTTGATTGCCTTTCGTAAAAGCACTGTAAAATTCCGCCTAGGATGACGGTTTGCCACTTACAACCAGATTATTTGCGATCGATTTTAGCGGGGCGGGATATTTCGGTATCTAAAAAAATCGATTCTACCAAAGCCAGGATATCCTCGCCGGTCCAATCGTCTTTGGGGATCAAGTGCTCTACCCCGGAATCATTTGCTGCTGCCCGGTATTCTGGAGAATCGTATCTTGCAAACATGGCAACGATTATTTCAGGATAAGATGCCTTGATCTTTCTTGCTAAATCGAGACCATTGTTGTCCGGTAAATAAATATCGATAAAGATCAGCAAGGGGGTAAAGGTGTTCAGCTTCGCCAGCCCTTCGGCGCCGGCGGCGGCTTCCTGGATTTCAATGGTCGGAAAACGACCATTAATGATTTTCCTGAGGGACTCCCTGAAGGGAGTATTCGGATCAATTATTAAGATCCTGAACATTCGGGAACCGCTCCTGAATCGGGTGAGATTTTTTATGGATAAACCCTTCAGACAATTGGTGCTTACCGATCAAACCGTTTAGCGAAAACCGCCGCACCAGACCATCATCTGTTTACTAAAGAAAATCATCATGATAAATAAAGCCTACACTGTATATTTGATTTAATTAAACTGTATTTTTTATCTAGATTTAAGTAGTGGGCCGTTCGAAGAGAATATCCAAGCCTGCTAGAAGGCTTCTAATTCATTGCTAAAAAGGGCATATTATGAAGGAGAAAGTCAGAATTGTTCTGGCAGAGGACCATACCATTCTCAGGGAAGGTTTGCGGGCGCTTTTAACTGCTGATCCGGACTTTGAAATCATTGGAGAGGCGGCCGATGGCCGCGAAGCGGTCCGCTTTGTGGAGAAACAGATTCCCGACCTTATTTTAATGGATCTTTCGATGCCGCGCATGACCGGCATGGATGCGATCAGAGAGATCAAAAAGCGATATCCCCAGACAAAGATAATCGCATTGACGGTCCATAAAACCGAGGAATACCTCCGGACCACCCTGCAGGCGGGTGCTGACGGTTATGTGCTAAAAGATGCCACCCATGAGGAGCTCATGATGGCCGTTGAGAGCGTCTTGAAAGGCAAAACCTATCTGAGTCCCGGTGTATCCAGAAGGGTGATCGAAGGATATCTGGAAGGTAAAGAGAGCCAGATGCCCCCTTCAACCCTGGGATTGCTTTCCCAGCGCGAACGGGAGGTATTGAAGCTGATTGCGGAGGGCTATAAAAATAAAGAAATTGCCACCGATCTTTGCATCAGTTTAAAAACCGTTGAAAAACATCGGGCCAATCTAATGAAAAAACTGGATCTTCACAATGCGGCTGCGCTGACGGCCTATGCCATCGAGCAGGGCCTTGTAGAACGCTAGAACCTATCTCAAAAATGCCGTTATCGAGGACGAGGACGAGCACGAGTGCGATTTTCTGCAACGTTCCTCCTCGTACTCGTACTCGTCGTCGTCCTCGTTTTTGTTATCTAACGCACACTGGTTAAGCCCGTTAGCCCGAATAAAATAAGATATTTTTCCGATTTCAACGGGCGCAACCGGCCAACCCTGATCCCAAATCTAATGGGTCCAAACCGCCCTAACCGTAGTTCCGCGTCCCATTATAGAATTAATTTCAAACGCTGCTCCCGACAGTTCGGCCCGTTCCCGCATGCTGGCCAGACCAAATCCCCTTCGGGATGTTTTTAAAGCCATGGCCTGATCCAGATTAAACCCCCGCCCGTTATCATGGATTATCAATTCCATACGCGTTTCGTTTTTTCGCAACCGCAGGTGAACAAAATTGGCGCGGCTGTGTTTGGCGACGTTGTTGAGCGCCTCTTGCAGGATACGATAAATAATCGTTTTGAGGTGGCTTGGGACTTCATCTTCTTCAATGTCGATGGTGGTTTCAATTCGGATACCGGTATAGACATTATTAAATTCGCGGCAAAACCATCCGATGGTCGCCAGAATGCCCAGGTCATCTAAAATCGAAGGCCGCAGATCCTTTACGATTCTGCGAACCTCTTCAATGGTTTTCTGGGTTAAGGGGATGACCGTCTCCAAAGACCCCAGGTCAATCGGGTTTGTTGCTTCACGCAGTTCCAGGAGCGCGTTTTCCACGCTGAATTTTATGGCACTTAAGGCCTGACCGATACCATCATGCAGTTCCCGGGCAATGCGTTTGCGCTCCTTTTCTTCGGCTGAGAGGAGCTGGTTGGACAAAATCCGCAACTCCTTATCAGATTTTCGCAACGCTTCTTCGGCCTTGCGGCGTTTGGTTATATCGGCAACGATTCCTGAAATGGCTGCACCCCCCTTATATTTTATCTGCGAGAAGCTTCGCATCACCCAGATGGTATCGCCGTTTTTTTTCACGCTTTTGCTTTCATACTCAACCGGCACTTTTTCGCCTTTAAGCCTTTTTTCTCTTAATTTCTTGACCAGCGGCCGGTCATGCGGATGAACCAGATCCAGGGAGTCCATGCCGATCAATTCGTTTTTAGGATAACCGTAGATGTCGGCAAATTTATCATTGGCAAATTCAATTTTTCCGTCCTTGAGGATGTAAACGCCAATCAACGCATCTTCGACCAGGGTCGCATATTTCTGTTCAGATTCGCGTAATGCGTGCTCGGCGCGTTCGCATTCAGATATTTGTTCGCGTAATTTCTCGTTGGTTGTTCCGAGTTCGGTGGTGCGTTCATCCACCCGGCGCTTCAGTTCGTTGCGAGCCGCTTGCAACGCGCTTTTGGCCTGTTTGCGTTCGCTGATGTCGCGAATAATGGCCGTAAAAAAAATACCCTCCTTGGTTTCCCAGTTTGCAAGGGACAGCTCCAGCGGAAATTCACTTGCGTCTTTTCTGAGTCCGACCAGCTCAAGGATGTTTCCGGTTATTTTGGGTTTTTTGCGTGCAGCGGCTTTGCTTAAGCCCAGCTGATGTGCCTGTCGGAATCGTTCGGGCATAATAACGGCAACGGGTTTGCCGATCATCTCGTTGGCCGAATAGCCGAACATCAGTTCTGCCTGTGGGTTCCAGAATATAATCGTTCCACGCCTGTCGACGGTGATGATGGCATCAATTGCCGTTTCCACCACGGATCGGAAGCGCTCCTCGCTGTGCTCCAATGATTCCAGCGTGCGGCTGTTAAAGAGCGCCACTGAGGCAAATTCGCTGAAACCCGATGCGATGCAGGCATCTTGTTTTGTGAACCCGCCCGGCTTGTTGGCCAGGCCGAGCAAGCCGACGGCTTGGCTGTCAATCACAAGGGGCGCGAATAAGACATTATCGAGCCTGGCATGTCCATCGGGCAAGAAATTTACCCATTCGCTTTGAGAAAATCGATTGTCAAAGACAGTTTTGCAGGAGTGGTAGGCTTTTTCGCGCAATCCCCGGATGGGCATCGGAAGCTCGGGATCCACCGTGCAGGCCAGTCCGCCGGAGTCCAGGTGCAGCAGTTCATTTTCGGTGCCATCTTTGGTTAATAAGGCCACATAACCGGCACTGGCGCCGATTAGATTCTTGCAGGAATTGAATATGGATTTGGCGGAATCTTTAAATTCGCGATATTGCAGGACAGCCCGGGAGCTTTCAAGCAAAGACGACACTTCTTTGGCTTGCTGGTTGGATTTTTCAAGCGCATTGCATAATGCGTCTTCGGCTTGCTTGCGGTCCGTGATGTCCGTTATGGCGGTGTTAAAGTGATGGCCATTTGCGCCCCTATTATGCGCCTTAATGGCAATACTTTCCAGCTGAGCCCAAAATGATGTGCGGTCCTTTTTAAGTATTCGCAGGTCATAGGTTTCGCGGTTGCCGGATTCAAAAACTTTTTTGCAATGGTACTGGAATCCATCCTGGAAATCGCCAACAATATAATTCGCAAATTTTTGTTTCAATAAATCCGATCGGTCGGTCCCCAGAAGTTTCGCTCCGGTCGGATTGACCTCCAGGATTTGACCCCCGTGGCCAAAGGTAAAAAAACCGATCGGAACAAATTTAAACAGGTCCTCGTATCGTCTGTTGAATTCCCTTTTCATGAATCCCCTCTCTTACTTTTGATTAGAACCTATTTCAAAAATGCATTTAGCACCCGATGGCAAACCCATAAAAAGTGCTAACATCAAATGAGCTAAAATTAAAAATGATCTAAAATGCCTAAAATGATGGTGTCGCTGCGCTCCATCTTTTTTTATAAATATGATCGTTCGACCCAGTCGTTCGACCCTGAGGCTCTCGAAGGGAGGCTCTCGAAGGGAGGCTCTCGAAGGGAGGCTCTCGACGGGTAGGATCCCTCAATTTTAGGCATTTTAGCTCATTTTAGTCTTTTTAGGCACTTCTAACGTTAGAGCAACTTTGGAACTTTTTTGCTCTGCCTTCGAAGATAAACCGCTATTTTCGCGATAGCTTCTAGTCCTCCTTAAGCGTCGCGCGGCCGATGATATCCCTGCCAAACTTTTTGCTGATCGAATCAAGGGTTTTGTCGACTTTTTCCCATTCATCTTTGGTTTCTGCATTGTTTTCGAAAAGACCCATTTGTAAAGATGCGGTTATTGATGAAAACCCTGAGGT
>JAQYWI010000099.1 GCA_030145015.1 Desulfobacterales bacterium
GGTCATCGGTTTGACCCGGCACCTTGCCTACGAATTGGGCCCCGAAGGCATTCATGTAAATGCGGTTGCACCGACCATTACCCTGGCCAGCCAGCGCATATCCGATTTGTGGGATTCCAGACCGGAAGAATACAAAGAGAAGGTCGTTTCGCAGATCCCCTTGCGGCGGTTGAGTACACCGCAGGAAGTAGCGGCCGGGGTGATCTTTCTTTGTACCGATGAGGCCAGTTACATGACCGGGGTAACCCTGGATATTAATGGAGGGAGATTTTTTAGCTAGGGAGAGCGAGAGCGGTGATTTTTAAAAACAGTATGAAAAGGGCATTGCAAGATGGAAACGTGGTTTTTGGACCGATGGTTTCTGAAATCCGAAGCCCGGGCATCGCTCTTTTATTTGCGCAGTCCGGTTTTGATTTTTTCTTTATCGATTTGGAGCATTCCTGCATTTCCCTTGAAACTGCCAGCGACATGATCCTGGCAGCCCGTGCCGCCAATATCCCTGTTATCGTCAGGCCCTCAAGCCGCGAATCCGCCGAAAACCTTTCAAGACCCCTTGATTCGGGGGCTTCAGGTCTTCTGATCCCGCAGGTTCGAACCCGCCGGGATGTTGAAAATATAGTGAAATGGAGCCGCTATCAGCCCCTGGGGGAACGCGGTATGGGCCTGTCGCGTCAGCATACCTTTTTCGAAGCCGGAGACGCGTTAGACACGATGCGCCGGCTCAATCAGGAAGTTCTGATTGCCCTTCAGATCGAACATAAAGAAGCCATTGAAAATTTATCCGAACTGTTAGCGGTTCCCGGGATCGATGCGGCTTTTGTGGGACCGGCGGATCTGTCGGCCTCATTTGGCAAACCCGGGCAAAGCGATGATCCCGAGATCCAAGATGCCATCGCCCGGGTGATCGAAGTATCCAGGGCCAATGGTATCATTCCCGGAATTCATACGAGTTCAGTGGCAAAAGCCAGGTATTGGATTGGCGCAGGAATGAAAATGATCGGCTTCAGCACGGATATTAAACTGATTCAGCAAATTTGCAAAGCCTCCGTTGAGGAGTTGCGCGCGGCACTCTAAACGCGTTTATTTTTTTATTTTCATGCAAGATTCAGGCAATAAATAAATAGATATTGGCTTAGACGGTATGCGCGAGCTTAGTGAACGAGATATTTTGAAAATCTGTTACCTCTATTATCAGGAGGAAAAGACCCAGGAAGAAATTTCGAGTCTGTTTGGTGTCAGCCGATTTAAAATCAGCCGCACCTTAAAAGAGGCCAAACGCAAAGGCTATGTGACCATCACAATAAATGATCCCAAGGGCGATTTTGCGGAGACCGAGATCGAGCTGGCAGACAAATTCGGTCTCGAACAGGCGATTGTTGTTAAAGTTAATGAATTCAGCGAGAAGACGGCCATTGATCAGGTTACCGAAGCCGCGGCCCAATATCTCAGACAGGTCGTCGCTAACTATCATGTTTTGGGGGTAACCTGGGGCCGTACGGTCTCCCATGTGGTAACCCATCTAAAACCCATTGAAGTGAAAAATCTAACCCTGGTGCAGATCGGCGGCGGATTGGGAACCATTGAGGGTACCGATAACAACATGTTAACCATGATGTTGGGGCAGAAACTGGGCGCCAAAGCGCATGTGATTCCGGCACCGGTCATTGTCAGAAATCGATCCATTCGCGATACGCTGTTTAAAGAAGGCAAAATCCAGCAGACACTTGAAATTGCCAAAAAAGCAGATCTGGTTCTCTTTGGTGTCGGGATTATTGGAAAGCATGGATTGCTCTGGCGTTCGGGGTTTTTACACAAGGATGACACGGTCAAACTCAGAAAAGCCGGGGCGGTCGGTCAAATATGCGGACGCTCTTTTAATGCCCGGGGCCAAAACTGCCTGGATGAATTGGATGATCGCACCATCGGTCTGAATCTCGATCAGATCAGGAAAATCAAGCACAAAATCTGTATCGCCATCGGTCAGGAGAAGGTAGCCGCGATTATCGGCGCATCGAAAGGCAAATTGTTAAATGTCCTGGTTACCGATGAAAGTACTGCGGCTAGTCTTCTAAAAAAAGGAAATACGACGAAGGCTGTTAAAGCAACGCATTTAACTTCAGATAGTGCCGGATTGAGCTGATTTTTGCATGTAGTAAAACTATTTCGATAATCGAGGCACGAAAGGAAAGGAGGTGATCGCACAACCCATCGGATAGCGACTCGTTTAAAATCGAGCACTTTCCTTCATCATTCAAACCAAATAAGGAGGGATATTGGAATGAAAAGGATTATTACCATATTGGCCATTTTCACTTTGATTATTGTGTTTGGCGCCGACATGGCCCTGGCAGCCGAAAAAAAGCCCAAACAATACAACATTTCTTTTATCACCAGTCTGAGTGGTCCGCTGGCGCAAGCAGCTGAAACCCAGAAATTAGCGGTTCAGTTGCTGGTTGAGCAATACAACGCCAGAGGCGGGTTGAACATGCCCTGGGGCAAGGTTCCGATCAAACTTTCGATCGCAGACGATGAAATGAAGCTTGATGTCGGCGTTCGTCGCTTCCGGGAAGCGGTCGAGGCCGGAGCCCACGGCGTCAGCGGCAGTATCTTCAACCCCATGTCGGCGGCGCTGAATGAAGAGACCAAGATTACGGGCACGCCCTATATCCCCGGCTGCGTTCCCGCCCTGGACTCCTTTAAAAAAGGCAATCCGGCGCCGGCCACTTATTCGGTGGCCTTTACCCCGTGGAGCATCGGCTATCTTCTGGCAGATGCGCTGGTGAACGGGTTGGGTAAAAAGACGTTCTTCTTGCAGATACGATCCGATTCCTGGGGAACGGTCACGCTGCAAGGATTTAAAGACGGCATCAAAGAATTCGGCGGCAAGATTCTCGGTGTCGAGCAGCTGCCCAAGGGCGCCCCGGACTATTCCGCGGTGATCAACAAGGCCCTGGCCGCCAAACCGGATGCCTTTATCACCAATATGTTCGGTGGCGATGCGATTGCCTGTATCAAAACGGCTTATGATATGGGGCTTCACAAGACCAGTATGCTGGTCAACGGCTGGACCACCTATGATGTCGCCATGGGTATTCCCGCTGAGGCTGCTGAACAGCTGCATGCCCTGACCTATTACTATTACGACATCGGCGGGTTTTCCCAGGATCTGGCAGCCAGAGGCAAAGCATTGCGCGAAGACCATACGAAAAAATATGGTTACCCGCCGGATGCCTATGCCGTGCTGGGTTACACCGCGATGGATGTCCTGCTGCAGGCAGTGGAAAAGGCCGGCAGTGTCGATGGCAAAAAGGTCGGCCAGGCACTTGCTACAGAGACGTTCAATACCGTCAAGGGTGATGCCAGCTTCAGAGCAGACCATCAGCTGCAGGGCAAATACCTGGCATTCTTTGTCAAAGGCAAAGCCGCCAGTGCGAAAAAGAGCAAATATGATGTGTTTGAGGTCCTTGGTGCTTACGGTGGTGAAAAAGCACTGCCTCCACTGAATACGCTTGGCTACTAACGTTTAACATTAAACATTTGCGTCATTGTTTCGGAGACCTGACTGTCTCCGAAACAATGACGGCATTTAACACGGTCCTTTATATACTGAGAGGTTAATGATGGACAACCAGCCAGTGATGGCCACCCAGGGGGTCACGAAAAAATTCGGAGACTTTGTTGCGATTAATAACGTCGACTTTGAATTGGAAAATAAGGAGACGCTGGGAATCATCGGCCCCAATGGAGCCGGGAAAACTACTTTTATCAATCTTCTCAGCGGATTTTACGCCCCGGAAGAAGGCCGGGTTTTTTACCAGGGGCAGGACATTACCGACCTTTCACCGGCCAAAAGAGTTAAACTCGGCATCACCCGAACGTTTCAGCTGGTGCATGTCTTTGACAACTTAAGTGTCTACGAAAATCTGGGACTTGCATTTTATCGTAAAAAAACAGACTCAGCGTTTACCTTCGGTATGTTTTCGAGCAGCTTGCGACAGGAGGCAATCAAGCCCAAGGTTGAAGAATCCCTTGAAATGCTTGAATTGGACCACCTGCGTGATGAAACCGTTGCCAGCCTGCCGCTGGGCAGCAAAAAAAGACTTGAAATTGCCATGGCCTTTGCTTCGGATCCTGAAATTATCATCTTTGATGAACCCTTTTCGGGTCTGGGCGACCAGGAAATTGATGAGGTGGTCGCCGTATTGAAAAAATTCACCCATGACAAGACCATTCTGGTAATCGAACATAAGGTTTCCAAGCTGGAGGAGTTCGTCGATCGGCTCGCGGTGATGCATGAAGGCGAAATCATCGCCTGCGGAGAGTGCCAGGCGACGCTCAACGATCCACAAGTCAGACAGTGCTATTGGAAACTGGAAACATAATCAAGGCAGGTTAATAATGATGAATCAAACATTGCTAAGCGTTAAAGACCTCAACGTCTCCTACCAGACTTTGCATGTTCTCTTCGATATCTCCATTGAAATCAGGGAAGGCGAAGTGGTCGTCGTGGTCGGGCGTAACGGGGCGGGCAAAACCACCCTGTTTCGAACCGTTGCCGGCTTTTTGAAGCAGACCTCGGGGGCGATCACTTTTAAAGGACAGGATATCGGAAATCTGCCCGCCTATGAGGTTGCCGTTCGCGGGCTCAAATACATTCAACAGGATAAACATGTGTTTGCGGATCTGTCCGTGCGGGAAAACCTCGAACTGGGCAGTTATGCCACCAAGGATTATGAGTGGGAGCGTGTGCTGGTCCATTTTCCCAAGTTAAAAACCCTGATGGACCGCAAGGGAGGCAACCTCAGCGGAGGGGAGCGCCAGATGCTTTTAATGGCTCAATCCCTTCTGGGTAAGCCGGATCTGGTGTTGATGGATGAGCCCACCGAAGGGCTGGCACCGCATGTCATTGATGATTTGAAACAAGTTTTTAAAAAAATCAGCAAGGAAAGCACCCTGGTGATCATCGAACAAAATTTACCGCTGACCGCCGAGGTCGCTGATCGCGTATACGCTATGAAAGAAGGCAAACTTGTTGCCGAAATCACTGAAAAAAAAGAAATTCAAGATCTAGAGTTTGAAAAATATCTATAGGTCAAAATGATGAATCGATTCCTAGTTTGATGATTAGGGGGTAAGATGGACAATAAGCTTTTAAGATACATTCGGGGACCGCTTATTCTGGTCGCACTTCTTATCGCCGCCAGATATGCGTTTCCGAGCAAAATGACGTTCTTCTGGGAAGTCAGCACCTTTGGCATTTACATCATCGCCAATGATATTCTTTACGGATATATGGGCATGGTTTCATTCGGCCAGCCCTTTTATCTGGGTGTGGGGGCATATGCGTCTGCGCTCTATCTGGCGCATATCGGCCATAATATTTTCATCGCCATCGCCCTTGCCATCCTGGCGGGTCTGGTGACCGGGTTGATCCTCGGTCCGGCCTATATCAGGCTGCGGGGGGATTACTATGCGCTGATCAACGCGGCGACGTGTGCCATGGGGCTGTTTATGGTGGAAAAGGTTCTGTATCCGATTACCAATGGTGATGACGGCCTCTGGTATCGTTCGAGTATGCATGAGACGCCATTTTTGAATCTAAAGATGCCCAGTGATGTGTTTTGGTTTACCATGATCATTCTGGGCCTGGTGATGATCTTTTATACCTGGCTGGATCGATCGACCCTGGGGGCGGCGTTCAGGGGCATGAAGGCCAGTGAGAGCAAGATGAAATTTTTAGGCTACGATACCTTTAAGCTAAGGTGGCTGGGCTATACCATGATGTGTGTTCTATCGGCTTTAGCGGGCTCCCTGTATGCCATCAATTATGGATTCGTAAACCCCAGCCTCTCCGAGCCTGCCAGAGCGGCCGAGGTGCTGGTGGCCACGCTGCTGGGCGGGCCCGGAAGCGTTTACGGACCCTTTTTCGGCACCCTCGCCTTTCTCGGGATCAAAGACATTGTCAGTGCGGTCATGACCCGCTGGGAGCTGGCGGTCGGCATTTTGACGATTTTGGTCTGCTTTTATTTTGAAGGCGGCGTTTGGGGCACGATTCAGACAATCGGTTCCAAAATTAAGGGCCGGGCCGCCAACCCGAGCGGTGCTGTATCCGTCGAATCTGCCGGAGATGGCAAAAGCTAAAATTTACCGTAAAAAAAGAGGAACCCACTATGTTTGATTTATACCTTTCCGCCGTCATTTTCGGACTGGGGATCAGCGGCATTTTGTTTCTGGTATCCATCGGCATATCCATTGGATTCGGTCTGATGCGTATCATCAATATGGAGCAGATGGTCTACTATACCTTTGGCGCCTATATGACCTATTTCCTGGTTGCGAGCACGGGCAGTTTTGTGCTGGGACTTATCGCCGGCACCCTGGTGGCTGCCGCGGCCGGCTTTCTGGTCGAGACACAGCTGTTGCGCAGGGTATACGGCAAAGAGCTGATGTTTACCATGGTGGTCACCTTCAGTGTGTTCATGATCGGAATCGGGCTGGTTCAGTATATCTTCGGGCTGGCCAGCAAACCGGTCGGCATGCCCTTCCGGGTGATAATTCCCATTGGGGGCGCCCAGGTGCCGCTTTACCGCCTGATGGTATTTGTCATCGGTATGATGATGTATGTTTTAATCTGGCTATTTCTCAATAAAACCATTGTCGGTAAAGCCATCCGCGCTGGGATTGAAAATCCGGACCAGGTCCAGGGGCTGGGCATAAATATTCGCAAAATTTTTACGATCACCTTTGTGGTGGCCAGCGGTCTGGCCGGGTTTGGAGGCGCCCTCAATTCACCCCTGGTGGGGGTTGCCCCCTACATGGGTTTTGACATGCTGCTGTTTGCATTTATTACGGTCATATTGGGCGGCCTGGGCAGTATCAAGGGAACCCTGGTTTCGGCCTTAATCATGGGGCAGGTCATGTCGGTGGGCGGAACCATTTACGGCCCCCTGGCGTTTGTGGGACCGTTTATGGTGATGTTTGTTGTCATATTGTTCCGACCCACGGGTCTTTATGGTGTCAAAGGCCGGGCCTTTGGATTTGAGGAATAATCGTACGCTTTCCAATCGGCGCTTTCAAGAGAACGCAGATGACCGGATTCCTTTGACGGCTGTCTGCGTTATCTTTTAGAAGTGGTTTAAAAACCCCATCTAGTGTCCGATGGCTGCGTTGTCCCGCGAATTTAAATGCTCACGTACTAGCGTGTACGCTCCGCTTTAAATCCACGGGACGCCTTACCCTCGAACACAATCTGGGGCTTTGAAACCACTTCTAGGCTTTTCGCGCATAAGAGATTGTATTTATCCATATAACTGGAAAGGAAATGAGCAATGACAGCTACCTTTAAAAAGCTATCGGAAGTCGAATGGGAACCCCATTTTATGACCGATGACGGCAAGATCAAATGGATTTACACCCGCGAAAAGGATGACTCAGCGATAACCGTGATGCAGGTTCGTTTGCACAAAGGCGTTACGCTGCCCGATCATGTGCATCCGGATCAACCGGATCTGATTTACGTGCTCGAGGGTAAAGCCACGATGTTTATTGACGGGGTCGGCGAGTTTCCGGCCGAAGCCGGAATGATCATTCAGGTGCCGCCCAACACCAAGCATGCGATCCGAAATATTGAAGAAGATCTCCTGCTTTACAATGTTTTTGCGCCGGCGATTCCGTATAAAAAAGGTAAGGCCTAAAATTGTCCGCGGCTGAAGCTGCCCCACCCCCTCATATTGGGGATTATGATGTGATCGTCATCGGCGCTGGCATCATCGGCGCCATGATCGCCCGGCAGCTGTCCAGATTTCAGGGGCGGTTCGCTGTCGTGGAAAAAGCTGATTTTCCCGGATGCGGGGTTTCCAAGGCGAGCCTGTCTCAAATCCATCTGCCGGATTTTTGCCCGCCGGGATCATTGAAGGGCAAACTCTGTCGGGACGCGCCCACCCGCTTCAAAAGGTTGGCCCATGAACTGGATGTTCATTATCGCGAAGTGGATGAGCTCTGGCTGGCTCTGGAACCGGCGCAGGTGGCCAATCTTGAGGCTGCCAAAGCGCGCGCGGAATCACATGGCGCCACCGGTTTTGAAATCATCGGTCCGCAACGGATACGTGAGCTTGAACCCCATGTCACGCCCAAAGCCGTTGCCGGTCTTTACGCCAGGGGATTGGGCGTCATTTATACACCGCAATGGAATTTTGCGCTGATTGAAAATGCCGTTCAAAACGGCGTGCAGCTGCATTTGCAAACAGAAGTTGTTGATATTGGTAAAACCAAAGACGGGATCTATCGACTGACCACCAATCAGTCAACGCTGACGGCATCGTATGTGATCAATGCGGCCGGACTCTATGCCGATGAAATTGCCAGAATGGCGGGCGACGACGATATTCATCTGTCTTTACGCAAAGGGACCATGCTCATATTTGATAAATCCGTCTCCCATCTGGTACGTCATATGATCTTCGGGACGTTTAGCGAATCCCACAGCCAGGATATTGCCCCAACAGCTCACGGTAATCTGATCCTGGGTGTGCACTATGTGCCGACGCATAATAAAACAGATACCGGAGTCAGCCGGGAAGGAATTCAGCAAACCCTCAAATTGGGTCGGGAGCTGATCCCGGCATTATCGCAAAAAGACATTATTACCAGTTTCGCCGGGATTTTGGCGAAACCGGATATGACGCATGACGGAGATTTCTATATCGCCGCGTCTGAACATTTCCCCCGGGTGATTCATGTGATCGTCGGTGCCCCCGGGCTGAGTGCGGCACCGGCAGTCGCCGAATACGTGATTGAATTGCTGGCGGATGCCGGTATGCTTGCCGAGGAAAAAGCCGGCTTTAATCCGAAGCGTGGCGGATGGCCCGTATTCGAAATTGCCTCCATCCCCGAAAAACAGCAGATGATTGAGGCAAATTCAAAATACGGGCACATCATTTGTAGATGCGAGCAGGTCACCGAAGCGGAAACCGTCGCGTCCATCCGCCGCGGGGCTCATACGATGGATGCGGTTAAGCATCTCACCCGCGCCGGCATGGGACGCTGCCAGGGCGGGTTTTGCGGCCAATTCGTATTAAAATGTCTTGCCGATGAGCTGGGAATTGCGCCCACGCAGGTGACCAAAAGCGGGCCGGGATCCCAGACGATATTAAAAATGACCAAAGCGCCTAAAGCGCGTGTGAGCAATTAAAGATGGCAACTACACGGCATCTTGATCTGGCGATTATCGGCTCCGGGCCCGCGGGTCTGGCAGCGGCTGTAAAAGCCAGACAGTCGGGTATCAAAGATGTAGTTGTTTTTGAAAGAGATGAACGGCCGGGAGGCATTTTGCCGCAGTGCATCCATAACGGATTTGGTCTCCAGAAATTTAAAGCCGAATTAACCGGCCCTGAATATGCCAACCGCTATATCAAGATGGCCCAGGCCCATTCGGTCGATATCGAACTGGATACGATGGTTTTGGAAATCGACAAAAACAGAACCCTCACGGCCGTCAGTGAACACGGAGGCCTCAGAGCGTATCAGTGCAGGTCGATAATCCTGGCCATGGGATGCCGCGAACGGCCGCGTGGCGCCATTGGCATTGGCGGAACCCGGCCGGCCGGGGTTTTCACGGCAGGCCAGGCTCAAAGATTGGTCAATATTGAGGGTTATATGCCGGGAGAGGCGGTTGTAATTTTAGGATCCGGCGATGTCGGCATGATCATGGCGCGGCGCCTGAGCCTTGAGGGCGCCGAAGTCAAGGCCGTTACCGAAATTCAACCTTTTACCAGCGGGCTCATTCGCAATGAAGTGCAGTGTCTGCACGACTTTGACATTCCGCTGTTGTTGAGTCATACGGTTGTTGAAATTCATGGCGATAAACGGGTTGAAGGGGTTACCGTAGCGGAAGTGGATGCGGGCTGGCAGCCGCTGGAAGGTACGGAACATTTCATTGCCTGTGACACGCTGCTGCTTTCCGTCGGGCTGATCCCCGAAAATGAATTGTCCAAAATGGCCGGGGTGTCCCTTGATCCCCGGACCGGCGGCGCTTATGTCAACGAATTTTTGGAAACCAATGTGCGGGGAATATTTTCCTGCGGCAACGTATTACACGTCAATGATTATGTGGATGAAGTTTCCAATGAAGGCGAAATTGCCGCCCGGGGCGCAAAGAATCACATCAAAGGCAGTCCGGTCGGCAAAAAGAAGGAAATTGCGTTGGTCGGAAATAAAACCATTGGACAAATCGTGCCCCAGGCGATCAGCGGGCAGCAGCCGGTAACGCTTTGTATTCGCGTCAAGCGTCCGATGGAGAAACTGACGTTGCGGATTGGCGCTATTTTTGAAAAAAAAATTGCGTATGCCCGTCCGAGCGAGATGATCCAAATTCGACTTTCCAAAAAGATCTTGAGTGAATTGGAACCCTCAACCGCCCGCTTAAAAGTAAGTTGCGAGGAACGATAGCCGATGAGCAACCTGCAAGAACTGATCTGCATTACCTGCCCCAAAGGCTGTGTCACCAAAGTCTGGAAGGAAAAAGGCAATATAAAGATCGAGGGCAAGATTTGCAAAAAGGGCAAAGAATATATCAAACAGGAGTACATTGAACCCAAACGGGTGTTGACATCCACCGTGGTCGTCGAGCGCAGCTCGATTAAAAGGCTGCCGATTCGAACCCGCGAGGCCATTCCCAAGAAGAAAGTGTTCATGGCCATGAATCACTTATCTGAAATCCGGATAAAACCACCCGTGAAGATCGGCACGGTCATTGTTTCTAATTTGTTAAATACCGGCGTCGATGTGATTGCATGCGATGATTTGTTTTAAACTATATCAAAATTGGCAGCTCACCTTGGAAGACGGAGAAAAAAGTTGTAAAGGTGCTCTAAAGTAGAAATGCCTAAAATGTCTAAAATGATCTAAAATGCCTAAAGTTGAGGAATTCTGTCATCTAACAGAGGATGGAGAAGAAGCTGCGCAATTTTGTGTCGAGAACGAGTACGAGGACGACGACGAGAACGATGCATATGGAATCGTAAATCCTATTCGTCTTCGATAACCAAAAATAAGATTAGCACCTTTTAAGAAAGACAGAGCGCGAGCGAAACCATAATTTTAGGCATTTTAGATCATTTTAAATTTTAGCTCATTCATTCCATCGGGGCGACGCCCCTAAATTGAAACGGAGGTACCACCCATGACTAAAAAGGTTTCCGGTGTCTTTGCACCGATCACAACGCCTTTCGTCGATGATGAGGTTGCGTTTGATCAGTTTAAAGAAAATATAAAAAAATACAGCCAGACACCGTTAAATGGATATTTAGTCCTCGGCAGCAACGGGGAAAGCAAGAGCCTGACCGAGGATGAAAAGTTGAAGCTGTTGGAGATTGTTCTGCAGGAGAAAGCCGATCACCAGCTGGTCATGGCCGGAACCGGTTATGAATCCACGCGCCAGACCATCGCTTTTTCAAAAAAAGCACAGCAGCTTGGAGCGGATCTGGTTTCGCTGGTAACCCCCTCTTATTTTAAGAAAAGTCTCACCGATGAGGCCTTGATCGGATATTACAATCAGGTGGCCGAGGCGCTGAGCATCCCGGTATTTGCCTATAATGCCCCGGGATTCACGGGGCTGACGCTATCTGCCGCTGTGATTGAGACCATTTCGCAACATCCCAATATCGGGGGGATGAAGGACACCTCACCGGCCGGACTTGCCGGATATCTGGAAGTTTGCGGAGACGATTTTGATGTGCTGGCCGGCAGCATGAACACCCTTTTCATCGGTCTTTCCCTGGGCGCATCCGGCGGGGTTATCTCGCTGGCGAATGCATTTCCGGAGCCGTGCTGTGCTTTATACGAGGCTTTTAGCGGCGGTGATATCGCCAAGGCCCGCCAGGTGCATTCCAGGCTTTTTCGTCTGAATAAAGCGGTGTCCGGTGCTTCCGGTGTTGCGGGGGTTAAATATGCCATGCAGCTCGGAGGCTATTATGGCGGCAACCCGCGCCTGCCGCTGCTGCCGATCAAAGATGACGATAAGCAACGTATCCAAAATGCTGCGGAAGCGGCCGGCGTGCTATGAGCACCGGGTGAGTCAACGACCACCCGCGAAGCGGGTGGCTTGAATTTTCGGCCATAGGCCGAAAAGGCAAAAGCACGTCTGTGCTTTAATCGTTGCGGTTGTAACCGGGTGCAAAGCACCCGGTTTGAAAACAACCAATGACCATCGCTGAAAGCAAGGGGGACCGGCAAACATGAAGACAATGGTCCTGTCACAATACAATACACCATTGGAAGTACAAGACAGAGAAATAGCGCGGGTTGAATCCGGTGAAGTTCTACTGAAAGTTAAAGCCTGCGGCATCTGCCAGACCGATCTTAAAATCATCAGGGGGGCCATTCCGCCGCCGATCGTCACCCTGCCCCATGTGCTGGGTCATGAAGTGGCCGGGGAAGTGGCCGCCGTGGGGGATCAGGTTCGCGGGATACAGGCAGGCGATCTCGGCGTGGTCTACAGCTACATTGCCTGCCATGATTGCGACCTGTGCCTGAGCGGAAGAGAAAATATCTGTAATCAGCTTCAACGCATCGGCTTTGAGCGCGACGGCGGCTTTTCAGAATATTTAAAAATCCCGGCCTACAATTTTTGCGCCTTCAGCAAGGATTTGGCTGTTGAAAAAATGGCCATCCTGGCGGATGCCATCGGAACCCCGTACCATGCTATTACCGCTTTAGCAAAGGTCCGGTCGGGGCAGAACGTTTTGATCGTGGGTGCCGGGGGACTCGGTATTCACGCGGTTCAAATTGCAAAACTCTGTGGTGCATCCGTAACGGTTGTCGATATGGATCCCGCCGCCCGTGATCTTGCAAAATCTTACGGTGCCGATGAAACCCTGGATCCGGCGGATGCGCCAAAAGCCATTGCCGAACTGACCGCGGGTCACGGGATGGATGCGGTGATTGAAATTGTAGGCCATCCCCAAACCCTGAATTGGTCCCTGCCGGCCTTAAAAAGCGGCGGGAAATTGATCCTGGTGGGTTATGCGCCCGAGCATCCTTTTGCACTTGATACCATGGCCATGCATTACAATGAATATGAAATTATCGGCTGCCGCTTTGTGACCAAAGCAGAGCTGCTCGAGCTGATCCGATTGGTTGAAACCGGCAAGATCAAACCGGTGGTCACCCAGACCTTTTCTTTTTATCAGGTCAATACGGCGCTGGAAACATTAAAAGAGGGCAAAAATCTCGGAAGAATCGCGTTGGTTTTGGATTAGCCAAAACAGGTGTCAGGTGTCAGTGTTCAGGTGTCAGCAAACAGATGACAGGGGACAGAAAACTGAAGTCAGATAAAGTGCTTCATCGTCAAGTTTTAGGATCTGTTATCCGTCTTCGGTCCTCTGACCGCTGCCCTTTGATCCGCCTGTTGCGGAAAATCTGACACCTGACACCTGAAACCTGACACCTGAAACCAATAAAACTATACTCACAATTACTAAAAGACAAAGGAGACCATGTAAATTATGATTACTTACACCATTCGACCTATCTGTACCGGGTACCAGCTGCTGGATAAAGGCTGGTATGCAACATTTCGTCGGGGGCACGGCGAAATTATCGAACACCCCGTATTTGCTTTTCTGATTGAAGGCGACGGGCGCAAAATACTGATAGACACCGGCATGAGCGATACCGAACGATCCCAAAAATACCATCATGAGGGACGCCAGGACCCGGGCCAGGCCATTGACGATCAGCTTGAACGCCTGGGCGTCGGACTGGATGAAATCGAAATCATTATTTTCACCCATTTGCACTGGGATCATTGCTACAATATTGAAAAGTTTTCCAGGGCCAAGCTCTATCTAAGTGAAAGAGAATACCGCTTTGCCTTAAACCCGATACCCTTCTACATGAAGTCTTATGAGCATCCATCACTGGGGATTGGGTGCCCCTGGGAGAAATGTAAGTTCAATCTCGTCAAAGATGAAGAGGAGATCGTCGAGGGGATTCGCGCGTTTCAGACACCCGGGCACAGTCCCGGACATATGGGCGTATCGGTTCAGACCGAGAAGGGCGTTTACGTTTTAGCCGGGGATCTGGTGTTTCTCAGAGAAAATCTGGAACCGGATGAAGAGACCGGATGGCCCTTTTATCCGCCGGGTAGATTTTACAATGTTTTGGAGTTATGGCACAGTATCGAGGATGTCAAACGGCGGGCAGACTATGTCATGTTGACCCATGACCCCTCTCATTTTGAGCAGGAAATATACCCATAGGAGGAGATAATACCATGAAGAAGATTGCGATCGGATGCGATCCGAATGCGGCCGGACTTAAAGAGGTCGTCAAACAGCACTTAACCGACCTGGGTTATGAATATGAGGATTATGGCAGTGACGATCCCATCTATGCCAATGTGGGCATCAAGGTGGCGGAACAGGTGGCATCAGGGGTCCATGAGCGCGGTATTTTGATTTGCGGAACCGGAATCGGAATGTGCATTACGGCCAACAAGGTTAGCGGTGTCTATGCCGCATTATGTGCGGATGCATACTCCACCGAGCGATCCATCAAAAGCAACAACGCCAATATCATGACGCTGGGGTCCCAGGTGACGGGCTCGGAACTGGCCAAAAGCCTCGTAAAAATTTGGATGGAGTCAGAATATGTTCCCGGCGGACGCTCGCAGCCGAAAATTCAGCGCATCTACGACTACGCCAAGGATTCGTCCAAAGAAGGATAGAAGCGATATAAAGTGACTAAAGTGAGCTAAAGTGCCTAGAGTGCCTAAAGTTATGGTGTCGCTCGCGCAGCGCAGGCGCTTGCGCCGCGTGTTGCTCCGTCATTTATAAAAAGACAGAATTCCACAACTTTAGTCACTCTAGGCACTCTTTATGTTGGATCAGGTTCCAAATTCTTCGATGGCGGCTTTTAGCTCCGGATGTATTTTGGCGAATTCCTCTAAAGAAACACCCTGGCTAAAGGCCTCCCAGCCCTGCAGCAAGCTGGCGGCCCCTGCCCTGGGACCCATGGGATGACCGAAGACGCCCCTTCCCGGAACGATACCAAAATCGATTGTTTTCAGGGTCTCGTAGAGCTCAGCGGTGGATCCGGCCCATTGGCTGCCGGCCGGTACCGGCAGGGCGCGTTTCATATTCCCCAAAGGCTTTAAACATTCGTTCACATTTTCAAATACTTCCTGATCGGATGTTTTCATGCGGGCCCCGAAGCCGGCCAGTATGATGACATCAAAACCGGCCATGCGCTGCAGCTTGGTAATCAGTTTCGTATCGACACCAAAGTTGGGCATCCGCGTGAAGGGTGCGATGAAATCAAAGTGGGCCACCAAAGGCACCCGGGTGTGCTTGCGCACCATGCGCACCGCACTCAACCCGACCGTCATGGTGTTGAGCATCAGGGCATTGGCGCCGTTTTGAATCGCGATATCGTGTAAAGCGATCAAGCGATCGACCTCGTCGGTAATATTGGCCAGATAAATTTTAGGCTGCCCGGTGATCTGCTCACATTCCAAGCGGGCCTTTCCGACTTTGGCGGTGCGCTCGCTAAAGGGCGACCATTCCACGTCTCCCAGCATCTCATCGTCTTTGGCAATATCCAGCCCCCCCAGCCAGCTTTCACGGGCCAGTTCGGCAAACGGGTCGGGCGCCAGACCGATGTTGGGTTTGATGACACCGAAAAATAGCGGCCGGTCGTGGATGCCGAGCATATCGCGCAGGCCGGTGATACCGAATTTGGGACCTTCAAAGTGTTGCAGATAGCTTTCGGGGAATTCGATATCCAGTAATTTGATCAACGAAATCCCGGGAGAGTAAAAAGCGCCTTCCCCGCAGGCCGCCGTTAGTAAATTCGGCAGTTTGGGTCCGAAATTGCCGTGCGGATGGGCGATTTTAACCCGACAGATATAGGATGTTTGATCCGGTGTTGCCGGCAGTGCCATCGTCGGCTTTTCGAGCACCGCTTCAACTTCAAGCGCGATTACTTTGGCACCAAACTGTCCCCTGAGGTCTTCATCGACGCCCGGGCGTTTCCATTGCGCGGTGGACTGTTCCTGGCAAAGGTGCGCTGCCGCCTCTTGCGGGTCAACAAATGATTCAAAAAGATAGTCGAAAACCACATAGTCGTCCATGCTCAGTTTGGATCGATCCGAGAAGAAACCGTTTTTTGTGTCTGTAGTCATCGTTACCTTCTTTTTCTGAGATAAAGGTTTCGGGTGTCGGGTTTCGGGTGTCAGGTAACAGATGACAGAAAACAGAAACAGCCGGCTCTTCGTCTTCCGTCCTCTGTATCTTCATGGTACCTGACACCTGAACACTGACACCTGAAACCATAGTCATTACGACTTTTGTAACATTTTTATGGGACACAACACTAGCTTTTCTGAATCAGCCGATGCAACTCATTGACGGCAATTTCGGCAAACTCCGGATCATTGATATGCATATCAACGACTTTGATGGCTGCCTTTTTCGATGGGGACTTTTTTAATCCCTCCTCCAGGCCTTCCAGAAACCCGGCATCCGATTCGGGCTCCCAGATCGGCCCGCCGGCTTTGTTGAGCTGGCTAAATCCCCGGCTGGGAACAAATACCGTTGCATATCCATTTGATCGGCCCAGTCGCTCGGTAATGAATCGACCCAGCTCGAACATCTCCTGATGGCTGGCTTTTACATGGGTGTGAATGGGATTATGAATCACATACTTGCGCTTTAAAATATCAGATGGAATATCTTCAACCGGCCCGTAGAGTACAATATCCGCACATCCGGGAGCCACAACTTGCGGCACCCCCCGGCGGCAGCTTGCCTGCAGTCTTTTGGCTGTGGCCGGCATGATACCGCCGAATAAATAATCGGTAATGTCATGCGGGCTCAAATCGAAGATACCGGCCAGCTTTCCGGCATCGGCCATCTCCTCCATGGCCTGTGCGCCGATGCCGTTGCAGTGAAATGCGATGACTTCATAGCCCAGATCCTCCAAAAGCTCTCGGGCCCGGTTGGCACAGGGCGTCGTAACGCCGGCCGACGTCAGCGCCACGGCCGGTTTGGATGCATCGTCCGAATCGTAATCCATCTCCACCATTCCGACAACGGCGCCGACGCCCTCGGCCAGCACCCGCCGGGTGACCGCGTTGAGTCCCAGCACGTCGGCGACAGAGTGCAGTATCATAATATCGCGGATACCGACAAACGGGCCAAAGGTCGCCAGGCCGTTGGCAACCGCCGAAATCATCACCTTGGGCACCCCAAAGGGCAAGGCCTGCATGACGGTGGTGCCGATAACCGTGCCCTGGACACCCCCCATGGAGATGATTCCATCCAGGTTTCCCTTTTCATATAATGCTTTGGCTGTTTCCACGGCCCCCTGTGTCATGGTGCCAATGGCATGATTTTTATCAGCCTTTTTTAAAATTTCTTCGATGGAGGTGTTGGCTGCTTTGGCCACTGCGTGTCGTGAAATGGTTGGCTCAAAAGAAGGGTCTTGCATCACGCCGCAGTCCACAATCACCGGTATATGCCCCCTTTTTTCGATAAGATCTCGGACATAACCCACTTCAAGTTCTTTGGTGTCAAGTGTGCCGACAATGACGATATGCTTTGTCACGCGTATACCTCCCGAAAACCCATTGGGGTTAATTGTTATCCGTTATTTGTTAATAGTCTAAAAGGAATGATATCTAATTTTTATATCTCATCCATTAAAGGAATATAAAAATAGGTTTACCATCGTAATTCTAATAACGATTAACCAATAACCATTAACGCCTATCGGTTTGCCGGATTTGGCGATAATATTTTTTTGAGGTCCACGAGCCATCCGATCTGAGCGGTTTCTTCCACCAGCTCGGCATGATGCTCGGCCAGAGTGATGGTTCGGGCCATACCGAAAATACCGTGTTTTGCCTGGATAAAGGCCTTAAGGTCCGGATTGGCTTTGAGCAACGCCTCAACCGCCTGCTCTACGGTTTCATCGGCATGACCGTCCACTTTAAGAATCGGAATAGGGCCCAGCTTTGATTGCGCATGCAGGGCCAGGGGCACAATTGCATCTGCGTCCTCGGCATAGGCAATCGCCCAGGGCGAGTGGCTGTGAAAGATGCCGTCCACATCGGGTCTCAATCGATAAATGGCCAGATGGGTTTTGATCTCCCGGGAAGGTTTGCCGGGGCCTTCGATTATTTCGCCCTCCAGATTTACCGTCACCAGATTGTCCATGGTGCACTCACCAAAGGAGTGGCCACTGCCTTTGATGACAACCGTATCCGTGCCTGCCACGCGGGCGCTGAGGTTACCCCCGTTTCCGGTTTGCAGTCCGATGGTGTAAGCTCGCCGGGCACAGGCTAAAAGCTCTTTTTTTAGTTTTTTAATATCGTCGGTCATTTAAATTTTCCACCTTCACTTAAATATAGTTGGGTCGGGGTTAGTGATTGAAACGGATATAGCGCTTACCGGACATATTTCGGCTGCCTGCTGATTGCAGCCGATATCACCGACTTCGGATCTAACGGTATGGGCTTTAAAATCATTTCCGCAGAGAAAATTATCATAGCGGGTGCAGGCCAGGCATCCAATACACTTGGCTTGATCCACTTTCACCCGAAACGTCATGGCACCTTTCAATGCTGGGTCATCTCTACCAGGTTGCCATCCGGGTCGTTGCAAAAAAGATAATCGGATCCGTCATCGCGCTTACCCGGGCCATCGGTTATTTTGATACCGCGGGCCTCGAGCGCCTGGATGGTTTCGCTAAAGTCTTCAACTTCGATAGCGATATGTCGCATGGTTTGCGGGATCGTTTCATCGAACACCATCAAATGCAGCTGGGTCGCTGCGCCAACTTGAAACCAGTGCCCCGGGAAGTCAAACGCCGGTCGTTCGACGGTTTCCAGCCCCAACACCTCGCCGTAAAACCGAATACACGCTACAAGGTCTTTAACCACGAGGGCAATATGGTGATAGTCTTTGATCTGAATGCTCATGGGAACACCTTTATTTTGATTGTTTTTCAAGTTTCCATGCAATGGCCTCTATTTCAATTAAAAAATCTTCACGAACCAAATCCGCCACCACCGTGCTGCGGGCAGGCAAGCCGTTTTTAAAATATTGCCTGTAGATTTCGTTGTACTCCGCATAATTGGAGAGATCCTTCAAAAAGACAGTGGTTTTTAGGATGTTTTCCAAAGAACTTCCAGCTGATTCCAGGATGGTTTTTAGATTCTTGAGGATCAAATGCAGTTGCGCGGCGAAGCTTGCGGGTGTCTCCTGTGTTTGAGGATCCATGGCCACCTGCCCGGCCACAAAAATTAAATTTCCGGCCTGGGTATAGGTTGAATATGGAGCCCGCGGGGCCGGGGCGCCATCGACTTTTGCAATTTTTTTCATTTTGGGCCTCCTTTTGCCGGATAATGGGTTGCCATCATAGCCATAAATGCGTCAATCACCGGATCGATAAAATCGGCATCGTTGATGTGCGCATCCAGCTCAATCAGCGGTATGCTATTGCTGAGGTGTTCTTTGAGGGCGTCGATAAACGCCTGGTTGCCCTCGGGTTCCCAGTGGGATAACCCTTCTCGATCCGGAAATGAAAATCCTTTTAGCGGAATAAACACTTTTACCGGACCCCCGGCGCGGTTGAGTTTGTCGGCGATTTCTCTGGCGACCTGGATCAATTCTTCAGGCCGCAAGCGAACCAGGGTTAAATGCGGGTTATAATTAAAATACTTACGGCTGCGCATATCGTCGGTCAGCGTTTCAGGCGATCCCTGAACCGTATAATTCCCGCTGCCCGGAGCGATAACCTGGGGTAATCCCTTGGCGCCGGCGGCTGTGAGGCGATCTGCCCGAATGGCGCCATGCAGCCCGCCAAGATGGCGATCACCGATTTCGTGCAGATTCAAATCCAAAACACCCTGAAAAACGCCTTCCGATATCATATCTTCCATGGCAATACCGCCGGTGCCGTTTTGATGAAAGGCCACCACCTCATAGCCGTTATCTTCCAAAATTTTTTTGGCTCGCAATGCGCCCGGCGTGGTGGTTCCCAGCATGGACATGGCGACCGGTATCCCCTCCGGTTTTTGCAGCTGCCCCGCAAAGTTTTCAACCATGCCGCAAATGGCCCCGGCAGCATTTTGCAAAATCTGTTTGCTCAGGAAGTTCAGGCCCTGAAGGTCTGAAACCGTGTGCATAATGGTCAAATCTTTAGTTCCCACATAGAATCCGAATTGGTGCGGTCCATTGGCTACCGTTGAGGCCATTAACTTGGGAACACCGGTGGGCAGCGCTCGCATCGCGGCACTGGCGATTTCGGTTCCCTGGGCGCCACCGATGC
>JAQYWI010000268.1 GCA_030145015.1 Desulfobacterales bacterium
CGATCGGTATCAGCGGCGATAAGGCTGGAAATGACGAAATTTGCGCAGTATACGGAATCGAAGCGGCCGGCCTTAAGGCCGATACCGGCGACTAGAATTCATCTCAATCCGCATCCGGATGCTGGCTTCTCGCTACTGGCGGCTGGCCTCTGGCTTCTGGTCTCTTTCCCCTGACCTGTGGTTGCTAATTTGCGGTTACAGGCGCCCAGGTTTCCAAATCTGCGATTCATCGCTAAAATTTTGGACTCAGTGACCAGTAGCCAGCAACAAGAAGCCAGTAGCCAGGGGCCTGACGCCTAAAATAAAACGAGGTCGGCAGCTTGAAATGACGGTGATGGCGAAGCGGTTGCCGTCACTTACGACGGGAACTTTCTGCCGGAGTGAGCGAGGAAAATAATGCCAAAGGAATATCGGATTGGAATTATTCCCGGAGACGGAATCGGCCGGGATGCCGTTAAGGCCGCCCAAATCGTTCTGGATACGATCAACGATCTGGCGACGGCTTTTACGCTTGTATTCAAGCAGATGATCACCGGTGATGGGGCGGTTGAAAAATATGGCGACCCCTTTCCAAAGGAAACCCTCGATGGGATTGCACAGACCGATGCCGTGCTGTTCGGAGCTGCCGGCAATCCCCATACGGTAAAAGTGCTGATGGGGTTTCGGCTGGGTTTTAATTTGTACGCCAATATTCGTCCGATCAAATCCTTGCCGGGATCCGGAGCAATTCAGGAAAAGGCGGATCTGATTATCGTCAGGGAAAATACCGAAGGTCTGTACTGCGGTGACGGCTATATCGATGGCGACAATTACGTTAATCTCAGAGTTTTCACCCGGGCCGGAATGGAGCGGATTATCAGATTTTGTTTTGAGTTCGCCCGAAAAGAAGGCCGCAAAAAAGTGACCTTTACGCATAAGGCCCATGTACTGACCTATACCGATGAGCCCATGCGCCAAATGTTTTATGAAATTGCCGAAGCCTATCCGGATGTAGAAGCCGATGACATGACCATCGATGCCTGTGCCATGCAGATTGTGATGCACCCGGAACGATTCGATATCGTTTTTGCGGAAAATGCCAATGGCGATATTCTGAGTGATGTCGGTGCCGGTGTCGTCGGCGGCATGGGGTTTGCCTACAGCGGCAATATCGGAGATTCGATGGGGGTGTTTGAGCCGATCCATGGGACCGCCCCAAAGTATGCCGGCAAGGATGTGATCAATCCGATTGCGGCCATTATGGCCGCAAAAATGATGTTCGATTATTTGGGAGAGAACCAGACCGCTGCAGCCATCGAAAAAGCGATTATCGATGTACTCCTTGAGGGCAAAATTCGCACCTATGATTTGAAAGGAACATCTTCTACGACAGAAGTTGCCGAGGCGATTTCCGCAAAACTATCCGCCCATATGGCTTAACAGGAAGTTATCCCCATTTGAGGAATTATTTTTTTTGATGCGTGACGCCAAGACTTTTGTTTTTAAAAATTAACAGTTGATTAATGATTAATCGAGGAGGTGGCATATGCATTTTGCAATCGATTGGGCCAAAAGGATTGATTTTGATTTACTCCGTCAGGAAAGACTCAAAAGTTTGAATGAACAGATCAAGAAATTTGAATTAGATGCCCTGTTGTGCTTCAAAGCCGAAAGTATTCGCTATATGACCGGGTATCGGCCCTTGTGGTGGCCGATATCATTTTTAACCCGTAACGCGGCGGTCATGGCACCGGACAAGGATCCCATTTTGTTTCCGACCAGTGGCTGTGTCGAAAGATGCTGGGAGAGTATGTACTGGATGAAAAAAGAGAATATGCGCCCGCTGGCGACCATGGAGGATCCGGGAATCGCGGAAACGGAAGTGCGTAAAAAATTGGTCCCGGCTTTTGAAGAACTGGGAATCACCGAAGGCAAAATCGGTATCGACCATGTGTCCATGATTGTGTTGAACAAACTTAAAGAAGCCCTTCCCAAGGCGGAATTTGTAGATGGCGACCAGTGCGTCCTGGCCGCTCAGGTGATCAAGAACAGCGAAGAGCTCAAATGCATGCGGGTGGCCAGCGAACATGCCGCTTATGCCATGGACAGAGCCATCAACAGTATTCGGGCCGGAATCCGGGAATGTGAAATTCTGGCGGAAGCCATGCATTCGTTGTATTCCAACGGCATGGAAGTGCCGCAATGCAGTTTGATCGTAACCTCCGGAGATGGCACTGCGCCGTTAAGACGATTTGCATCCGATCGCAAAGTCAACTGGGGTGAATTAGTGTTTATGGATCTGGGCGGCTGTTTTAACGGGTATTTTTCCGATTTTACCCGCACCGTCATTTTCGGGAAACCGAACGACCAGCAGAAGAAAATATATCAGGCGGTATATGCATCGATGATGGAGATTCACCGCACCATGAAGCCCGGGAACACCAATAAGGATGTCAATGATGCCGCCCGCAAAGCGGTTATCGACCACGGCTTTGAAGGCCATGATTATCTCGGGCTTCTGGGGCACAGCATCGGGGTGACCGGTTTAACCTACCCGATTATCGGTGAAATTGCCGCGGTTGGCAGTGAGCATATCGTGGAGCTGCTGCCGGGTATGATCTTCAGCATGGAACCGGGTATTTTTATTCCCGGCGTGCCCGGCGGTGGCGGTGTCCGACTGGAGGACACCATCCTGATAACCGAAGACGGGAATGAAGTGCTTACAAAGACACCCTATGACGAGAACCTTCTTTCCTGAACAACACGCACGTACAACGGTTACACACGTGATTTTTGCAGGCTTATTTTATCAGGAGAAACCGAATGCATATTGTGGTTTGTATCAAGCAAATCATTGATCCGGAGATGGCGCCTTCGGAATTCAGGATTGATTTTGAGGCCAAGAAAGCGGTTGAAGATCAAGGCAAACGCGTACTGAATCCCTATGACGGGAATGCGCTGGAAGTGGCGCTGCAGCTGAAAGATCGCCATGAGGGAACAACCGTGACGGTGATGACAATGGGGGCAGAGTCCGACCAGAAAGTCTTGCGGCATGCGTTGGCCATGGGATGTGACGATGCGATCTGGTTGCGGGATGACAGTTTTGACAACCTGGATTCACAGGGCACGGCAGGGGTTCTCGCCCGGGGAATTCAAAAAGCCGGTTTGCCGGATATCGTTCTTTGCGGACGCCAGGCCGGCGATTGGGATATGGGGCAGGTCGGCTTACGGCTGGGCGAAGCGCTGGGCATAGCCTGTGTTTCTCTGGCCTACAACATTGATTACGGCGATGGTCTGCTGAGGGTAAGACGTGAGACCGATAGGGGGGCTGAAATCGTCGAAACGGGGGTGCCGCTTCTGGCGACCATTACAAACGATCAGTCGAATCAGCCCCGCTATTCTTCGGTTAAGGGCATCATGGCGGCCAAGCGCAAGGAAATTTTGACTTGGTCGGCGCCGGAATTAGAGATTGATCAAGCCGCGATACAGCCTGTCGTTGTCATCGATGAACTTGTCGTTCCGAGTTATGAAAGGCAGGTCCTGTTCATCGACGGGCAGGACGGTCCCGAAAAAGCAACCCAGCTTGCCGCACACCTGATCAAAATGAATCTGTTTACCTAAGGACAAAGGGCATGTCCGGTATTTTAGTCTACACCTCGATCATCAACCGATCCGTTTCCATGCCGACCAAAGAAGTGTTGGGTATGGCAAGAGCGATCGCCCGCAAAACCGGTGATTCCGTAACAGCGGCGCTTGTGGGTGCGGACGTCTCGGATTTGGCTTCCGAATTGATCGCGTGCGGTGCCGATCAGGTGTGCATTTGTGAGCATGAGAAGTTAAGCGAATTCTGTGCTAATTTATATCTCAAGGCTTTTGAAGCGATCGTTGAGAAAGTGGCTCCCCGTATTGTTCTGATACCGGGAGAGGCGGTCGCGACAGACCTTGCGCCACGGCTGGCGCAACGGATAAAGGGCGGTCTGGTAACGGATTGCATCGAATATGAGGTCAGCGGCGATACGGTCAAATATACCAAACCGGTATACGGCAGTAAAGCCTTGGCCCGCATCCGGATTACGACCCCCATTTCAGTGGTAACGGTGCGGCCCCGTACCCAGGATGTCTATCCTGAAGCGGCTGACCGTTCCGGAGACACGATCGAGCTTGAATTGCCGCTCGATTCCTGCCCGCCGGAAACGCGGACAATCGAACGGATGGAAGAAGAAGTCGTCGAATGCGCCCTTGAAGAAGCCAACGTGGTTGTTTCGGGGGGTCGGGGATTACAGGACGCAGAAGCGTTTGAACAGCTAAGAGAACTGGCCGGCCTGTTGAACGGCGCTGTCGGCGCCTCCAGGGTCGCGGTTGACCAGGCGCTGGTTCCGCCCTCCTGCCAGATCGGATTGACCGGTAAGATCGTTGCGCCGGATGTGTATTTCGCAATCGGTTTATCGGGTGCCAGTCAGCATATCGCCGGCATGTCCGCTTCCAAGTATGTCGTTGCGATTAATAATGATGAAGACGCGCCCATATTCGACATATCCAATGTGGGCGTCGTTGAAGACTTCCGCAATGTATTACCCGTGCTGATCGCCGAGTTGAAAAATCATCTTTCAATATCGTAATGGCAGGAGATTCAGCCCAATTTGTTTTGAATGCAAAAAGCATTGACAGACAAGGAGACATTGGATGACGGTTATATTTGACGATGAGCAAATCGCCCTGAAAGAACTTGCCCAGGATTTTTTTGTCAGGGAAGTCAAACCGGTTGCTGCGGAGATCGATGCGCGACCCGATCCAAAGGATTGCTATCCGGCCGAGCTGATAAATAAAGCCTCCCGGCTCGGCTTGAGGACCATTGGTATTCCTGAGGAATACGGCGGCGGCGGCGCAGATGTCGTCACAAAATCACTGTTGCTGGATGCCATGGCGGAAATCGAACCCGGAACCGCAAAGTGCCTGAGTCAGTGCTGGAAAGTCTGCCAGGTGATAACTGAAGGCGGAACCGAGGCACAAAAAAAGAAATTTTTGACGCAATTCGTTGAAGACGATGACTGCACCGGTTCGGTTCTACTCTCCGAACCGAACGCCGGAAGTGATACGCTGCTGGATTCGGAGGACCTCAAATCCGGTGTGTCAATGAAAGCGGAAGAAGACGGCGATTGTTATGTCTTAAACGGGGCCAAGCACATGTCCTCGCTGGTTGGATTTTCAAAGGTGTTGATCGTATATGCCCGGACAGATCGAAGCGTGCCTCAGCGGGTCGGAACAACCACTTTTATCGTTCCGGCAGATCTGCCCGGGATCACCTACGGACAGATACATGATAAAATGGGCTACCGCCTTTATCCAAACGGAGAATCGTTCTGGGACAATGTCCGGGTTCCGAAAGAATACATTCTGGGAGAGGTGAACAAAGGGCTCTCATCGCGGGCAAAATTGGGCGCAAGCGTCGAAATTGCAGCCATGACGCTGGGCATGTGCCGGGCGATATACAAAATTGCACTGGAACATGCCAGACAAAGGGTCCAGGGCGGAAAACCAATTGTCGAGCACCAGACCGTGGGAAGCATGCTGGCGGAGATGGGAATGCTCACCGATAACCTGGAGACCTATTTATATGAAACCGCCTTTCAAATCAGAGACAACCCCAAATTTGATAGAAGAAAAGCAACCTATGTGAATATCAGTTCGCGTGATTCTTTTATGAGGATTATGCTGCTGGCCCTGGATGTCATGGGGGGTGTGGGCATCATGCGGGACCATCCCATGGAAAAATTTTTACGGGACGGAATCACCTGGCTGCATGCCAGTGGAACCAATTCGCTGAACAAATTGAGAGTTGCGGCAACCCTGCGAAAATGAAGCTCTGCGTTGCTCCGGAAGCGAGCGATCCGCGCTGCTATGACCTGGGAGGTGCCTGGCTGTTTGCGGAAAACGTTTGTGTGGCAGCACTGTCTCAAGGGCTGGGCACCCAACTGTTTGCTTATTGGAATGAAACCACGGTCTAGAAGTGGTTTCAAAACCTCAGATCAGGTTCAAGGACAA
>JAQYWI010000269.1 GCA_030145015.1 Desulfobacterales bacterium
TGCGGGTCACTGTGTTAGGCACAAATTTACTCAGATCCGCCTTGATGCTTTCTAAAATCTCGACCTTGCGCATGGCGGCCTTGAGCTCCTTGAGCGCTTTTTCCAGCTCAACGTTTTTGGCCTCCAGATTGCGGTTGAGATTTTGGATTTCTTCGAATGAGCGCGCATTTTTAAGCGCCACGATCAGGTTGTTCACCAGCGTAGCGAGCAATTCCCTATCGTTTTCATTGTAGGGGTCGCCGATCAGTTTGGCCCCCAGCCCGAAGATCCCCGGGCGATCTTTTTCGATGGTGAAACCCTGGATAAAATCCAGTGACGGCGGTAAAAAATCCTGCAGCATCAGGGTTGCCTCTTTAGCGACTGGCTCCGAAAAGGCTTCATTTTGCAAGAACTGCTTGATGCCGCTTTTTAAGCCGGCCACCTCGTCGTCTTCAAGGCCGACCTCGACAAAATGCCGGATTCCTTTGGCAGGTGAGTTTATGCCCAAAATGAATCCCCGGGTAACCCCGAAGTTGCCCATGGCCATGAGCAAAAAGCTTCTTAGAATGGTTTCGGATTCAACGCTGCTGAAAATATCTTTGCTGACATCATAAAGGGTCTTTAAATAAAAAACGCGCCGGTCCAATTCGGTTTGAAGGTGCTCCGATTGCTTTAATGCATCCTGGAGCCGTTTCACCTCTGCTTGAAGATCCATTCTGCCTTAACCTTTAAAATGTTGCCGAGCGGACGAGATTCATGAAGTGAATTTTAATTTCACGGCGGGTTTCCCTGAGACGATCCAGCAGCTTCTGAGCCAGGTTGTTCATGATGATGCAGACAAGGCCGGGGTCATCACGCTTGAGGGTCTCTATATCCGTTCGATTGAAGACAAGTAAATTGCTTTCAAGGGCCGCGCGGGCGGAGAGACTGTAGCGAAAGGGGGGGACCAGAGCGCCAATGCCGATGCAACCGTTTTGGGTTTTGATCATGGCGATGGGAATTTCGATGCGCTCATCCACAACGGTCAAAAGCTCGATGGCACCTTCTTTTATAAGGTAGAAACATTGGGCTTCCTGATCCTCACGAAAAAGCCATTGGTCTTTTTGAATCTTCTGCTCGCGGGAAATTGCCTGAACACGTTCAAGTTGAGGATCGGTAAGACGACTAAAAAGGTAACATGAAGAAAAAGGCATTGGGATCCTCTCAAACAATCTTCATCGAGGTCCGGAGCAATGATCTACCTGACTTGCACGCCACCACAATCTGGGATCTGGTGGTTCAACCCCGGTCTCAGGAATGGCTGCGAATATGCTATCTATTGCGGCTGTTAGGCCATCTGCTTCAGGGAATCTTCTAATGAATCGTAAATCTTGGCAAACTTGGTGATTCCCACCATATGGAAGATCTTCTTAAAATGGTCAGAGATACCTGTGATTCCAATCGCCTGGTTGTTTTTCTGGGTCTGGGCCAGAACCTGGATAAGTACGGCAATACCGCCGCTGTTGATATATGCGTTGGTGTCAAACTTCAGCAGGATTTTGCCGGCCCCCTGGGCATTCGCATTCTGGTAGGCATCATTAAGGAAGGGTTCAGAAAAGGCGGTAATATCGCCCCGGATGTTCATAACCGTAACCGCAGCGTGTGTTTCAAGTTTAATTTCGTTAACTTCCTGCATCTCCGACCTGCACTTTCTCTTGCCACCACCGCCGCCCTCGATCAGCCGAAAGGGCGGCCATTCTGTACAATCGCAGTTAGTCTGCGTAATCCTCTAATTTATCATTCATATTTTAAACTTTGATGGTCATCTTAACAACACTAACGCCATCAGCGGTCTTATCAAATTCTACCTCATCAGCCAGCTCTGTGATCAAAAATGTGCCAAACCCCACCGGCGGGTCCAGCTCGTTGACGATTCTTTCAATGTCTGGCTTGGGAAGTAACGCTTTGACACCGTCGCCTTCATCCATCACGGCGACGTGGATGGTATCATCTTTGAAAGTCATTGAAACGAATACCCTGGCATCCGGACGTTCTTTGTTGCCGTGCTGCACGGCATTGATGGCAGCTTCGGCTACGATTGTCTTTAAATCCTCGATGCGCTCAGGGGAAAGGCCAAGCATTTTCGCAAAACTCTCCGAACACGCCATGGCGATGCGTTCGTAACCCACCTGATTGGGCAGGCTAATTTCAATGCTTGGGCTCTTTAAAGAGGGGGGCATTATTCTGCTATTAACTTTTCAAATTGCAGCTGTGAATAAAAATGACTTTATAACAATCATCAAGATGATGCCATATTAAGGAAGCGGTTAAACTCTGTCAACAGAAAAAATCAGCCAGTAGCTGTTCGTAAGGGGGCATATCTTTTTTCTGAGCGATTATCTGAAACAAGGCGGCATTGTCGGAAAAATCCGCGAGACATACCACAAAAACACACCCAAACATCGGTAAAACCCCGTTTTTAGCAAACCCTTTTGTCTAAGGGTCTTTATCTTCGCCCTTGACAAATGAGATGCGGGGTCTTCTTGACAACCCGCACCTGTTTTTTTATAGTAAAAAATTGACGATCCAGATCCTCTCCTCATGACTCCACCGGCCGTTGCTACAGATAGTTGTTTTCGGATAATTTCTTATGCGTCAGATAGAACTTTGCTGTTACCCAGAGTTTTAAAAGCGGGGTTTAATGGATCCCTTAAAAGAAGCAAAGACGAACAGCAAAACCTCTTCTTTGCCGGAAGCGGCTCAAGCCGAAATTGACCGGCGTCTTTTCCATCTCAAAACCCTCTATGATGTCAGCCACGAGTTGTTAGGCGTTGTCGAAATTAAAACCATTTTGAAGAACTTCCTGCTAATGACCCTGGGAAACTTCGGTGTGGTTGAAGGCTTTATTCTGACACATGGCTCACAGCCCACAGAAACCAGCGAGCTGGTTGACATTGGATTTCAGGAGGAAGAGAAGTCGTCCCTGTTGGAGGGGATCCCTGACTTTCTGGAAATTGATTATTCTGCAAACGGGATCCTTTCGGAAGAAGAGCGACGGCAACTCAACTTTTTGCCGCCTGCCATTAACTGTGTCATGCGCTTTACCGTTGATGGGGATTACTCCGGCATTTTAGGGCTCGGCTCAAAAATTGTCGAAGAACCCTATAGCGATGAGGACCAAAATCTTCTGGAAACACTGGTAAATAACCTGATCATCTCTCTGAAACACGCCAGGTCAGCCGAAGCCCTTAAAAACGCCTATGAAGAACTTTCGATTTTAAATCGCGCCAAAGACAAACTGATTCACCACCTCTCCCATGAACTGCAAACTCCCATCGCGGTGCTGAAAACGTCGTTGGCTTTATTGCGGAGAAAGCTGGCTTCTCTACCACCGCAGGGATGGCAACGCACAATCAAGCGGGCAGATCGGCATCTGCAGCGACTCGCCGATATGCAGATGGAAGTTGAAGATATTTTAAAAAATCCCGTGAACGACAGTTACCACATCATATCCAGATTAATTGACCAGTGCGGCGACGAACTAGAGGTTTTGCTGGCAGAGCAAATCGGAGAAACACCTGCAATTGAACGGATCAGACAGCGCATAGAGGAGATATACGGCCCCAGGGAGATTGTTCCTGAAGATATTATGCTGGATCAATTTGTGAAGGCGAAAATAAAGCAGATCCAGCCGTCGCATTCACACCGCCAGGTGGATGTGATTATCGATACCGAGAGGACGCCAGCGGTGCGGATCCCTTCGGAAGCGCTTGAAAAGCTGATCATCGGGCTGATGAAAAATGCCATTGAAAACACCCCGGATCAGGGGAAAATAGAAGTTACCCTGAAAAATAAAGGCGGGAAAGTGGCGTTTATGGTCCATGATTTCGGGGTCGGCATCGAGGAAACGCATCTTCGGCGTATATTCGAGGGATTTTTTCCAACTCAGGAAACAAATAAATATTCTTCCAAAAAACCATATGATTTTAATGCCGGTGGCAAAGGGGCGGATCTGTTACGCCTCAAGATTTTCTCCGAGCGCTTTAATTTCAACCTGGACGTATCGTCTTCGAGATGCAGATATATTCCGCTTGCCACCGATATTTGCCCGGGAAAAATCAGCCAATGTCAGCACTGTCAGAGCGTTGAGGCCTGCTACCTTTCCGGCGAAACGACATTTACGGCGCTATTTCAGAGCCCATAATGCCAAGCATTGGAAAGGGTTAACCGGATCAATTGCAAAGGGTTCAAGTCTGCGTTTGACTTTTATTGGATTTTGCGCTGAAGCGTCAGCATCGTAATATCATCTTCCTGCGGGGCTCTGCCGATGTGGGAAAAAAGATTTGTACCAATTCGTTCCATGAGTTCAAATGCGGTAGCCGCAGGCTGAGACAATAAGGAGTTTAGACGCTTTCTGCTAAAACGCTCTTCATCTGGAGAGCGTGCATCGATAACCCCGTCGGTATAAGCGAATAAAATTTCGCCGGGTTGCAGTTGAATCTCTTTATATTCAAATTGCGCTCCATGAAACATACCCACGCCCGGTCCGGTAGGCAACAGACTTTCTTTTACGCCATTTTGGCCAATGACAAATACAGCTTCATGCCCACCGTTAATATAAACCAGCTTCCCATTTTTTGGATCTAAAACACCGAAAAAAAGGGTTGCAAACATACACATCTCACCGTGTTCCTGGGCGATGTAATCATTGGTCAGGGCAACCGCACGTAAGGCGTCGACCTGATTGTATTTTCGAATGGACGCAGCGTCGGGCATGCCGCCGACGGTTTGCGATTTTGTATCAATAAGCGATCTGCTCAATTGCGCCTGGCCGGCGAATATGCGGAGTAAGCTTCGAAACAGCGCCATGAAAAGCGCCGACCCCACCCCTTTATCACAGACATCACCGATGACCAATCCAGTGTAAGCACCCGGCAACATGAAAGCATCGTAAAAATCACCGGAAACCCGACTCGCCGGGAAAAAAAATTCTTCAATATGCCAGTCGGGTATCTGCGGTAATTGTTTCGGTAAAAAGTCAATTTGAATTTGACGGCATTTTTCCATCTCCCGGTCTATAGCTTGCGAATAAGCCTCGATCTTTTTGTTGGCTTGTCCCAGGGATTGAAGCGAATCATTGAGATTGTTAAAAAAGTATACATTTTCTAAAACCAAAGCCACCTGATTTGTCATGATCTGTATTAGCGCCACAATTTTCTTTGTGAAATGATCGGGCATGGAATGCATCAGCGTCAGAACGCCCAACAGCATATCATCGCTGATAATCGGCAGGGCCAGAGCCGAACGAGCGCTATAAGGCTGATCGGGAAGAATTAGCCAGCGATCATCCTTCTCGGTGTCATTGACCAGTCCGATTCTGCGATGATGCATCACCCATCCGGCAAGACCTTCTTTTAATACCGATTTGACAAGCATGGAACCGAGTTCAGGAGAGATTTCACCGCGGGATAATATACTGTCGGTCACAAGGCCATCGCTGTCGAGCAGAATGAGACTCCCAAGTTCTGCTCCGGTCAGTTCGATTGATATCTCAATTGTTTCGCGTAGCATGGCTTTAATGACTTCCGGTTCATCAGGAGACCTTGCCATAGAAATGAACTTTTCAAACAGCACAGACTGGGCTTGGAAAGCGGCCACCACTTCATCAGCATTGAGAATGCTGCTGACTTTGCGCTTAATATCCTCCCGAGTCATGGGGGTACCCCCTTCTAAATATTTTGGGAAAAGTGGAAATATCAGAAAGTGAAAGTGAGCAGATCAGAGAAGTGCAATTCGAGCTGCGGACACTTTTTTGATAGACCAAAGGAAGATTGTGCATCAGCTCAGGTGAAGTCGTGCATCCGAATAATTTTATTATTATATATATCCAAGTCGCTTTTGGGTCAAGTCTACGTTTGACCCTTAGCATTTCTCACGATTTTTTAAAACTGCCAAAGTTTTTTCTGTTTAATTGAATTCCAACCTGAAAAAGGGGTCAAAAAAGGGGTCTGCATTTGACTCTTAGCC
>JAQYWI010000270.1 GCA_030145015.1 Desulfobacterales bacterium
TCTTAAATCCAAACGGCTATGCGCTGATGGGTACGTTGAGGCGGAGCAGCGTCTCTCAACCAAGACTGCCCACGATTTCCACCAAATAGCTGAAATGATGGTATATCGGAGTCGACCTAAATTGATTGAATTTGCTGCAATCACTATGCCAACAAAAATTTTCTGTTAAATATGAACGAATTACAATGGTTACTGTTTTTGCGGTGAATGTATTTCTGATGAATTGTATATATATTAAACAAGAAATTGAAACCCCAGCAAGAAATTCATACTTGCGTTTAATTAATAAACACAACCGTAACAGACAGTCAACATTGAAGACTTAAATGCGCAAAAAGAAGGAAATTCTTTCAGGATAGCAATTTCGTTCGATGGGTAGTTGTATACAAATGAAACAAACCCGGTTGCTTTGCTTTGCACGATATTAAAAAGGTCTAATAGAAATAATAACTTGGCTGCTATGGCGTGATTGTTGCAGAAAAATCTTATCAGTATCTTAAACTGAATACTTCAAGAGGAGGAGAAACGGTATGATCGACAGTTTATTAAGTCAAGAAAATAAAATGTTCCGGGATGCGGTCAGAAAATTTGCCGAAGAGAAAATTGCGCCCAATGTTAAGTCCTGGGAAAAAGAAGCAAAATATCCGGATGAATATTATAAATATCTTGCGGAAATGGGCTTTCTGGGACTCTTGGTGCCCGAAAAGTACGAAGGTGCCGGCGGTTCAATGATAGATTTGGCAATTCTGTGCGAGGAAATGGGACGGGCCGGTGTCTCCATTCCGCTGACCCATGTTTCCGCCTGCTGCCGGGCAATCGTACACCAGGGCACCGAAGATCAGAAAAGAAGATATTTGCCCGATATGGCATCCGGGAAAAAGATCGGTGCTTACTGTCAAACCGAACCGAATGCCGGATCGGACGCCGGCAATATGTCTTCCTTTGCTGAAAAAAAGAACGGATATTACTTGCTTAATGGGCGGAAGGTTTTTATATCCAACGGAAGAATTGCAGGGGTGTTTATCGTATTGGCCAAAACGCAGAAAAACCTGCCAAAACCGTCGAAAGGTATCGCCATGTTCATCGTCGATGCCGATACGCCCGGGGTTTCTGTCGGAAAGACAGAGGAGTTGATGGGGCGCCACTGCTCGACGCTCGATGAAATAATCTTCGAAGATGCCAAAGTTCCGGAGGAAAACCTGTTGATTCCGGCTGGCGGCAAAGGGTTTAAGGAGATAATGAACGAATTCAATTCGGAGCGCTGTGGCAATTCAGCCTTTTGTGTCGGTTTTGCACAGGGGGCCTATGAGCGCACGCTGCGGTATTGCAAAGAGCGGGTTCAGTTTGGAAAACCGATTTCTGAGCTTCAGGGAATTCGCTGGATCTTAGCTGAAATGGCCATCAAAATCCAGGCCGCCCGCCTTCTCATTTACGACGCGCTGATTAAATCGGAAAAACGAGGCAAGATGATTGCCAAAGAGGCTTCCATGGCCAAGAAATTTGCAAACGAGATGGCGGTTTGGGTCTGTGACCAGGCGATTCAATTACATGGCGCCTATGGTTATACAGCCGATTATGAAGTCGAGCGCTATTACAGAGATGTTCGGGGCTGGTCGATGGGCGGGGGTACCACCCAGGTTTGCTTAAACAGAATTGCGTATCAGATCTTAAAAGAATAAGATACCGGCTGGAACACCAGATCCGGTTTTTATATTCCCCGGTAAAAAAGGAATTTTTTGCACTTCATTCAGCTTCATTAACCATCGGGTCAAGGAGGCCGACATAAATTGAGTCCACCCAAAAATCAGCTTTCTGATAAAATCGACTCACTCTGGGTCAATATCCACCTGGCCACAATGACCCAAACCGGTCCATACGGCATGGTAGAAGACGGCGCTTTGGCCCTCTGCGAAGGGAAGATTGACTGGATCGGGAAAAGAAATGAACTGCCCGCCGATCAGGAATCCAGGGCCGCCAAAGTTTATGACGCTGGGGGTGGATGGGTCACCCCCGGCCTTGTAGATTGCCATACCCATCTCGTCTATGGCGGCAGCCGTGCGCATGAATTTGAAATGCGTCTTCAGGGAGCGACCTATGAAGAAATAGCTCGCCAGGGTGGCGGCATCAGATCAACGGTCAGCGCCACCCGTGAGGCGGATGCGAAATCGTTGCTTAATCAAAGCGTTCCCCGGCTGGTCGCTCTTATGGCCGAAGGGGTCACCACTGTGGAAATAAAGTCCGGCTACGGGCTGGATCTGGAAACCGAAATCCGCATGTTGCGCGTCGCACGCACACTGGGCGAAAAATATCCGGTAACGGTTGTGCCCACCTTTCTGGGCGCCCATGCTCTGCCACCTGAATATGAAGGCAAAAGCGATCAATACATCGACTTCGTCTGCAATGAAGTCCTGCCGCAGGTCGCCGCTCAAAACCTGGCCGTAGCGGTCGATGTCTTTTGCGAAGGCATCGGATTTACGCCCGCGCAGACCAAACGAATATTCGAAGCCGCAAAAAAAATGGGCCTGGCGGTCAAACTTCATGCCGAACAGCTTTCAGACCTGGGCGGCACAATACTGGCCGCGCAGTACGGGGCGCTTTCAGCGGATCATCTGGAATATATCTCAGAGGAGGGCGTGAAGGCCATGGCTGATAGCGGCACCGTGGCAGTTTTGCTCCCCGGCGCCTTTTACTTCCTGCGCGAAACAAAATTGCCGCCGATCGATCTTCTGCGCCGCTATGCGGTTCCCATCGCGCTGTCCACCGACTGCAATCCCGGCAGCAGCCCTGCAGTTTCGCTGCTATTGATGCTCAACATGGCCTGTACGCTCTTCAGGCTGACGCCGGAAGAAGCCCTGGCAGGCATTACCCGCAACGGCGCCCGGGCCCTCGGACTGCAGGATCGCATCGGCACCCTTGAACCGGGGAAGGACGCGGATTTTGTGATCTGGGATATTGCCGAACCCGCAGAGCTCACCTACCGCATCGGCGCAAATCCCTTGAAAAATGTGGTCAGACAGGGGAATCTAATCAGGACCAGAGAGCCCAACACATTATCGGAATATTGATATGGATTATCCTTGTTACATAGATTTTTATAAGAAGCAGGTAGATAGGTCGGAGGAAGAGCTTTTTGTCTGTCCATTTTGCTCTAACGATTTATCCCCTCTAAAAAGGAAAGAGGAAGGCCGGAGACAATTCGTAACCGAGATTTGCCCGCAATGTAAGAATTTTGTGACATTAGATCTTTATTGCGGAATCGCGCTGAAACCATTTAAGAGAAAGGATTTAATTGCTATATTCGTCATTTTATGCTGCGTATCTGCATATCTTATACTCATATTAATCTAATCTCATAATATTCCTCCCGCCAAATATGGTAAGCTTTGTCTGATTTATTTCAGCTTTGAGTCTTATCTTGAGATAAGAATAGACCTATCCCTTTGAAATGGCTATTCACTCAAAATCATGGTCGGTAATTTTATCTTTATGATCTATATCGAAACCCACAATTTCTTTGGACTTTGTCTTTCGGCTATCTATACAATCGACATCGGCCAGGATCTGTTTAGAATTGGCAATCGCAATGCAAAAGTAAATTTTCCGATATAAAAGGATCAAAAACACAATAAAAAATCCTGACATTCGTTGTAAGCGTTTAGTCCATTGCCAGATTAAGCCGGAAAACGACCCGTCATGGCATCAGGAGAACTATTCAGGCCGAAAAACGACATATCCATTTAGCGGAAAGCCAATGATAAGTTTCTAAAGCCAAGCTGGTATTCAAACCTCTAATTTGTTATATTCAAATCCAGTACTCCAGTTCTCCATCACTCCATTACTCCAAGGAGAAATACCATCATGCCCAAACCCATCTACCTTGATTATAACGCCACCACCCCGCATGACCCGGAAGTCATTGCGGCCATGCGGCCTTTCTTCGAAGAAGAATTCGGCAACCCGTCGAGTTCCCATTATTACGGCACCCAACCCAAACGGGCCGTCATCAAAGCTCGCACGCAAATTGCGGCCCTTCTAAACTGCCGGCCCGAAGAAATTATTTTCACCAGTGGGGGAACGGAATCAAACAATTTCGCCATTAAAGGCTGTGCCCAAGCCTTCCGTCATAAAGGCAATCATATCATTACCTCCCAAATTGAACATCCGGCTGTCATCGAGGTGTGCAATTTTTTGAAAACCACGGGTTATGAAGTCACCTATTTGCCGGTCGACGAATTCGGCTTGATACAGATAGAAGATCTGAAAGCGGCCATAAAAAAAGAAACCATTCTGATATCCATCATGCACACCAACAATGAGGTCGGCAGCGCTCAGCCGATTGAAGAAATCTCAAAACTGGCCAAAAAACACGACATTGTTTTTCATACCGATGCGGCCCAGTCCGTGGGGAAAATGCCGGTTGATGTCAACCGCCCGGAGGTGGATCTGCTGTCGATCGCCGGCCATAAGGTTTACGCACCCAAGGGTGTCGGCGCCCTTTACATTCGACAGGATTTGGCACCGGCCAAATTGATGCACGGTGCCGGCCAGGAAATGGCCGTCCGGCCCGGGACCGAAAATGTGCTTGAAATTGTCGGGTTGGGTATGGCCTGTGAAATTGCCGCACGCGATCTGGAAAAAAACATGACCCATATGCGGACGATGCGCGACAGGCTTTTTGAGGGCATTAAAAATGAAGGTGATCAGGTGAAACTCAACGGGCATCCGCAAAAACGACTGCCCAACACGTTGAGCATTTCATTTTTGGGTTTGGAGGCCAATCGCATTCTGGATGCAATTGGAACCGAGGTGGCCGCTTCCGCCGGCGCTGCCTGTCATTCCGGCACGGTACAAATTTCCGACGTGCTCAAAGCCATGCATGTTCCCCTGGAGTGGGCCAAGGGCACCTTAAGGTTAACCACCGGGCGCATGACCACCGCAGCGGATATCGATAAAGCGGTTGAGGTTATCTGCGCGGCCGTAAAAAACCTTAAGAGCTAAGTAATGAGGGCTGAGGACTGAGAGGGCAGCTCATAGCATAAAGAAAAAGAATGATTTAAAATGGTCTTTAGATTAGAACCCGTCACCAAAAGGGTGGCTTAGTGTTCAGGGCAAGGCGCAGACCGATTCAAAAGCGGAGCGTACACGGAGTACGTGAGCATTTTGAATCGGTTTGATTCATTCCTTAATATTTATATAATTAGATGTGAAATCCCGATTTAGCGGGGCAACACGGCCATGGACACTAAGACGCCCTTTTGGGATGGGTTCTACTTTTTCTTTGGGGATAGCAGGAACAGATTTACAAACTTCGGATCAAGTTCTTCCGGGGCCACCCGTCCGTATTCGCTTTCAATTTCGTTAAATAGATCCGCAAAAGTTTGGCCCAGCCGATCGGTAATTTCATAATCTTTCAGACCCGTTTTTGCCGCCAGCCAATTTAAAAACGAGGCTTTCATTTCCACAGGAATTTTTCTAGCGGGTTCGCTGCCGGAATCCGCCCGGCCCGGCAGCAATTTTTTAAAAAAAGGATGAAACTGTTTAACCGTCAAGGGCTTTAATAGAGTACTTTTTAATCCGCGATATTGTCGGGCCCAGAGCGTAAGAAGGAGATTTTTGTAAGTCAGAAAGCCATATTGGGAGACAGAACCGATCTTGATGTTCATCAACGCGAGCAAATCATCAACGCCAACAATCTGATTAAAAATCTTTTCGATTTTACGGATATCTTCAAGGGTCGCAAATTCCCTGTATAAAACGCCGGTTTTATAATTATCATAAAAAAGCGGCTTTTTAACCAAAAGCCCGCCGACGATACCCAGCCATTGTTCGCCCCAGAAAGTCAAGCGCAGTCCCGCCCGGGCAAACCAGCATTTTGAAAGCCATTTTTCCGCTCGCCATTTCAGCTTGAGTGCGCGCCCAAAACCGACCCGGAATATATCTTGAAGTGCATAACGGGTAATCAGGACGGCCG
>JAQYWI010000434.1 GCA_030145015.1 Desulfobacterales bacterium
TTTTGTGGCAATGCGCAGTTCCGTTTCCATGGCGCGTGACAGAAGCCTTTTGTAGCTGTCGGTCACCGCCATTTTTACCTGGTCCGAATCCGGGCCGTTTCCTTTGACAAACAGACCTTCGAGAACCTTAACCGCCTCATCCTCGGGCGGGGCAAGGGTCAGATTTAATATATCTTCTTTTTCCCCCCGGCGCATGGCAAGGACCCGGTGGGACGGCGCGGCGGACGCGGGTTCCTCCCAGTCGAAATAATCCTTGTACTTGGCGCCGTCCTGCTCCATGCCGGATGCGACCCGGCTTTTGAAAACCGCCTTGCCGGTATACAAATTCCGCAGCACAACTCTTGCATTCGGGTCCTCGTTAATGATTTCAGCAATAATATGCCGTGCACCGGAAAGCGCGTCTTCCACCGTGTCAACTTCCTTTTGGGCGTCGATAAATGCTACAGCAGCTTCTGCCGGGTCTATTCCCGTTTGTTCAAAAAGTTCCAAGGCAAGGGGTTCAAGCCCTTTGTCTCTGGCAACCGTAGCTTTGGTGCGGCGCTTGGGACGGAACGGCAGGTAGATGTCTTCCAAAACGGAAAGGGTTTGGGCGGCCCGCACCCTCTCTTTCAGTTCATCAGTCAAATGGCCGTGTTTTTCGAGGGAGCTGAGAATGGTTTCCCTGCGGCCGTCAAGTTCCTCGAGGTATTTCAATCTGTCCCTGATGGAAGTTATCGCAATTTCGTCAAGACTGCCCGTGGCTTCCTTTCTGTAACGTGCGATAAACGGAATGGTTGCGCCTTGTTCTAGAAGGTTTACCACGGCGTTTATCTGTATTTCCTTAAAGCCGAGTTCTTTAGATAGAGTGGTAATCTGTTTATCGTTCATTGGCCCTCAATTAAAATTCAGGGGCTTTGCCCCGCCTGCCATTGCAAGGCACGAGCGGGCAGGCCCAATTGGAATAATGGCCCCGGTGAAATAGAAAAAAGTTTCACCCCGGTTAAACAAATTTCTGGTTTAACTGGGCAGGCCGGGTAAAAATGATGGATGTGATAGCATAAACATGCTGCCATGAAAAGACTTATCAATTCGATCCCGCTATCTCACGATATAATTTCCGAGACGTTAAATTATGGATTCGGGTCGATAGGATTATTTCATACACCAGAACTTATTGAGAAGTTACACTTTAATTACGTATCTGAAAGATTTTCATCAATTTTTATGCAAGGCGTTAAACGAGTTTCCGGTAAGCTTGACAAATCAATATAACCATCAGCACGTCGATTGCAATGTTTGACGGCGGTTTTGTTTCTACTGCTCTTGAGCGATATGCTCGGCCTGAATCATAGGTCAATCACACAAGTCACGTGATAAAAACCCGATCCGGACAAACCGGAAAAAAACATGAAAAAAGGGCAGACACCCCGTCCGAACGCTGGGATGACCTGCCCCGACAACTGCTTCAAAATTCTTGCATTTACCGGCAATTCGCCCTATTAAAGCTGCAATCCTAAATTATAGGTTTCGAATTCAACCGGTCCGTCAAGCAAGGTTTTAAACTCAGCCTCATTTTCCGCTCTTAACTCACTTTTTTCCCATTGGTTCCAATTCTCTATTTTCTGCCACATGGATACCACCACCACATTATTTTGAT
>JAQYWI010000435.1 GCA_030145015.1 Desulfobacterales bacterium
GAGAAAAAATTAACGACTATGTTGATGAAATCAACAAGCATGAAAAAATTCATGTTCATCTTAATACAACGATTATCCATGTTGACGGCTTTGTCGGAAACTTTGAATCGGAGCTTCTTTCAAACAGCGAAACACAGATTCTAAAACACGGCATCGCCGTATTGGCAACCGGCGCATCGGAATTGAAACCTGCGGAATATAACTATGGCAAGGACCCGAGAATCCTTACAAACCTCGAACTTGACAAAAAATTTATCGAAAAAGATCCAACCCTGGAAAATCTCACCTCGGCCGTATTTATCCAGTGTGTGGGCTCAAGGGAACCCCGGCGCCCATACTGCAGCCGGGTCTGTTGCGCCCATTCCATTGAAAGTGCATTGGAATTAAAAAGACGCCGTCCGGATATGAACGTGTTTATTCTATACCGGGATATCCGGACATACGGCGAGCAGGAATACCGTTACCAAAAGGCTCGCAAGGCGGGTATTGTCTTTATCAGATTTTCACTGAACAACAAGCCCGAGGTTGACCTGAACGGAGACCAACTCCGGGTTAGGGTTAGGGATCATATTCTCGATCGACCGTTGGAAATTTCCGCCGATCTGGTAACCCTTGCTTGTGCCATCGTGCCGAATCGGGATGAAAAACTTGCTAATTTTTTTAAAGTGCCCATAAATGACGACGGCTTTTTTGTAGAAAAACATGCCAAGCTGGGACCTTCGGAATTCGCCACGGACGGGATCTTTCTTTGCGGGATGGCCCATTATCCGAAACCTATTGATGAATCCATCGCCCAGGGGCTTGCGGCCGCATCCCGTGCGGTAACCCTTCTGTCCCGTAAAAATATATTTATGAGCGGAACGGTTGCAATGACCAATCCTGCCTATTGCAGTTCCTGCGGGGTATGTATTTCCGTCTGTCCTTACTCGGCAGCTTCTTTTATCCCTGAAGATGACCGTTTTTTTCCAGGCAGAGCACAAATCAATCCCGTGCTTTGCAAAGGTTGCGGGTTATGTGCGGCATCCTGCAGATCGGGCGCGATCCATCTTAAAGGATTTGATAATGATCAGATTTTTGCGCAGATTTTTGCTTTGAATGACCCAGGATAAGCGCGTTGAAACTTAGGAGATTTTTAAGATGTCACATTGGGAACCCAAAATTGTCAGTTTTTTGTGTAACTGGTGCAGTTACGGTGCCGCGGATCTGGCGGGCGTCAGCCGAATGGAATATCCGCCAAATATCCGAGTGATTCGCATTCCCTGTACCGGCCGCATGAGCGCCAAGTTTATTTTATCCGCTTTCAGGCAGGGAGCAGACGGCGTCTGGGTGTCCGGGTGACATCCCGGCGAATGCCATTACCTGGAAGGTAATTACTATGCACGCAGAAAGTTTGCTTTATTTAAGAACCTTATTGAATATATGGGGATCGAACCCGGCCGCTTGCATTTTTCATGGATCTCATCCGCTGAATCGACCAAATTTGTTGATGTGGTTAACCAGGTCACCTCGGCAGTCAAGGCTCTGGGGCCCAATAAAAACTTTTTAAAAACACAAGCCATGGTGGCTTAACATGCTCGCGTACATCCATAAAATAAAGGAAATATCCCTTCGGCTGTTACAAGAAGGCAAAGTTGA
>JAQYWI010000271.1 GCA_030145015.1 Desulfobacterales bacterium
AATTAACGCACTTTAATCAAATATCAAGACTTGGATCCCGTCCCTACAGGCTTCATTACAATTAATTATAAAAATTTTAGACACATAAAGTTTTCAATGTAAATATTTTATCCGTGTGCTTGAAAAACGGATAACAGGGAACTCTCAATTGTGCGTTTTCGCTCAATTGGGGTGATAAATAATTAAGGAGCGACCGTTATGTTCTTTCAATTTTTCAGTTTATCCGAAAGGAATTCCTGAAAACGCTTCCAGGATTTTTTGTCCGCATCCTTTTGATAGCGGTTTCCACCAAAAACGGTAAACGCATGTTGTGCACCACCGTATGTTATCATTTCGTGGGCAATGCCGGCCGATTCCAGTTCTTTAGCCAAACCAGCGAACTGGTCCATGGTAATGTTCGAATCCGCTGAACCATGCATAATCAAAATTTCCCCCCGAGTCTTGGCATAATTTTGTCCTTCCGGTGTCTTTAGGCCACCATGAAAAGTAGCAAAACCTTTAAGATCTGCCCCTGATCGTGCCAATTCAAGCACTGCAGCGCCACCGAAACAATAGCCCACAGCCACAGCATTCTCCATTTGGACTCCTCTTTCTTTCGCTGCATCCAGGGCCCCTGTCATCAATGCCCGCATTTTCTCTCTGTTTTTATAGAGTTCTCCAGTATGCTGGCGTTTGTCTGTCACCTCGGTTGGCCGCACTCCAGCACCAAATAGATCCGCAGCAAAAACAGCATATCCCAATTGAGCGAGCATATTGGCTCGCTTGATCTCATAATCTGTTAGTCCATCCCAATCATGAATCAGTAAAACTAAAGGCGATTGGTTAGAAGGAGTAATGTAATATCCCTCATAAGATTGACCATTAACCTGATAAGTAACCAAAGAGCCTTTGGCGCCAAATGCAACAGCCGGCATTACCAAAAACGCAGCCACTGAGAATGTGAAAAATAATTTAGAAATAAATTTCAGTGTTTTCATTTTTATTCCTCCTTTTGTCATGAATCCAAAAACAAAGGATCCTTCGGAGTCCTGACAGATTTAAAAACAACATAAATATAAAACCGCCCAAGTCAAGAAAGAATGAGTCACATCGTGGCAGGTTTGATTGGAAGAGAAACGGTTGCCATGCGTAAAGAATCCTGGTCCATAGGACCAGGCTTTGGCTTGACCCCGATCCCTTATGCGCCCCTTGATTTCATTTTCGTGCTGGACAAACCATCAAAAGCGTCTTATTTTATCTGGTTCTGATAAATTGAGACCTTTGAAAAATGTCAATTTTTGTTTAAGTTCAAGAAAGGCGATAATTTTAACCACAGGAATACATTGAGTATTTCGAGGATTAAAATTTGAGCCTGACGCAGAAATTGAGCAAAAAGGGGCGTTTTGCAAAGGTCTCAAATTGTCGCCTGCGCGTATCCGGCGCGGATATGATTCGTGACAAATCGAGGAAAGGAAATTCCATGCAAATCGGATTGTTAGGTCTGCCCAACTCCGGTAAGACAACCATTTTTAACGCCCTGACACGCTTGCAAGCCGAGGTCGGCGCTTATGTGAACAACAAGGCCAAACCCAACGTTGCCGTTGTTGAGGTGGGCGACGAACGCATAACCCGCCTCACACAGCTTTACCACCCTAAAAAAACGACCTATGCCACCATCGAAATCGTCGATTTTGCCGGATTTGCCGAAGGCTCGGCCCGCAAAAACGATTCTTTCAGCGCGCAGATGAATCTTGTCCGCAACCTCGATGCCATTGCTCTGGTTATCCGTAATTTTGGTGATGATTTGACGGGCAGTCCCATACCGCTTGCCGATATCGATACCATCGTCACGGAGTTTATCCTGACTGATATGATCGTCACCGAGAAAAGGCTCGAACGCATCGCCTGGAGCACCAAGCGCGGCAAAAAGACCAACACAATGCAACTGGAAGAGAAGGTTCTCCATAAGATACTCGAAGAATTATACCGCGGGCAGCCCGTCCGGGATTTGACTTTGAACCCCAACGAACAAAAGCTGATCAGCGGCTTTCAGTTTTTAACCCTAAAGCCGTTTTTTGTCATTCTTAACTCTGGAGAAAATAACTTCGGTCGCAACCCGGAACTGCTGCCCAAAATAGAAGAAAAATACAAGGTTATCGAATTTGCGGGGAACTTCGAAATGGAGCTGGCCGCGTTCAGCGACACCCAAGAAGCTGGGGTGTTCATGGAGGAAATGGGAATCGCCGAATCCGCCCACGACCGCATGACTCGCTTTGCCTATGAAGTTCTGGATCACATCAGTTTTATTACCGTGGGAGCCGATGAGGTCCGGGCCTGGACGCTGCGCAACGGCGAAACGGCCATGGAAGCCGCCGCAACGATCCACTCCGACCTTTGCCGGGGGTTTATCCGTGCCGAGTGCTTCTCTTACGACGACCTGATGGCCTGCGGTTCGGAAAAAGGCATCCGCGACAACGGCCACTTCCGCCTGGAGGGCAAAAACTACAAGGTAAAGGACGGGGATATTTTAAATATCCTCTTCAGCGTATAGGCCTTAGTTCACGCCGTTTTTATTTTTCCGCTTCTTAAGAGAAAGCACTTTTTTGTGCAACCTGATGGATCGTGGAGTAACCTCCACCATCTCGTCATCTTTTATAAAATTTATGGCCCTTTCGAGGGTCATCGGTTGCACCGGCGAACATACCGTGCTTTCATCTTTTCCAGCAGCACGCATGTTTGTGAGCTTCTTTTCCTTGCTTGGATTTGCACTGATATCAACGGCCTTGTTGTGTTCGCCGATGATCATTCCCTCATAAACAGCTTCTCCGGGAACAATGAAAAGGCGGCCCCTGGGCTCGAGGTGGTAGAGGGCGTATGCAACAGAGCTCCCCTGCCGGTCTGACACAATCGAGCCGGTGAACCGGGTGGGAAAATCACCCCGAAACGCCTCGTACCCTTCAAAAAGGGTGTTCATGATTCCGGTCCCCTTTGTGTCCGTCAAAAATTCATCCCGGTAACCGATTAAAGAGCGTGATGGAATCGAAAATTCAGCCCTTACCCTTCCGCGGCCGTTATTGACAAGGTGTGTCAGCCTTCCCTTTCTTATGGAAAGCTTTTCGGTCACAACCCCGAAAAAATCCGTATCACAATCCACAAACAGTTTCTCAATGGGCTCGAGAATGGTTCCGTTTGAATGTTTGTAAATCACCTTTGGACGGCCCACAGAAACTTCAAACCCTTCCCGCCGCATGGTTTCGATGAGGATGGCCATCTGAAACTCACCTCTGCCTTTTACGATAAATCTTTCCCTGTCCTCGGTCTGTTCTAACCTGACGGCAACGTTTTTAAGGGTTTCCTTGATCAGCCGTTCGCGTATTTTGCCGGATTGTACAATTTTGCCTTCCTTCCCGCTCAAGGGAGAGGTGTTTATGGTAAATTCCATGGAGATGGTAGGCTCGTCTATGGTTATTCTCTTTAAGGGTTTTGGATACTCCCGGGTGCAGATCGTGTCACCGATTTTGACATCCTCGATTCCGGAGAGAACGACAATATCGCCGGGTTCCGCCGCATCAACCTCTTTCAGATTCATCCCGTCATATACCTGAAGCCTGGATATCTTGAGCGGGAGGTGCTCCACTTTGTCGTTGATACAGACCATGGTGTCATGGAACTCGGCTTTTCCGTTAAAAATTCTTCCGATGGCAAGCCGTCCAAGATAATCCGAATATCCGAGATCAGACACCAGCATCTGAAACGGTTCTTCGGGGTCATATTCCGGGGCCGGTATCTCATTGAGGATGGTTTCAAAAAGAAGATCAAGGTCATCCCTTTTTTCGGCCAGGGTCTTTTTTGCAACACCTTGGCGTCCGATGGCATACAGATATGGAAAATCGAGCTGTTCGTCGTCTGCATCGAGATCGATGAAAAGGTCATATATCTCATCGAGAATCTGCTCGGGACGTGCATCCTTTCTGTCGATCTTGTTGATCACCACAACAACCTTGAGGCCTTGCTCAAAGGTTTTCTTCAACACGAAACGGGTCTGGGGCAGCGGTCCTTCAGACGCATCCACGAGTAAAATCGCACCGTCCGCCATGGACAGTGCGCGCTCGACCTCTCCGCCGAAATCGGCATGTCCGGGCGTGTCGATGATGTTTATCTTTACCCCGTTCCATTTCACGGAACAGTTTTTTGCGGCAATGGTTATTCCTCTTTCCCTTTCGAGGTCCATGCTGTCCATGATTCTCTCATCAACTTCAAGGCCCGGTCTGAAGAGCCCGCTCTGCCTGAACATGGCATCAACAAGGGTTGTCTTGCCGTGGTCAACATGCGCAATGATCGCGATATTTCTTATTTTTTCATTTCTGATAGTTTTTTTCACTGGATACACTTCCGTATTAATTAGAATCTACATCGAAAATAAGCATCGAAATTTTTTTTACAACCTCAATTGAGTGATGGGTAGAGCCAGCGAAAAGTGATTTGGGCAACAGCCCGTCAATCTTTGACACCGGACTTCATATGTTAACCTAATCGGCAAATTTGGCACAGATTTTTCTACCGTCCAATGTCACGCCTTTAAGAGATTCGAGGACTTTTTTTGCCACGCTTTTTTCAACATCAAAGAATGAAAACTCTCTTTTGAGTTCGATCCGGCCGAGTTTTCTGGATGATATGCCGGATTTGTCGCAGACCAGGCGGACGATGGCGCCTTCTTTGAGTTTGTCCAGGCGGCCGACATTCATGAAAAATCGCTGGCTATTGCCTGCGAGGCGGTGCTCGGCTTTATCTGTCTTTGTTTGGCGTTTTTTGACTCTCACGTTTATGTCTTCGGCTCCGCGGTAGTAATCGAGAAAGCGGTTGAACTCGGCGGAGACGAATCGACGGATCAATTCTTCCTTACTGAGAGCGGAAAGGATTTCAAACACCGGGGGAAGGTAATTATCGATTTCTTTTTTGTTGACCTCCGTGGAAACCAGTCGATCCACCATTGCGTAAAGCTGCTTTTCGCAAACGGCGCGGCCGCCGGGGATTTTTTTATTCTCGAACCGAATGCCGCTTTTAGATTCCAGTTCTTTGATCCGTCGGACTTCCCGGGTGTTTACCAATACGATGGATACGCCTGATTTACCCGCCCGAGCGGTTCGACCGCTCCGATGGGTGTAACGATCCGGTTCATCGGGGAGATTGTAATTGATGACGTGGGTGATGTCATCCACATCCAGACCCCGTGCGGCCACATCGGTGGCCACCAGCAGTTGGAGAGTCCGTTCCCTGAATTTTTTCATCACCTGGTTCCGTTGCATCTGGGACAGGTCGCCGTGCAGCGGTTCGGCATTGTAACCGTCTTTCATCAGCTTGTCGGCCACGGTCTGGGTTTCCACGCGCGTACGGCAGAAAATGAGCCCGAAGATATCGGGAATATAGTCGATCATCCGCTTGAGGGCCGCGTACCGATCTTTTTCTTTGACCACATAACAGGCGTGAGAGATGTTTTCAGCGGCTTTGTTGGGCGGGCCGGCGGTGATGGTTACCGGACGGGTCATATAGGTGTCGGCGATTTTGGCCGCGGCATCGGGCATGGTGGCTGAAAAAAGACAGGTTCGCTTGTGGGCGGGGGTCCGTTTCAGTATGTCGTCGATATCTTCCTGAAACCCCATGTTGAGCATTTCATCGGCTTCATCCAGGACCGCATAGGCCACCGTTCCCAATTTGACGGCCTTTCGGTTGATCAGATCCAACAGTCGGCCGGGCGTGGCCACGATGATCTGAGCCCCTTTTTTTATCAGGGTGATCTGGTCCCGAATATCGGCCCCGCCGTAGACGGCGGCAATACGTGCGTTCGGGATGTGCCGGGCAAACAGTTTCAGGTCGCTGGTGATTTGAAGGCAGAGTTCCCGCGTGGGACAGAGAATCAGCCCCTGGGAATTTTTTGATTTAAAATCAAGC
>JAQYWI010000272.1 GCA_030145015.1 Desulfobacterales bacterium
TTTTTTTCAATAAAATCAGAAGGATAGCGGTTGTCTTGTTTTGCAATAATTTCAAACCGTTATACATATGCATTTTACCTTTTAGGAACTCAGACCAAACGGAACATATTTATGACAACCGCTATAACCGCCATCATATGGGGCTAAATCAGAAAGGAGATGCGACATGGAAAACGGAATCACTTTTGTTCTACCGACCTTGGACAGCTCTTCGATGAGCCGGGCTGACCAGTCTGCCCTGGTTGTGAATCAGGCGACAGCCGTTATTGTTTCGTCCTATCTCAAACACGCGACCGAAATGGCCGCGCATCGCGCTTCCGTGGGCGGAAGCGCCACCACGTCAGTTGCATACTTGATTACGGCCGATGAGCTTCCGGGTCTGATCAACCAGGTGCAGGAAGCGCTTAAGTCGTTTTAAGAGAAGCAGGGTATTGCAAATTAATTATTGGCCAATGATTTAGGGTTTATTTTTTAGGTGACCGTATGGCGGATGGGTTGTCAATCGCGGGTCTTCGATCGGTTTTCCGACCGTAAAATGATAGAGACTTTGATAGTGATTGTCGCTGAAACCCATTATTTCGTGGACGGCGTCATCAAAAAAACAACCGATTCCGGTGCCTCTGACGCCGTGGGCCTCGGCTTCCAGATACAGCACCTGCCCGATCATTCCGGTCTCCCAGAATAAATGGCGATAAAGATGCGGCTGGGCTGCAACGATCTCTTTGAATTTTACGATCATACCCACAGAAAAGGCGCTGAAACCGGCGATCTCCTGATGACAGCTGACCATCATGGCCTGCTGCCTGAAGTCGCCTTCGGAAAGAAGATACAGCGGAATATTCGTTTGGGTTTTCCAAACCGGGTGCTTCGCACCCGGTTCCACCCGCAACGATTGGGGCACTTCGTGCCCCTGTCTTTTACCGCCTATGGCGGTAAAATCCAAGCCACCCGCTGTGCGGGTGGTCGTTGACTCGACGGGCTCCCATTGAAAATCGGATCGCGAAAGCCGCCTGACTTCGTCTAAATCATTTTGCCTGCGCAAAAAGAAATACAGCCCCGCTGCCAGCCCGACGACGTTATGAACAAAAATAAGCAGATGGGTCGAAGGCCCTATCAGTTCGGCGTCAAAGGGTGCGCAATCCATGCGCGCCAGGGTTTTGTCGAGCATGCTTAAAAACTGGTTTTTGGTAATAGATCCATCGGGATCGAAGGATGCCGCGCTTCGGCGTTTTCGAATGATATCCGGCGCAGATAATGGACTGGTTTCTTTTGCAGACCACGGCTGCTTGGGCAGATCGCAGGTGATTTCTTCAGTGGGAGGCTTTTTTGTCAACCGGGCTGTTGTGTAGATGCTTTCCCAGTTTATGCACGTTTGACTCAATATTTCTGGCTCTCCGATAAACTTCAGCTCGGCAAATTGCGAAACAATGGGAGCCGTCAAACCGCGCGGGATGTGATTTGATTTATGCGGGTGTACAAAACATAAGAAATCGGCGTGCTCCTCTTCCAGTTTTCGAAAACGGATTTGGTCAAAACCCAAAACCGCCTCGATCTCTTCGTCTGACAGACAGCTTAAATAGGTAACTTTCCAGCCGTATAGATTGGCTGAAAAACTTGCACAGGCCAGCGCGTGGCCGGCGTCATGGTTGCAATAACGGAATGCGCGCTCACCGTATTTCCAGGATTCGCGCCAGAATATGCTGCTGATTCCGATTAAAAATCCCTCTGTTCCAAAATGCGCGACAATGTGCTGCCATAATGGGGCGGGAATATCGGCGCGTTTCTCCAGCAGGTGGCCAAGGGCATTGTAGTGGTAGACGCCGCTGTTTATGGGTTTCATGGGCGGCAGGATCAGATGCGCCTCGGTGGGGTGAAGGTTTCCACTCGAAGGGTTCACTCTTAACGACCAGCGGGAACCGGCCGCCGCTTTCCAGGCGGATAACCCCAGAGACAGTTCAAGAAAGCCGGCAATGGTCTCAATCGTAAAGGGCTGTTGCGGATTGTTTTTTCTATCATATAAATCCAGATAAGCGATAGCTGGGTCCTGCTTCAGCAGTTTCAGGGGGTGAACCGGCGATCCGACGTAAGTTCGAAAGGGGTTCGGCTGATTTTTCCAATCCATGTACCCCGGCGATCTGGCATAGCGGTCATAATGATGTTTGCTTGCTTCGTGGTAGTTTATTATTTCATTAAACTTTTCGGAGGTCATTGTTCCTAAAAAATAGTCTGTAACTGGATTTCACTAGAAGTGGCTTCTAAACAGCGTTTATCAAAAAAAAAAGGGCGACCCCGTCCGGGTGTCGCCCTTATGTCTTAGCCTTTAAATTTTTTAATCGGCACAGTGTCCTGTTGTGCTGCAGCTTCCGCATGCGGCATCACCGGCACCGAACTCGATGCTGGAATCGATTTTAAACCCGTATCCCAGAAAATCGACCTTTACGGGTTGCGCTTTCTCATAAAATTCTTTTTCCATGATAAATTGGAAACCATTTACGTCGAATACATTATCGTTGTCTTTGGGCTCATCCAGAGCCATGGCCAGGGAAGGGCCGCCTCAACCGCCTGCATTCAAAAAGATCCGAATCGGTGCGGCCTCTTTGCCATTAAAGTATTCCTGAATCTGTTTGGTCGCTTCTTCAGTAACTTCCACCATAATATTTTAATCCTCCTTGCGTATTTTCAGCTCAGTTCGGGTACTGGCCGGATTTGTTATCAAATTTCCATACATGTTAACTATGGCATTGCCATTTGTCAAATTTAAAATGAATTCACCCAAGCACCTAAGATATCGATTTTAAATATGCCGCATACACCGCGTAATCTTCTGGCGAAAATTGGACAAAAATAATTTTTTCCGGGGATGTGTTGGTCTTTAAAAACGCGTAGCTGGTATCCACTGCGATTTTACAGGCATCTGCAATCGGATACCCGTAAACACCGCAGCTAATTGCCGGAAAAGCAATTGTGGCAACATTATTTTCAGCGGCCAGCTTTAAGCTGTTTAAATAACAGCCGGTCAGCAGCCGGCTATCTCTGGGCTTTCCGCTGTATACCGGCCCGACGGTATGAATAACATGGCGGGCTGTAAGATTGTATCCCCCGGTAATCCGGGCCTCACCCGTGGGGCAACCGCCGATGGTGCGGCACTCCTCCAATAATTTCGGACCGGCAGCTCGATGGATAGCACCATCCACGCCCCCACCGCCCAACAGCTTCGTATTGGCCGCGTTGACAATCGCATCCACATCCAGCTGGGTGATGTCGCCCTGCTGAATTTCTATTTTCGCCAATATAGCCCTATCCATATTATTCTCCCCCAATCCTAATTATCGCTAATTTGAGGTGTTGTAGGGTCGGCCTCTGTGCCGACCTGAATCAGTGACGGCGGCCGCGGTGGGCCACCCTATCATAACATTTAAATTCGAAATTCGAATAACGCCTGATTTAATAAAATTGGCCGAAACAAATCCGAATATCAAATGACCAAAATTCAAAACGTTTTGAACATTCGGATTTTGAATTTTGTATTTGTTTCGAGTTTCGAGTTTCGTTTTTCGAATTTTATTGGGTGTATTCTCTCAAACAATTTTTATAAATCATATAACGTTTCGTCCCTACTCGGTGCCGGTCTTCGGGTTCTTTTGGCACCTTCCTTTTTATCGGGTAAAAGAAAAGGCTCCTCGTCTTCTAATAAATCTCCCATTTCCGCTTCGATGGCATCCGGATCTTCGCCGGCTTCCATTCGCTTTAAAGCTTCATTCATACCGGGCCCCATTTCGAGGCCGGTCATATCTGAAAGCTTGCGCATGAGATTGGCCGCCTGGCGGGGGTCATCTTCGTTGATTTTATCCGCCTCGCCTGCCAGCATTTGCATCGCTTTTTCCATTTTGTTTTCATCAAACGGCAGATCATCCGCATCACCGTCCTCGGTGGCCTTGCCGGTAAACGCAAAAGCCGACATCTGTCTGGAAAGCGTTTTTGTCCTGCACTTGGGGCATTTGGGTCTTTTAGTGGTGTTTACGCTTTTGGAAAAAAAATTGAAGATCATATTACAGTCTTCACAATAAAATTCGTAAATAGGCATGGCAGCTCCTTGTTTCGTTTATTCGCTGGCACTATAAGCATTTAAAAAAAATAATAGAAAGTGCCTATTTTTTTGTCAACTTAATAAATCCTAAGTTGAGCGATTGTCGAGGTTGCCGCAGCTACAAGGAAGATGTCGTTCCGCTATAGTGTACTATGCGGGACGGCATCTGACGCAGTAGATGCGGTGAGATCGGCAATCCCCCGTGGGGTTTCAAATTTTAAAAATATAAATCGATAAAATTCCTTAAATATAAAGCGTTTCCCCCATTTTTAAAATTTGAAACACTCAATTTAGGTAAATGTTTGTTGTCAGTGGTCTGTGGTCAGTTGCGTTTGACTGACGGGTCGTTTAGCGTAAAAACATCCGCAAAGATATGCACGACGGACCAAGGACAACTAACGATTGACAAGTGTTGACTTGCGAGTGGCCGTTTGTTATGGCACCCAGAAATAGATTTCACTCTAAGAAAGGAAAGGGACTGGCTATATGGAAAGAACACTATCGATTGTTAAACCAGACGGCGTGTCGCGCGGGATTATCGGCGAAGTGATTCGGCGACTTGAAAGCAGCGATTTTAAAATCGTGGCGATGAAGATGATCCATCTCACCCAAAAGCAGGCTGAGGGCTTTTATGCCGTGCATCAAGGAAAGCCCTTTTTTGAAAGTTTAACCGGTTTTATGAGCTCCGGACCGGCTGTGGTGATGATCCTCGAGGGTGAAAATGTCATTGCCCGATATCGTGAACTGATGGGTGCGACCAATTATAAGGAAGCCGCGGAAGGGACGATTCGCAAGGATTTTGCAACGGACATTGAAAAAAATGTGGTTCACGGTTCAGACGCTCCGGAAACTGCTGCCTTTGAAATGGCCTATTTTTTCAACAATCTCGAAATGGTCAGCTGATGCCCGCGACCGTCAATCTAAAAAATGTTTCCATTATCCTGAGCCGACCGCGCTATCCCGAAAATATCGGCGCGGCTGCCCGGGTGATGCGCAACATGGGATGTGAGCAGCTGATTGTAGTGGATCCGCAAAATTGTGACTTGTCCCGGATTTTAAAAATGGCGACGCATGCCGCCATTGAAGTGGTCGAACAAATGCAGGTCTATGAAGACCTGCAGACCGCTCTTGAGCCTTTAAACTATATCGTTGGCACCACAGCCCGCCTGGGTGGCCAACGACAGCTGGTGGGTTCTGCGGCCGGGCTGGCGCAAAAACTGGCACCCATTTCAGAGAAAAATCGGGTGGGGCTTTTGTTTGGCCCTGAAGACCGCGGACTGACCAACGCGGACATCCGGTTATGTCACGAACTGGTCAACATCCCCACCGCTGAATTTTCATCCTTGAACCTGGCCCAGGCCGTGATGGTCGTGTGCTATGAATTGCGGCGTTACAATCAACCCAAGGGGAAAACCTTTGTACCGCGGCTTGCGAACCGGCATGAACTCGAGGGCCTGTATGCGCAATTGAAAGATATTCTGGTCAGAATCAGCTACATTCAGCCGGACAATCCCGATTATTTTATGAATAATATCCGCCATTTTGGTACGCGCCTGAAACTGCGGGCCAAAGAAGTGAGTATTCTGCGCGGGATTTGTCGGCAAATTGATTGGTATGGGAAAAAATGTTACCGGGAAGGATTGAAAGACCGTCGCGGTTGAGTTCTTTACAGGCTTCTGGTCGCTGGCCACTGGCTGCTAGTTTGTGAGTTTAGTCGATTCGTTAAATGGTCGAATGGTCAAATAGTCTAACTTTCGTTAATTCGTCAAATAGTTAAATAGTTAATTAGTTATAGGATATAAACCATTTGACGATTTGACGACTCAACTATTTGAC
>JAQYWI010000273.1 GCA_030145015.1 Desulfobacterales bacterium
CTCTTGCGACCGCGCTTGTTCAGGGGTCTTTCAAAATCATCCAAGTCAGGATATTTCCAACTTGATTTGGCATGTCTGACCAGATAAAGGGTTTTCATGTGTATCCATTTCATTTTTTCATTATATCGTACCGATGGCAGATGAGGGAAAAGAGCTAAGTTTTACAGAATGATACTATTGTTAAAATATACTAATTTAATTCAGCGGGTTTATGCAACCATTTTTTTTTATCCGCCACCCGGCCGCACTTTTTGCATACGAATGTTGGATTTTTTACGATATCTATAAATTCATCAAATTTTTTATCTATATCCTCTTCCTTCCATTTGCAAAGCCGTTTCGCCTTTTTCGCCATTTTGTCCTCCTTTATACAAAAATCCACCCATCAGGATTTAAACTGTTGGGAATAAGGTTGAAAATACACTACAGTCTGGATTGTGCATACACGAGCCGACGACTTTGATCAAGACCAATTTGTATAAGGATTCTTTATCAGGTTGGAATTGAAATAACGGGGGTCTCCGGTTACCTCTTCCCCTACCCAATCGGGCTTGGGGAACTCTTGATCTTCGCTCTCCAGTTCCACTTCAGCAACGATTAACCCCTCGTTTTCCCTAAAAAATTCATCAACCTCCCAAACAAAGCCTCCTTCCTGTACCTTATAACGGGTTTTTTCAATCAGCGGTTTCTCACAGATTTCCAGCAGTTCATCGGCGTCCTGGAGGGGAATCTCATATTCGAATTCCATGCGGGACGCTCCAATTGCAATTCCCTTGATCGTCAGGTAGGCTTTGTCTTTCATGGTGCGCACCCGCACATTTCTTTCTTTCGCGCTGTTTAAATAACCCTGGCGGTACCGGGTTCCTTTTACATTACGCCAGGTACCTTCTTTGACCATAAATTTTCTTTCGATTTCTTTGCCCAACGCGCATCCTCACAATATGATTTTTTTTAGATCTTCCTTATTTCCGTCTCTCAGGAGAACGTATGGTTTCCTGAACTTTGTCCCATAGGTTTTGATATGCTTTTGAAGCCACAGACTCTGGTGAAAACTCTGCAACCGGTGCCCGGTAGATTCCCATTTTTTCGATCTGGGCTAAATAAGGGATAAAGCTTTGCAAAACACCATTATACGCTTTTGACACCGTGGCGATGATTTCCCGGTGCATTTTTTTGTGTCGATCTACCATCGAAAAAAAGGTGTAAATCTTGCCGGCGTCATAGTTGTTCTTATTGCAGAAAGACAGCAATTGCCCATACGTTCGCACAGACAGCGTCGTTGGAATCAGTGGCACAAGGGCGTAGTCAACGGCGTTCAATATGTTCTCGGCCAGAATACTGATGGTAACCGGACAGTCCAGGAAAATGAAGTCATATTCAGCTTTAAACGGGTCTAAAATTTTACTGAGCCGTTTTTTGGAACGCTTCAATTTGTCAAAGGTAACTTCTAAATTGCGCAGCGAGAAATCTGCCGGAAGCAGATCCAGATTTTCATAATCCGTGCCTTTAATACTTTTGTAAACCTGTTTGCCGCCTTTAATAAACCCCTTTGCTCCGGATTTCAATTTGGGTTTTACGCGAAAATAGTAGGTTGCGGAACTTTGCGGATCCAGATCGCAAATAAGCGTTTTCGCGCCTGTCTGCGCTGCCAGATAAGACAGGTTTACTGCCGCAGCGGTCTTACCCACCCCGCCCTTGTTACTGTAAAGTGCCAGTGTTGTCATCAAACTGCCTCTTACGCCGTTGAAGCGAATAGTTCTCGGAATAACCCTTGATTTGCAGGCGACGCAAAGTCGGTGAAGGTTTTGGCAAACGCATCACTAACGGTCTGCTTTTCTTTATCCAAGGCTCCAATTAAGCTGCCAATTGCCGCAAGGGTTTTTTTAGACTGTTGATGGGCTATAGGCAATTCCTCGATAATGTTCAGAAGATATTCTCTCTGAACACAGAGATCGTTAAAGTCTCCTAAATTGTCCTGTAATTTCTTCAATTGCTCAATCAAGGTATTAATTTTTTTGGGAGGAAATAAACTGGAGAAGAACTCCATCAAGTATCGTAGTTTCTTACAATGAATTCTGAGAACATGCAGCATCCCATCTTCAGTATTTTCAAGGATTTGGCTACCAACTTTCACAACATTGCGGTATTTTTTATAGATTCTGTTGCGTGCCAGATCAATGACAGGGAGCTTCGCATTCGATGCGGTGACCGAATCTCTCTGCGGCTTATTTAAAAAAGTCTCCCAATCCTTCAGAGTCTTTGCATATTTCTTAGCCTTCAAACCGCGTATGACCTTCTGCAAGGCCTTTGATCGCTTTTTCCGTAAATGGTCAAACAACGGATCAATGTCATCACGCAAAATCGGGGGAAGCATAGCTTTGTATTTATCTTCATTTAACAGATAGACATCCAGGTCCCTCAGCTCGTTGGAGAGTTTTCCCACAAAAGAAAAATCTTTCTTAAATCGATCGGTTGTTTTTTTTGGGAACACATATTTAATTTGGCCTAATGCGGAACGCGTCCTGCGAGTCGCCACCCGGAAATCATGTAAGAATTCCGTATCCAGGTCTTTTTCAATATGGGCTTCGTTGATCCGCATAACCTGCACCAAAAAACGCAATATGGCTTTTGTAGCTTTATCAGAGCGCATGTCAGGGTCGAGTTGAATATTTACTTTTGAAGTATAAATGCCCGGCTTTTTTTCGACGACCGCCAATGCCTTAAAATATATATCGTCTACTTTACTCAAGGTAAACCCAGCTGCTTCGATTCGTTTGGCTAGATCGCGCGCGTACTTGAGGTATCCCTTAACGGGTTTCAACCGCAAATGCGTCGCCAGGACCGGGGCATCTTTTTTTCGGGATGGTTGAAATTCTTCGTAGGCTAAGCGGGCCACTGTTTTTTCATCCGCATTTAAAATGCGATAGGGTATCGATCGGGAATTCACCGCAACAAGATTTATAAGAGCGCGTGTTTTTATGATGGGTGCCAAAAGGTGTTTTAATTCACCCTCTGGAAACTCCCATATAAAAACAGGAAAGGTGCTGATTTCTGAGCTATGCATAATCTCGTTTTTTGCCAATTTGCGTAAGAACAGCCTGTTTCCGCATGCATACAAAACCAGTGATTTGTTAAACAGACGCCAATCAAAGGTATCGTAAATCGTCAAGCGCTCGGCAACAGCGGATTCTTTTTTAATGGTATAGTGATCGGCCAATTCGTTGATTAAATGTTGTTTATTATAGCCGTCCGGCAATGTGTATTTTAGATTAAGCTCCATAATTGATTCTCTAAATTGTTCACAAGCAATCCTGGAAATAACCGATGGCCTCTCCCGAACGTGTCGTTACAGGAATGACAGACATTTAGATGCCGCTAGATCGGTCTAGACCCAAGATTTTTGTGAGATCGGGTAACCGGTCAGCTATTGTCTGCCTATTAAGTCGATAAACACTTCCTGGGCGGCGCGGCGTTCCTCGCCTTGGCGTGGACGTCGTTGCACATATTTGCTGTCAGGTTGCATATCCCAGGCCGAGCAGTTGTCGTTTTCGTAGACCTGCAAAGTCTGCTCCAACTCCTGCTTCAGTTTCAGGTCGGTAACAGGCATGATGGTCTCCATGCGGCGGTCAAGGTTGCGCCGCATCCAGTCGGCCGAGCCGATGAAGAATTCCGGATCGCCGTCGTTTTCAAAACGATAGATGCGTGCGTGTTCCAAGAAGCGGCCGAGGGTACTGTAGACCCGAATGTTCTTGGACAGTCCGGGAACCCCCGCACGCAGGCAGCACAGGCCGCGTACATTAAGGCTGATTGGCACACCCGCCTGGCCGGCGCGATAGAGTTCGCCAATTATGCGCGGGTCCTGGAGCTGATTCATCTTAGCACGAATGCCTGCAGGACGGCCCTCCTGGCTGTGTTTCGCCTCGCGGCGAATCAACTCTGTGAAATCCTCGCGCAGATTATGGGGGGCGACCATCAGCTTGCCGTAGCCGGGAGAAGGCATGGCGCCGGTCAGTTCGTTGAACAGAGTTGCCACATTAGCGCCAAGTTCCCGATCGCAGCTGAGAATGCCCAGGTCTTCGTAAATTCGTGCAGTGCCTGCGTGGTAGTTACCGGTCCCTGCATGTACATAACGGCGAATGCCGTCTTCGTCCTCGCGGACGACGAGGGCCAACTTTACGTGGGTCTTTAGACGCTCCATACCGTAAGCAACGTGCACCCCCTCCCGCTCCAACCGCCTGCCCCAGGCGATGTTGGGGGCTTCATCGAAGCGCGCGGTGATTTCCACCAGCACGGCCACCTGCTTGCCCCGGCGCGCTGCTTCCATCAGCGCCTGGATGATCGGCGATTGGCTGCTGGTGCGGTAGATGGTCAGCTTGATGGCCAGCACCCGCGGGTCAACCGCCGCGCACTGCAGGAAATACAGTACGGAGCTGTCAAAGCTGTGGTAGGGATGGTGAAGCAGGATGTCGCCTCGGCGAATCTCAGCAAATATCTCCGCCGGGTCGTCGGGTTCCAGCAGACGCAGGCGAGGGTGGGTTACGGGTTCATGGGGTGGATCGCGCAGTTCCGGGTAGCCCTCCACCTGGAAGCTCATCAAGTCCGCCAGACCCAGCAAGCCTTTTGTTGATAAAATGTCTTCCGGATTAGCGTTGAGTTGCTCGGCGATCCAGCGCTGCAGCCTTTTCGGCATGTCGTCACTAACCTGGAGTCGTGTCACGCCGGCAAACTTTCGGGCTGTCAGCTCTGCCGTTACCATGCCGATAATACAGCCCGGCGCAAGCTCGGTTTCATCATCCTCAAAGCATACACGTTCCCACGGGTCATCCTTGGCACCGCGGGTTACGCGAAATAAATAATGATTTAGGCCTGCCGCCGTGGGAAACATCAGCTTGAGATTGGAGGCGATTACCTGCTCTAAAGGTACAAATCCGGCGTTGTCGGGCAGTGGCACCCAGCGCGGGCGGTTTGCCGGCACTTTGATTCGCACGAAGCGGTTACGTTTCTTCTTGGTTTCCTTAACCTCCACCGCAATGTTCAGCCCCAGGTTACTGATGAAGGGAAAGGGGTGCGAAGCATCCACGGCAAGCGGTGTTAAGATAGGTTCCACCGATTCATGGAAATACTGTTGCATATAAGTGCGCTGTTGTTTTTTCAGCTCCGTGTGGTTCAGGATGGGAATCCCGGCTGCAGTTAAAGCGGGGCGAAGCTCACTAAGCACCAGCCTGGAAACGATGCGAGCCTGTTTGTGCAACTCCTGCCGGCAGGCTTGCAGTTCTTCGTCCGGGGTGAGCCCGCCGTGGGACAGTTTTATTTTCTTTTTCTTTTTCTCAATCTTCCGTTTGAGCCCACCGATACGTTTCATCGCAAACTCATCATATATCATGCCCATGATGCCGGCGAACTTGACACGCTCAAGCAGGGGTAGGTCAGGATCCTCTGCGAGCGCGAGCACGCGGCGTGCAAAGCTGAGCCAACTCAACTCGCGGTTGATGAGCGTATCGGGCGATTCAATATCTATTTTTTTCGGTTTTACTTTGGATATTGTTGCTTTTTCTATGGCTGCATTTTTTTTGGCAGAAAGGCCGGTTTCCATGGTTCCCCCGTAAAGTTTTGGTGTTTTCGGCTCATGATCCATCAGCCGTCTGAGTCCTTTGCCTCCTTTGCCCAGCGCACTTGATGGGACGCGTGCTTTCTGAACGAACCTAAAGGGAGATTTGGTAAGAAGTCGCTTTTCGGGGAATGACTATAGGAGAAATTGATCTTGTGTGTCAAGCCAAATTCAACCTCTGATTTCTTGCCAGAAGTTCAACTATCAAAATCACTAAAATTATTGCAGATATAAAACGTATACCTCACATTTTCAAACGCTTGATATCTTGGTTTTCATAGCAGTTACATGCAATTCAAACCAA
>JAQYWI010000100.1 GCA_030145015.1 Desulfobacterales bacterium
AACGTATTGGATTGATTGCAAATAAACTCTAAACGAACACGGAGGAAATATCAAGCACAAAAGTAGAATAAAAAATAATTATTTCAGTTATTTAGAAAAAATGCAGGAAACAAAATAAATTAAAAAGGAGGAGAACATGAAACTTAAATTGGCGCTTATCTGCGGTCTGATGTTGATGGTCGGCTGCCATGTGCCCTCTCCGCCGCCCACACAGGACCCGGATGCCGAGCTGATCGAAAAGGGCCGGCAGATCTTTTTTAATGAAACATTTGAAGGTAACGGCCGAACCTGCGGCACCTGTCATCCGGCTGAAAATAATTTTGTCATCGACCCGGCCTTTATCGCCTCGCTGCCGGATGACGATCCGCTTTTTGTGGCTGAATTTAATCCCGATCTCAAAGAAAATTTCGAGAATCCACGGTTGATGAGAGAATTCGGTCTGATTATAGAAAACCTGGATGGGTTTGATGATCTGGCCAACAAATTTACCCTGCGCGGCGTTCCGCACACCCTGGGATTGCCAAACACCATTGACAGCGCTCAGGGCCCTCGGACCGGATGGTCCGGGGATGGCTCACCCGGCGATGGAACCCTGCGATCTTTTGCCATTGGCGCGGTCATCCAACACTTCACAAAAACGTTAAATCGTATTCCGGGCGCTGATTTTCGTCTTCCCACAGATGAAGAACTCGATGCCCTGGAGGCTTTTCAATTTTCACTGGGGCGGCAACAGGAATTAGCGCTGCCTTTGCAGCTTAAGGGTACAGTTGCAAAAAGAGGCCAGGCGCTTTTTTTGAGCCCGACTGAGGGCAAATGCTTTGCCTGCCATTCTAATGCGGGTGCAAACGGTGATCCAGCTGTTTTCGGTCCCAACGTGGGTAATCTAAATTTCAATACTGGCGTTGAGGATCTCCCGGACCAACCCCAGGATTTAACCGGCGAGCTGGTGCCGCCGGATGATGGATTCGGTATTCCCGGCGACGGCACCTTCAACACGCCTTCTCTGATTGAAGCTGCGGATACGGGGCCGTTTTTTCATAATAATTCGATTGAAACCATAGAAGGTTCGGTGGCCTTTTATAACGGGGATGCGTTCAATAATTCTCCAGCCGGCCAGCTTTTGCAGCAGGCAACCGGCAGCGGTATTAATCTGGATGGCACCCAGGTTGTGGAAGTGGCGGCATTTTTACGGGTCATCAATGCCCTGGAAAATATCCGGCAGAGCATCGAGCTGTTGGAACCGGTGGCCCAGAAATGGCACCAAACGGTCGAACAAGGCAAGCGCCTGCTCGATCGGGCGGCAGCGGAAGCCGAGGACAGTATCGCGGTTCTCTCCGGAGGGGGCCTCCACCCGGAAGCCGTAAAGCATCTGAAAGAAGCCCTCCGGTTGACGGAAAAAGCTCGGTGTAGCTGGTTTTCCAAAAGCCGGTATGCCCGCGAAGCCATCGAACAGCAGGGAAAGGCCCGCGATCAACTGGTGGAAACATCCTAAATGATGTTTAAATTATATGGAGGATACCAACATGTCTAAGCATTTAACCATAATTGGCATTATCTGTTTTCTGATGATCGGTGCTTTTTCTATCTATGCAGAAAAATCAACCGAGCTGTATATTCCCATTGGCCAATCTCCCGGCTTGTCCGGTAAATATACGGTCATGGGGAAGATTGATCAGGTCAATCCTGAGAATCAAACCATTAAGATGTCGGGGGCTTCCGGCAGCTACACCGTAAAAATGACCGAGAATACTTCTATTTACCTGGACAGGAGCAAAGCTCAGCTCAGCAATATCTATGGAACCCTGGCCGATTGTAACGGCGGAGACTTGGTTGAAGTGAAATTTGAAGACAATTCCCACAGCAAACCCATCGAGTGGATCAAGGTACAAAAATCTCAATAGCGCTGTCGGCGTTACCGCCTAAGAGTAACCCTAGCGGGGCTCGGGGAGCAAATCTCCGAGCCCCATTTTTCTCCTCTTTTTCCATTCAATTCGACTTATCGGTTTCGGCATGATTTATCTGCCTATTATAAAACTGTAAAACTAAAGGACGTCCCCTTTATTGGGGACGTTGGTGAAATATTGACATTTGAATAAAAGCCTTTGCCAGGCTAAGCCGGTAAACGACAGTTCGAGGCCCCAGGAGGACCATTCGGGCCGGAAAGCGATCCGTCTTCGCTCTGGCGAGCTTCGCCGGACAGGCACGTCACAGCTCTGGGCGAGGTACACCGCGGCAAGCAAGTTATTTTGGAGGCAGAGAACCTGGACAATCCGGCTTCTATGAGATAGCCGGTTAGTCCTTCCGCGCCAGTTCCTATCCTTCCGGCGTGAGATAGGCTGCAAAGGTGTCGACCTCATCTGTGTCAACCATAATTTATTTTTTAGGTTTCTTTTTGGTTTTAAAGAGTTTCTTTTTGGTTTCTTTATAAAGTTCGATTGCTTTATTTTTGATGATAACCACCAGGGGCGGTTTGATATGTTTGTATCCTTTATCCGTATAAACATCTTTAGCGCCTTCGGGCGGCGGGGTATCTGAAAAGTGTTTATTGCCCTTGGCATCCGTCCAATAATATAGCGTAATGCTGGGTTCGAGCTCTTGTTTTGTGGTTTTATGATACCAATCCCACCCCAGATATCCGCCAATAGCCACAATAATTACGATGATGATAATTAAAGCTTTCTGCATCAATGATCCCTTTTCTATATTGGTCTATAAAAGAGATTATACGATTATACAAAAATATTAGGATGCGCCGATCCAGGCGAAAATCGCAACACCTATAAAAAAGATCCATTGAAACAGTTTGATCACGCCATTTGGGATGTTTGAAGTGGCCGCAATGACAATCTGGGTGATGGCAAAGAAAAAATAGTTGACGGCAATGAATTTTACCAGCAACGCATCCGCCGTGCCGAAGCTGAATCCCAATCCGATTGCGATCAGCACAATAAATGATAAGACTAAATATACGGAGATGTAATGAAATACACAATGCATTACTTTTTTGGGTACATCATCAAAATCTGCCTGCAACATGGGTTTTAAGAAATCTTTGCTGCCGACTGTAAAATGCCCTACATTGACAAATCCGGCTGCCAGACCTGATATTAAGATCATCCAATTCATATCTTTCTCCCGGGTTTTTGTTAGCGGCTGCTTTTAAAAAGTAAATTAGGCCCGAGGTGGATGATTGTCAAAATTTTACGACAGTTTTGGCGGCTTGACACGGCATATGCATTTGCCTATACTTTCCGGGTACTCACCAATCTCACAAACCTCATGAACATAAAATTGGAACACAGCTGCCTATGAATTTTTCAAACTTAGAAGCCATTTCACCGGTTGATGGTCGTTATCGGCGCGCGGCTGCCGGCCTCGCAGATTATTTTTCAGAAGGCGCTTTGATCAAATACCGGGTGCGCGTCGAAATCGAATACTTTATCGCGTTGTGCCGTCTGCCGCTGCCGTCGCTAAAGAACGTCAGCAAAAAGGCCTTTGAATCTCTGCGCCGCATTTATGAAGATTTTTCTCTGGAAGATGCCCGCAAAGTCAAAGAAATTGAAAAGACGACCAATCATGACGTCAAAGCCGTTGAATATTATTTAAAGGAAAAATTTGATGAGCTGGGTTTGAATGCATTCAAAGAGTTTATCCATTTCGGCCTGACATCCCAGGATATCAACAACACCGCTTTACCGCTCTCGCTCAAAGAGGCCTATCTTGAAGTATTAGGGCCGGCTTTTGATGAGACCGTCGATGATCTTCGCGGGAAAGCACGTGAATGGAAAGAAATCTCCATGCTGGCGCGTACCCACGGGCAGCCGGCTTCACCCACCACCATAGGAAAAGAAATTTATGTCTTTGTTGATCGTCTCACTTCCCAGATCGACCTTTTAGAAACCATTCCTTTTTCAGCCAAATTTGGAGGCGCCACCGGCAATTTCAATGCCCATCAGGTCGCCTATCCCGATATCGATTGGATCGCATTTGCGGATAACCTGGTCAACAAAACGCTGGGCCTGCGGCGTTCCAAAGTGACGACCCAGATTGATCATTATGATAATCTGGCCGCCTTTTGCGACAACCTCAAACGGATCAATACGATCCTCATCGATTTGAACCGGGATATGTGGTCTTACATATCGCTGGATTATTTCAAGCAGAGAATCAAAAAAGGCGAGGTCGGTTCTTCGACCATGCCGCATAAGGTCAACCCCATTGATTTTGAAAACTCGGAAGGCAATCTGGGCGTTGCCAATGCAATTTTCGAGCATCTGGCAGGCAAGCTCCCCATTTCGAGACTCCAGAGGGATCTGACGGACTCAACGGTGACCCGCAACGTCGGGGTGCCGCTGGCCCATACCCTCGTTGCTTTGAAATCATTGATGCGGGGGTTGAGCAAACTGATTTTAAATGCGGATGTGATGCGAGCCGATCTGCAAAACAACTGGGCCGTGGTGGCAGAAGCCATTCAGACCGTCCTGCGCCGGGAAGGCTATCCCCAGCCCTATGAAGCCTTAAAAGCGTTTACCCGCACCCATAATCAAATCGACCAAAAAGCGATTGCCGAATTCATCGAGTCCCTGGATGTTTCCCAAAACATAAAGGATGAATTGCGGCAAATTACACCTGAAAACTATACGGGAATCATTGATTTTTAACACGTGAGGATAGACACAGGATGGCGAAATTCACCGTATTGGTTGAAACGCGACCATTTTGCGCCTTTAACACGGCACCGCTGAATAAATTGAAGAACTCCGGTATGAGAGTGATCGATCTCAGGGGATCGGGTGTCGAAGATGATGATTTTATCAAAGCCTTAAAGCAGGCCGATGCTGTTCTGTGCGGCAATGATCTGCAGGTAACTGAAGACCTGTTCGATTTGGCTCCGAAGGTCAAGGTTATCGCCAAATTGGGCGCCGGGTTGGATACGGTCGATATCGACGCGGCCTCCCGCCACGGTGCCGTCGTTTTTCATACACCGGGCGCCAATAACCAGGCTGTGGCCGACCATACATTTGCCCTTATTTTAAGCCTGGCTCGCAGAATACCTTATTGCGATCAGAGCCTGCGGGAAAAGCGCTGGGAACACACTAAAATCATGGGAGTTGAAATCTGGCAGAAAACCATTGGCATTATCGGCCTGGGAGCCATCGGCCGCTGTGTGGCGCTGCGGGCCAAAGGTTTTCAGATGAAAGTGGTGGCCTGTGACCCGTATTGGCCTGCAGGATTTGCCGATCAGGAGGGTATCGAACAAATGCCCCTGGATGAACTGCTAAAGGTCGCAGATATCGTTACGATCCACGCACCGCTGACGCCGGAAAACAAAGGATTGATCAATGCCCGGGCGTTTAAATTAATGAAATCCACAGCTCTTTTGATCAATGTGGCCCGGGGGGCAATTGTCGCTGAATCAGACCTTTATCAGGCTTTGAAAAATGGTGAAATTGGCGGTGCCGGCCTGGATGTGTTTGAGCCGGAACCTCCGACCGAATCAGCGCTGCTGGAATTGGACAATGTCGTGCTGAGTCCCCATACGGCTGCGTTTACCCATGAGGCCATGGACAATATGAGTATGGGGATTGTGGACCAGCTTATTGACTGTTATCAGGGAAAGCGACCCGCGCACCTGGTGAATCCGGAGGTCTACAAAAGTCGTAAAAGATTATAACTGGTATCGGTTGATTTGCGGTTCTCGAGGGCATGATCCATTTTTATAAATCCTACTCGTCCTCGTGCTCGTTATTCGAGAAACTGATACGAGTACGAGTACGAGTACGAATCAGGAATATCGAACATGAGGACGATATTTTATTCTCCCTCGCGTCCTCGGTTGCTGCCCAATTAATACCTCCAACAGGCTTAAGCGGACTGAGCCTGTTACAGGTTGTTATCTGTCATCTGTTGATTGGCCCCTGCACCAGCGCGGTGGAGACCCTGCTGACAAGACCCCAGATCGCATCCGCTGAGAATACTTCCTCTATCGACCGATCAAACAAAACCGAGATTCTGGGATCAAATTCCGCATCACCCTGCCAGAATAAATAATACAACGGGACCCGTGGAAAGGGTAACAACCGATAGGCCGCATCTGCCATGTCCACCGCATGAGCCTCTAAATATTCGGCGGCCTTTTTAAACCCTTGCATGTCCCGGCCATAGCGCTTTAAGAGCGCATCGATCTGAAGCGCATGCGGACCCTGGAAAAAATGAGCTTCTTTGAGATCTTTGACCCCTACAATTTCCTTATCGAGGGGATACAGCATTTCGACGTTATTCAAATATACCACGGTAACCAGCTCAAGCAGCGGGTCCGCTGTACTTTCCCATCCCCGGCCTTTATTTCGCTTCAAACAGCGCGAATTGAAGTCCACCAGCACGTCCTCATTTAAAAAATGAAAAACCATCTGTCCGGGAGAAGCCGGGCTGAACAGGGTTTGGTTGCAAAGGGTGTTCAAGTCTTTCTTTTGTAAGTCGTCCCAAAAATGAGCCGGAACGTCTACCGGGCTTTTATCGGGCGCGAACGCCGGAGGGGGTTGCTTGCGGCGACGATGTTGCATCTGCAGGTATTCCTATTTAAAGATGGAGTAATGGAGTGATGGAGTATTGGGGTATTGGAAAATCAAATCTCGTGTCAACAATGCCATTTTATCCAACACTCCAATACTCCATCACTCCAACGCTCCAGGCTTATATTTTTTGACACTTCGGACATATATGCGTACTGCGCTGACCGACGACGATTCTTTGGATTTTCGCCTGACATCGCGGGCAGGGCAGGTCGGTTCGCCGGAAAACCTTCAACTCATCGCGATTGCGTCCCTGATGATTGGCGATGGAATAAAAGTTGGTTTTAGCGGTACCCAATGAGGTTCCTAGATTTTTTAGTCCGCGTTCGAGGACTCTGGGAATCGCCCGATGAAGCGCCCGGATCTCGGACTGAGTTAATGATGCCGCGATCCGGCAAGGGTGAATCTCTGACTCCCACAGGGCCTCATCGACGTAGATGTTGCCGAGTCCGGCAATAAAGGTCTGATCCAGCAGCAAAGGCTTTAGCATTCGTTTGCGCGGGCTTAGGTCCCCTGCAAAAATTTTCCGGGTATAGGCGGTTGCCAGCGGTTCCGGCCCTAAGCGGTCTAATATTTTTTCAGCATGCGAGGTCAAATATAACCGGCCAAATTTACGGGTGTCATGAAAACGCAGCTGTCTTCCGTCTGCAAGGCTTAGAATCACATGCTCATGTTTCTTGCGGGGCAAATCGTAAGACACCAGATGCAGGCGGCCCGACATGCGCAGGTGTATGAGCAAGTTATCTCCGTTTTTGAAGTCAAAAACAATGAATTTACCGCGACGCCGGATGGCTGATACGCTTTTGCCTCTGATACGATTACAAAACACTTTTGCGGACGGCTCTGCAATCGTGCGTGACCAGAAAACCTTCGCACCCTTTATGGTTGTGCCTTCAACGCCGGCTGCCTTTAAATCGTTGACAATGGTTTGTACTTCTGGAAGTTCGGGCATGTTCAACCAGTTTTCAGGTTTCGGGTATTACCAGGTGTCAGGTCCTCAAGGTCTAAGGTGTCGCGCACACGTTCTATTGGTTTGATTGGTTCAATTCGTTCAATGGGTTCGTTTTAAGATAACCAATTCAACCAATGAAACAAATAAAACTAATTTAACCAAATTCTTGTGCCTTGAGCCTTTGAAAACTGAACCTGACACCATAGCTTGAATAACGATTGACAATAAGGAGCCTTGTGCCTATAAAATGTTCCATCTTCGCGGCTACTATATCATAAGCCGGGCTGTAAAAAAATGATCGATTTGAAACGCTCAACTTAGGGACATCGTCATACCGATTTTAAAGGAGCACTTATGGATTTTAGCCTTTCGACGGATCATGAGATTTTGCGTGAATCCGTGCGTGGTTTTGCCGAAAAAGAGATCAAGCCCGTCGCCCGGGAACTGGATGAAAAAGAAGAGTTTTCTTATGAAACCATGCAGAAAATGGCAGAGCTGGGGCTATTCGGGATATTTGTTTCCGAAGCGTACGGCGGCCAGGCCATGGATTACATCTCCTATGCTATCGCTGTTGAAGAGATCGCCCGCATTGACGGTTCGCATGCCGCCACGGTTGCCGCCGAAAATTCCCTGGGCATCGGCCCTCTTTATTATTTTGGCAGTGAGGAACAAAAAAAGAAATATCTGCCGAAACTTTGCAGCGGGGAGACTTTATGGGGATTCGGACTAACGGAACCCAATGCAGGCTCAGATTCCAGCAATACCTCAACTACGGCAGTTTTAGACGGCAATGAATGGGTCATCAACGGAAGCAAAATCTTCATCACCAATGCCGCCACCGAAATCACGGCCGGTGCAACGGTTTTAGTCCGTACCGGTGTCAGAGATGACGGCAAGCCCGAACTTTCATGCATCCTGGTCGAATCGGGCACACCGGGATTTACGGCTAAAGAGATGCATGGCAAATTGATGTGGCGTGCGTCAAATACCAGTGAGCTCTATTTTGAAGACTGCCGGGTTCCCAAAGACAACCTCTTAGGCCCCAGAGGTCAGGGATTTCATCAGATGATGAAGACTTTAGATGGGGGGCGGTTGTCCATCGGGGCGATGGGCCTTGGGGGTGCTCAGGGCTGCTTTGACATGGCCATGAAATACAGTCAGGAACGCGAGCAATTCGGCCGGACGATAGCGACCTTCCAGGTAAATGCCTTCAAGCTGGCCGATATGGCCACGGAAATCGAATGCGCCCGACTCCTGCTATACAAAGCCTGCTGGCTGCATGATAATGCCCTGCCCTATGCCAAAGAGGCGGCCATGGCGAAGCTTTACTGCTCCGAAGTGATGTATCGGGCAGCCAACCATGCCGTTCAACTTCACGGTGGATACGGATTGATGAAAGAGTATGATGTCGAGCGGTTTTACAGAGACCAGAAGCTTCTTGAAATTGGTGAAGGAACCTCAGAGGTTCAGCGGCTCGTTATTGCCAGGTATCTCGGGGCAAAAGCCCTTTAGAACCTATCTCAAAATGAGCAGTTCACCTTGGGAGACAGAGCAAAAAAGGTTTAAAGGTGCTCTAAAGATAAAAGTGCCTAAAATGCCTAAAATGAGCTAAAGTGCCTAAAGTTACGGGGTCGCCTGCGCTCCATCCTTTTTATTAAAATAGATCGTTCGACCCAGTCGATAGACCCTGAGGCTCTCGAAGGGAGGCTCTCGACGGGCAGGATTCCTCAACTTTAGGCACTTTAGATCACTTCCGACTTTAGTCACTGGTTGTTATAAGCACCTTTTATCGGTTTAAAACTTTACCATCGGGTGTTAAATACATTTTTGAGATAGCTTCTAGTGTCATGTCCTACAAAAAGGTTACCAAAGTCATGCCGTATATATTAGGTCAGTTTTAATAAGGAGATAAAATGCAAGAGAAACCAAAAAAACCTCATTTCGATTTCGATTTTTTTGAAGATTTGACCGGCGATATACCGATAGAACCGCCCAAAGGCGTGGAAAGTGTCGGGGAGCGCATCCTGAAGATACGGGAAGAGAAGGACCTTACACTCGATGAGATTTCCAAAATGACCGGATTCGAGGTCCAGTTTCTGTCCAAAATTGAAAATAAAGAGATTCAGCCCCAGCTGGGAGCGGTGATCAAACTGTCAAAGGCGCTGGACAGCGCTTTCGGCAGGCTGGTATCCGGGGTCGGCGATAAGATCTATGCCATAACCCGTAGAAATGAACGCCGGACCATATCGCGTTCTACCTCCAAAAAAGGACCCAAACAGGTTTATACGTATAAAAGTCTTGCGCCTGATGTGAAGGGGCGTCATATGGAAGCTTTTCTCGTCCTGCTTGAAGAAGACCCCGAAAAAGAAACGTCGCTGCACGAAGGTGAAGAATTTATATTTGTCCTGGATGGGGAAGTGATTTTAGAAATAGGTGAGGATAAATTTGAGCTTGAGCCGGGGGACAGTGCTTATTATCTATCGACGACAGCCCATCACATCGCATCTAAAAAAGGCAAGGCGACTATCCTGGCGGTGATGTACGAAGCCTGATCATGACCGGACTCAAAGATGTTTCGGCGGCCATGTACCCCATTCGGTGCATGGCCGATTTTTTTTCTGCATATTGGTTTTCTGCGAAAATTTGTTATAACATAGATCACATGTTCTTAACGGGTCCATTCTTGAAATTCTGATTTTAGGTACTAATCTAATTTCGTTGGAACTTAATTCGATATGACGAACTTTTTCTTATACAGCCACCCATCGGAGGGATTGAATATGCGTTTTGTCAAAATTATTAAGTTCGGTTTATTGCTGCTGTTGCTGATCGGAAATGTCTGTCTGGCATCGAGCGCACCGGTTGATATTAAACTTGACGTGAAAGAATTCCAGCTTGAAAACGGCATGCTGTTTCTGGTTGTCGAACGACCGGCGACACCGCAGGTGGCCGCCCGACTGGCTATCCGTTCAGGTTCGGCCCTGGAAGCAACGGGCAAGACCGGCATTGCCCATTTGCTGGAGCATATGATGTTTAAAGGGACCAAAAACTTCGGCACCCTGGATGTCGCCAAGGATCAAAAGCTTCAGAAACAAATAGAGGCAGCGTACCAAACGATTCTTAGTGAGCAACAAAATCGGAATCCGGACCAGAAGCTGATCAGGGAAAAACAGGCCGAGATGGCAAAACTTCGAGCCGAAGTTCAAAAAATATATGTTTCACAGGCATATTCATCTCAGCTTGGTAAAAATGGGGCCGTAAGGGTCAACGCCTTTACGACCAAAGATCAGACCCAGTATATGACCTCTGTGCCGTCAGACATGCTGGAACAGTGGTTTTCCATCACCAGTGAGCAGCTGTTTGAGCCCTCATGGCGGGAATTTTACGTTGAAAAAGATGTGGTTCAACGGGAATGGGCTTTCCGATACATCAATGATGCCGGCGGTGCTGCGTGGCTGGATCTTAATGCTGCGGCCTATACCGCCCACCCCTATCGCAATCCCACCATCGGCTGGAAAAGCGACATGGAAAAATACAGTACACGGGATGCCATTGAATTTCATAAAAAATATTATACGCCCGCAAATACCGTCTGTGTTCTTGTTGGAGATGTTACCGTGGCAGAGGCTAAAAAATGGGCCCGGATTTACTTTGAGCGCTATCCTTCCGGTGTGCGCGCAATTGAAGCGGTAACCCGGGAGCCCGCTCAGCAGGGGCCGCGCAAGAACATACGATTTCTAAAAGGCGCCCGGACACCGCTGGTACGCGTCGGATTTCATAGCGCTAAAATGGGAACCCCGGATTTCTATGCGCTGGATGCCATGACAATGGTGTTAAGCCATGGCCGCGGCGCCCGCATGACGCACAACATTATTAACAAGGGTCTTGCCGTTGAAGCCTGGGGGTATAATCCGGACAATCGTTACGGCGGCATGGTTATTCTGGGAGGGTCGCCGAATGAGCCCCAGGAACTGAAAACAGGTGCAGGTCAGATCAGCGAAGAAGAGAAACGTCAGGCCTATTTGCAGGCCTGCGAAAAGCTTGAAAACCTGCTCATTGGCGAAGTCGAAAAATTCAAAACCGAACTGGTAGCGCCCCGGGAACTTGAACGCATCAAAAAACTCAATCAGCGCGACTTTTTAGATCGAATGCGCAGCAACGAAAGCCTGGCCGGAACACTGGCAAGCCTTGAGGTTCAGATCGGCTGGCACTACCTGACGAACTACCTGGAAAGAATCGATGCCGTTACCCCGGAGGATATCCGTGAAGCGGCCGGCAAATACATTCGCGAAGATAATAAAACCGCGGTTTACGTTATTCCGGGCGGGCAACCCGAAAAACCGCCCGCTAAATATAGCGAAATGCGCACCGTAAGCGGCAGTGCAGCGACAAACGTCAGTTATACGGACGGCCGGGAAAATAGATCTGATTTTCCCACTCCGGATGGATGGAAACATCCGCTTTCCTTTCGGCGGAATCCTAAAAAAATTCAATACCCGCCCGCCGAGATATTTGATGTCGAAAAAGTTAAAGTATTTTATTTGCCCGATGTTGAGCTACCCTTGATTGATTTGACGATTTTACTAAAAGTGGGTTCCGTCGATGTGGATGCAACCAAAATCGGCTTAAGCGACATTCTCGGAAGTTCCCTTGTTCAAGGAGGGACAGAGACCTTGTCCCCCAACGAATTGGCCCTGGTTCTGGATGAAAATGCAATTCAGCTTGGGGTTTCGATTGATGAAGAGCAGACATCGGTTCATCTTTCGGTGATGAAAGATGATTGGGAAAAAGGACTAAACCTTTTGCAGCAAGTTTTAACACGGCCCGGCTTGAATCCCGACTTGCTCGAGGTCGTAAAAAATAAGGAATTGGTTTCGCTTCAAAGACAGGGCGAAGATGCGCAGTCGGTGGCCATGCGGGAAAGCAAAATCTGGCATTTCAAGGGCCATCCCTATGGCCGGGATCCGCTTGCCGGTTTGCAGACAATCCCTGCTATAACGCGGGAGGATTTACAGCAGTTTTTGAAGAAATATTTTGTTCCGGCAAACATGACTGTGGCCATCGCCGGTGATATTGAAAAAGAGGACATTATTGCCGGGCTGAAGAAGCTCCTTAAGGCTTTTCCGCAGTCGAAAGTGCCGGAACGCATTTTAAAGGATCCGGTTGGCACCTCTCCGGTTCTGACGCTTATAAACAAACCCGGACAGGTTCAATCCCAGATCATATTAAACCTGCCGAGTGAAAAACGAACCCATCCGGATTACTGGAAAATCAGCCTTTTGATGAATATATTCGGCGGCAACGACTCTTTGATGTATAAACGCTTGCGGGATGATCTGGGACTGGTTTATTCGGCCGGTTTCCATCAAACCTTTAAATGGAGAGCCGGTTTGCTTTTCGGTTATATCGGGTGCAAGGGAGATCAGACCGGGGCTGCAATTACAGAGACATTACAAATTATGAATGCGCTGCGCAAAGCGATTCCTGAAAGGGAGCTTGAATTAAAGCGGCTTGATGCCTTAAACAGCTTTGTATTTAATGTGGATACCAAAGCCGAGCTGGTCGACGTTTACGGCCGCTACTATCTGCGCAAAGAACCACTCGACACCCTTGAAAGAATTCAGGACGCCTTTATAGGCGCCACGCAAGAAGAACTTCGCCGACTTGCCCTAGCGCTTTTTGATCTTCAGAAAATTCAAATTTTTGTGGTAGGGGATAAGAACATCAAGGTACGGACCCAAAGCGGCAAAGAGATCACCATGGAGGAAGATCTCATGGCCCTGGCCAAGAAATACGGCTTGCCATATCAGGAAATAAAGTTGCGCTGAGACCGGCGCCATTGGCGCATTTACCCTTTTCTTTATATCCTTGAAATTTGATTATTGATGATTACCCTATTTGCGGTTAAAATGTTCTACAGGCATGCACGCATGCAGCCTTACACGCTCCCCTGTCTTTACTTTACCTTTGCCGAAAACAGCTTAGGGAGATACGGAACATTAAAGGGAGGAAATGAAGGCCATGAAAACGAAACGATTTAAAACCGCAGGGAAATTATGCGATTCATTTTATTTGTCCGTGTCAAAGGTCTGATGGCAGACGTATCTTTCAAAGGTGCAAAATTTACGAAACTCGACATGTCTAAATAATATCCGGCTATTATCATTTTTATTGGGTGTTTTTAAACCGAGTGCTTTGCACGAGAATCCACGGTTCCACCCGCACCGATTAAGGCACTGCCGTGCCTTTGGATTTTTCCACCTTTGGCGGAAAAATCCAAACCACCCGCTCTGCGAGGGGTCGGTGACTCCGGGATCTTCGATAAAAACATCTTTTTGACGATCCTAATTTTTTGATAGAGGATTATTTATTTTCGATTTGTTTCAAACCGGCTCCCCAAAGCGCGATAGGAGATTACTGTGAGATTACTTACTCGATCGGATTTTGACGGCTCGGTGTGTACGGCAATCCTTGAAGAGTTGGGGCTTATCGATGATATTCTTTATGTTCATCCCAAAGATATGCAAGATAATAAAATTGCAGTAACCGCAAATGATATTCTTGCAAATGTACCGTTCGTTAAGGGGTGTGGACTGTGGTTTGATCATCATTCCAGCGAGCGTGAGCGTTTGCAGCTGGAAGGGGAATTTAAAGGTGCCAGCAAAGAGGCTCCCAGCGCGGCTCAGGTTGTTTACGATTACTATAAACAGAATAAAGCGTATGCCGATAAGCTAAAACAATTTGAAGAGTTAATTCAAATTGTCGGTAAAACCGATTCGGCCAAATTTACCAAAGAGGATATTCTTCATCCAGATGGATGGATTATGCTTGCCTTTATTGCTGATCCACGCACCGGTCTGGGATACAAGCACAACTTTAGCATTAGCAATTTTGAACTCATGAAGCAGCTGCCGCAATTGTTGCGCACCAAAAGGGTTGAAGAAATATTAAGTTTATCCGACTTCCAGGAACGGGTGAAGCTGTATCATGAAGAAAATAAAAAATATGAACTGCTGATCACGAAATCGGCCCGAACCGAGGGAGATGCAATTGTTATTGATCTGCGTGATTGTGAGACCATCCCTGTAGGCAACCGCTTTATGGAATATGTTCTATATCCCGAGCAAAATATATCCATCCGGATCGCCAACGGTAAAAATAAAGCGTTTGCGATGATATCTGTGGGCAACAGCATCATTAACCATACCGGTCGAATCAATGTGGGGTCCTTGACCCTTAAATATGGCGGCGGTGGACACAAAAGAGTCGGTACCTGCCAGGTCGCATACGAAGACGTCGATCGAGTCGTCAACGAAATGCTTGATGTGATTAACGCATCTTGAAGGAGTGCCTAAAATGCCTAAAATGAGCTAAAGTGCCTAAAGTTAAGGTGTCGCTGCGCTCCATCTATTATATAAATGGCAGAATTCCTTAACTTTAGGCACTTTAGTTCACTTCTCACTTTAGCGCACTTGCTTGGACGCATTTTAGGCATTTTTTTAACGTGAAACGGGCCAACGGGCTCAACCCATGATTGTCTCCACCAACCAACCTTACTTCTCTCCATTTCCCGGATTCTTTTATAAGGCGTATTTAGCAGATGTTTTTGTTATTCTTGATATTGTGCAGTTTCCCCGGGGCACTACCTGGATTAGCCGCAATCGTTTTAAAAACGATCAGGGAACATTGTGGTTGACGATTCCGGTATGGAAAAAGGGATTGGGTTTGCAGCGTATCCATAAAGTCAGGGTCTGTCATGAGTTCCGCTGGGTAGCAAAACATCTCGCAAGCCTTAAATCCGCCTATGCAAAGTCACCGTATTATGCCGATCATATGCCATTTCTTGAAGAAGTATATCTGGCGAGATTCGAAAAACTCATGGATTTGAACCTAACGATTATCCGCTATCTGTTCCGGCAGCTTAAAATTGAAACCGAGATCAAATTATTATCGGAATTTGGGATTCAAGCAACCGGCAACCAAGGGCTGGTTGAAATATGCAAATGCCTGGGCGCTTCAACCTATCTGGCACAGCATGCTGCCGGAAAATATCTTGATGGGGCACTATTCGAGCAAAAAGGCATCGAGCTTAAATTCTTTAAACCACGTGCCTGCATCTATCCGCAGTTATGGGGCCGCTTTGTCCCCGACCTGTCGATTTTCGATCTACTCTTCAATTGCAGCCCCAAGGCGCATGAAATTTTGCTCTGCGGCAACAACAAATGAGCTAAAATTAAAAATGATCTAAAATGCCTAAAATTAAGGAATTCTACCCGTCGAGAGCCTCCCTTCGAGAACCTCAGGGTCTAACGACAGGGTCGAACGATCGAATTTAATATAAAAGATAGAGCGCAGCGAAACCGTAACTTTAGGCATTTCTAGAACTTATCACCGATAGACAATTGCCTGCCTGCCTTTTTTTTCGGAAAATTTTTTTTTATAAAAGTTTCCAGGTCTTCTAATAACTCGCTTTGATTTTTATCAAGGCTGACGGATTTTTTAAGGTGCTCGATTTCTCTTAAAGCGACCGATGGTGTCAGCCGGGGCTCCCCTTTATAATCCACTATAGCGTCATCCTCCTGGAGCGGATTAATTCGACGCATATAGGCTTCAAATTCCCTGGTAATATTTTCAGACAGGCTTTTGGGAAAATTTCTGTATAGCAATCGCCTCGCCAACGTTTGGGCATCCTTACTTGATAGGCGATTGATCATTTCCCTTTTTTCTTCTAACGGTGCTGTTTGAAACTGAGTGAATAATTTTTCATCCGAACGCGGGAAAAAGCCAATCTGGTAAAGGGCCGCTTCGGGGTCTAGATTCGGAATAAACGGATAGGTATAGTTGCGGTGATAGCCAACAATATTTTGAAACGTTGTCGGGTTCGACTGCAGCCATTGCAGATTTTCGGCAACGATGGCTTTACGTTCATCGCTTAAATATTTCCAATATCGCTGGTGGGGGGGCAATAAAATGCCGGGTTCCCCATATTTTTTCCGCACAATCCACGTGGATTCATCGATTGACGCGGCTCTGGTTTCTCTAAGGGTCGGCAAGTCGAGTCGCAGCCACAGGGTTTGATTCGAATAGGGGATGGAGTTTCCGATAGACAGCACAGGCACCTGATACATTTGCCGGGGGCCGTATTCGCTGCCGACCATCAATCCTTTGCGGTGTTCGCCCAGAGCACTCTCAAAGGAGGGGGGTATTTCATCGATGCGGTGCGCATCCGTGCCTTTTTCAAAATAGCCCAACAGAAAGTCCCACATCTGTTTGTCTGCGAAAAGCCTCCGGGCGAGCTCTATCGTAGCCCGCACGTCAGCGGCCGCATCATGGGACGGCCCGGCGGTAAGCTGATTGGCTTCACGGAGATGCTCCAGTTTTAGTGACGGCCTGCCGTTAATTTGGGGCCAGATGATAGCCTCTCGTCTGTAAAGCCAGAAGATGACGGTCATGGGGAGCAAATCCATACGACCGCAGCCATGCCGGTACTGATGCGTATAAGCGGGCAGCAGGTTGCGATGAAAAGAGAATCGCAAAAATTCATCATCAAAGCCCAGGGTGTTGTATCCCAGACTGATCGTGTCGGGCTGATTCATTAATTGGTGGATTTCCCGGATGGCCTCAAATTCACACAGTCCGGTGGTTAAATCTTCAATTGACATACGGTTGGTTATGATTGCACCGGGAGATGGAATCACATCCGGGCGCAGCTGAACCTTGATCGTATAGCGATCAATTTCATTAAGCTGTCTGTCTGTGCGAATTGCCGCGAACTGCAAAACCTGGTCAAACGCTTTATTCAGACCGGTCGTTTCGATGTCGTAGAAAAGATACGTTTTTTGCATTGCCTACCGGTTCCAAAGGTTGTGAGCTTCTATCATCCTTAAAGCAAAAACTGGGATTTAAGTCCAGACGTTTGGCTAAATATTGAATATTTGTGGATGTCGCTTGGCTCCGTCATTTTTATGAGAGGTTTTTTTATAATTGATTCGCCGGCTTCCGGCTCCGCTTCCCGCCCGTAGCCTGACAGGCCGGAGGGTATAGCCTACAGCTCGGAGAGAGGCGGACCTTAAATATTCAATTCGCTTGGGGGCGTGGGGTGTAATGAAAATTTGAATGGATTGAATGGATTGAATATTCAATATTCAATTCTTACTTAGCCCTGCCATCTGTCGGGCTCCCGGCGTCATGTCGTGGTTATTGTTAAATCACCGGCGTGATAACCGAATTCAGCTATAAGACTGCGGGAAGTTTTTACAATTTCCTCGGGACCGAGTTTGGTTTCCACATAAATATTGGTCCCTTTGATTTTTTCGGGGATACGCAATTGATCCGAGTAACGCGAAAAATAGGTATTGTCTTCTCCTGAAATCCACAGCACTTTTTCAAAATCCTTAGAATGGATCAAAGCAAAATACTCACAAAGGCCGGTTAACATGTCCTCCCAGTTGCGGACCGGGCTGGTTTTGCCGTTAAATGCGTAGGATTTGATCTCTTTGCCGATGTAGCTCGCTGCTTTTTTAACAGGTTCTTTGGGCGCCACAGTTGAAAAGTGCGGTTTCGGTTTATCCTCTATGCTGGAGACTTCAATGATCCTGGGAGGTGGTGATGCGCTGGCGGACGGACGCTTGGAGATTAACCATTTGTCTAAATTCTTTTCCAGAAATCGTTCAATTATTTTGGCCTCGACTTTGTAGCCGCAGATTTTTTCAGTGGTTTCCCTCAATAATTCGACAAAAATCATATTCGGTTGGGAAATAATCTTATTCCAGGCTTCCGGGATAATATCCGATGCCATTTTTTGCTTTTTATTTTGGTTGAGCGCTTTGGCCGTTTTTAATGCCTGACCCCTGGCGACCTTATTTTTGCTCAGCAGGTCTATCAATTGAGGAACAAAGTCATCTGTTTTTTGTTTTAACAGATCTATTGAATAAAACCATCTTTCCTGTGAACTTCCTGTAGATGCTGTCAGATAAAACCACCAAATGAGGCCGTTGGTCAGGATTGAAACGTTAACGCCTTCTCTTGAGGCAAAACCGAGCAGCGACTTTTGATGGTTATCCAATTTTTCGTTAATGCGTTTTACCTCAATGAAAACTTTGTTCGAATTGTTAATCCGTAAGGAGTAGGAGACCCTATTGGAATTGACGGCGTAATCCGGAGAGACCTCATCGACGTTAAAAATGTCCCATTCTAAGAACGATAGTAACCTTAGAACCACGGCCTGTTTTGTAGAAGCTTCATCAAAGGTATCAAGCTTTTTATTTGATTTCAGATCCTTGATAAAGGTGTCAATCTCTTTTTTCATGCGATCCTCAAATGTGAAAAAATTAAACGTCTTAAAATTTCGATAACCAACCGATTCGTTCAGGGCCTTACATTTGAAGTGACTTCTGTCCCCAACGCTATAGATATATAGTCCTATATCGGCCCGGGAAAGGTCATACTTAAGTTTTTTTAATTAAAGTTTTTGGACGAACCGACCGATAAATCTAATGTAGACGATGACCATTGGACTAAAAATTTAACCCGGGAAAACCAATCATGAAGACCAAATTTCTGTTGTTTAGTGCGATTATTTTCTTGTTATTGGGATGGAATTCAAAAGAGGGTGTTTTATTTTTTTTCTTTGCGGTTCATCTTTTTACACTATCCATTGGTGTCATCCTTTTAAAATTTGAAAGAAAGTTCCAGCCCAGGGTGCGCATTGATACGCTGCCGCCTTCCGATATCCAAACACCCGACTGACAATTTTTTGACATATTTTTTGACAACATTTGTCACATTTTGCCTACCCGAAATATTGCGGAATTTATAAGTTGCTGAAAATAATAGAATTCTTAAAATAGGCAAAATTGGCATGATAGTTGTATAGTAATGTAGTCGAATTGCCTGAAAATTAACCTAATGATCGGTGTCTCAATGGCCGATATGAAGATTTATACCGCTTTCCATAATAATGTTCCGAAATACGGAATTACGGCATGAGTGGTTGTAGAAAAAAAGGTTTGAATACCGAAACGTTTTTTTGACAACCACTATAAAGGCAAAGATAAGCACGGGCCAGCAACAACAACCTCAAATGATTAAGGTGCTAAAATGTTAGACAAAGCGGCAGACAATCAAAATTTTGATTTCGACGTTGGTCATCTTGTAAAAAGTCCTTGCAAAGAATGTTCTACGCGGGAGGCTTTTCCAGGCTGTATGGAGGATTGTGAGGTTTTGGACCAAATTCAGACGGTTTTATCTGAATCCATCTCCTGCGCCAACAATTACTCCGTTGCAGAACCCTTTGACGTACCCTCACAGGTGCTCGATCAAATTTAAGCTACATCCGGCCCCAACCTGATGGTTGGGGCCGGATGCTAATAAATTTAGAAATTTTACAATT